>JBCQTG010000136.1:0-2028 GCA_047178765.1 Rikenellaceae bacterium | reverse complement strand
CATCGTCAGCGAACATCTCGGGGGTCTCGTAATAGCCACCCATAACATTTGGCAACCCTGCATTTGGATGTGCCGAAACTGCACACCCTGCGATCGCCGCCAGCTGCTCCAAGTATGGCATCATCTGCCTAGCTCCAAAGGCGCAGTTGAGACCTACCGAGATCAACTTAGCGTGTGAGAGTGAGTTGTACATCGCCTCTACACTCTGCCCTGCTAATATTCTTCCGCTAGCATCGGCTATTGTTCCCGATGCCATGGTTGGTATCACTCGCCCACGCTCCTCGCCGACATAGTCGATAGCATAAAGAGCAGCCTTCGCATTTAGTGAATCGAAGATTGTCTCGATCAATATAATGTCAGCCCCTCCATCGAGCAGACCATTGAGCTGTATTGTATACCCCTCGACCAGCTGGTCGAAGTTAACCTCTCTCGCTGCTGGGTTCTCCACATCAGCCGAGATTGAGGCGGTGCGGTTTGTTGGTCCCATAGAGCCTGCCACCCAGCGCCTCTTTGTTGGGTTCGAGAGGGTGAACTCATCCGCTACAGCTCTTGCAACCTCTGCCGCTGCGCGTGCAATATCGTAGCTGCGAGACTCCAAACCATAATCTTTCAAAGATACTGGATGTGCATTGAATGAGCATGTAGTGATAATATCCGCTCCAGCTGCAAGGTATTGACGATGTATATCGCTTAATATCTCCGGCTTCGTAATAGCTAAAATATCATTGCATCCGTTCAATTCGCAACCCCAGTTGGTAAACTCCTCACCTCGAAAATCACCCTCACCGAGACCATGTCGCTGGATCATTGTCCCCATCGCACCATCGAGCAGCAGAATACGCTCCTGTAATAACGACTTTAAAACTTCAAAACTCATATGTTATAACTTTTTATTTTTTTATCTTCTTTCCGCTCTGCGGGGTTGGACTGTAATTTCGGGTTACATGGGTTCTTTGAACCCACCGCCCTCAATGCGATTTTTTATTGAAAAATCGCTTTTATTGAGTGAGGGCGGTCGTCTGGGGCTGCCCTGCGCGGGCGGCGGCGGGGTGCTCCCCGCTGAGCTGGAGAAACTTTGTTTCTCCTCTCTTGCCCGTTAGAGCGTTGGTGTTATCTCTATTTCGTATAACTTACTCCAATTCTTTCCCGTAACATATATCCGCCCATCCTTGGGGTTGCGAGCAATGCCATTCAATACATCAGTCTGAGGTGTGCGTAACCTGTTTGGCAACAGCCCCGTGAGATCGATAATACCCTCCACACTCCAATTAGTAGGGTTGATAATGACAATCATATCCGTTGTGTAGATATTCGCCCATATCCGACCATCTATCCACTCCAACTCATTGAGATACTCCGCTGCCCTATCATTCACCACCACCGGCTGCCTATCAAGAACCTCGAAGCTCTTTGGGTCTCGAACAGTGATGTAGTTCGATCCATCACTCAGATATATCCTCTCTCCATCGGAGCATAGCCCCCACCCCTCGCCATTGTATCTCTTGCTGCCGATGAGCTTTCCGCTCTTGCGATCGTAGAGGTGTAGGTGGTTCTCGCGCCATGTGAGCTGGTAGATCGTGTCACCAACAATAGTCAACCCCTCGCCAAAGTGGTTTTTAGGTAGCTGCGCCAACTGCTCAGTTGCTCCACTACGCAGGTCAACCTTGAGTAGTCGCGATTTGCCATACTCGCCTGTCGACTCATAGAGCTGCCCCTCGGCAAACTCCAACCCCTGAGTATAGCTATCGGTAGCGTGAGGATAGCTCGCTCTAACAATATAACTATAGTGGGTGACAGGCTGTGCAGAGAGGGTAAATATCCCCGCCAAACAGCTCATTAATAATATAACTACACACCTCTTCATAACGACGTTTTAAAAGGCAAAGTTAAGAAAAATATAGTAGAAACTAGAATCTGAGTGAGATTTTATTAGGGCAACCGCATCAAATTTCATAAAATAGTTTTAGAAACTGTTTGAGTTTTGTTGAGTTAGAAGTTTTGGTTGAGCGAATTGATAACCATATTGTA
>JBCQTG010000135.1:0-2129 GCA_047178765.1 Rikenellaceae bacterium | reverse complement strand
ATTAACTATACTACTTTCGTTGGCAGCAATGACAGTAGTAGCACAAAACCCACTAGTAACCCACATGTACACTGCTGACCCTACAGCTCGTGTGCATGATGGTAGACTATTTATCTATCCATCAAGCGATATGGTACCACCTGAGGGTGTCGATATGCCACGATTCTGTATGCCGGGTTATCACGTTTTCTCACTGGAGGGCGGCAGCACATGGAAGGATTATGGGTGGATACTTAAAGAGAATGATGTACCATGGGGTGCGCGTGATACCTACGCTATGTGGGCTCCCGACTGCATCGAGAAGGATGGCAAATACTACCTCTTCTTCCCCGCTAAACCTGCCAATGACTCTAAGACATTTAGACGAATTGGAACAGCGGTAGCGACAAAACCGGAGGGACCATTCAAGCCATCGAAAACATTTATCGAGGGTGTATCTGGAATCGACCCCGGACTACTTCTCGATGATGACAACACAGCATACCTCTTCTGGGGTGGTGGTCATAAGCTCTATGTAGCACCTCTATCGGATGATATGACAAAGATCACACAGGAGGGAATCGAGGTCGAAGGGTTACCTGCAGGTTATAAAGAGGGAGCTTTCCCATTCAAAAAGGATGGTCTCTACTACCTTAGTTTTGCCCATGTATTCCCTGAGGAGGGTTACACTATCGGCTATGCTACTAGTGACAAACCACTAGGACCATATCAGTATAGAGGTAAGATCATGGATAATATAAACAACGGAACTAACCACCACTCAGTGGTTAACTATAATGGTCAGTGGATCTTGTTCTACCACTTCTGGCATATCAGCGGATTTAATAAGATGCGCTCAATGTGTGCCGACTATATGACCTTTAAGAATGAGGGTAAAAGTAACTACGATGGTACAATTATGAAGGTTACGCCTACTCTACGTGGTATCGGTGCGCCAATGCCCGGAGATACAATACAGATCGACCGCTACAACACTATCGACCGCGCACAGACAGCCTTTGTCAATGGCACAGAGCCAACAGGATGGATGGTTTGCGAGGCAGAGACAAATAGCTTCGTAACATTCGATAGAGTTGATTTCGGTGATGGAAAATCGACAAAGATGCAGGCACGTATGGCTAGCGGACAGCGAGTAGGTCAGGTAGAGGTTCGTCAGGGAAATACAAAGGGTAAGGTGATCGCAACATTCCCAATAGAGTTTACCGGAGGCTGGGACAAATGGAAAACCTATGAGGTTGAGATGGAGAGTCAACTCAAAGGTGTTCAGAACCTCTGTGTAGTATTCAAAGGAGAGAATGGTAATACCAAAACTGCCAATCTAAACTGGCTGCTAATCGTACCTTAATGGATATAATATTAAAATATTTCCCCGACCTGAGTGATCGTCAGCGTGAGCAGTTTGTGACACTCTACCCCCTATATGAGGAGTGGAATGCGAAGATCAATGTCGTTTCACGCAAGGATTTTGACCAGCTCTATCTGCGTCATATTCTACACTCTCTGGCGATAGCTAAGGTGTGTGACTTCATGGATGGTGCGAGGATTCTAGATGTTGGATGTGGAGGGGGATTCCCCTCCATTCCTCTAGCTATACTCTATCCCGAGGTGAAGATTGTCGCTGCAGACTCTATAGGGAAAAAGATCACCGTTGTAGAGGGTGTTAGCAGCTCCTTAGGGTTAACCAATCTAACAGCGATGAATTGTAGAGTTGAGACAATCAACCAAGGATTTGATTATGTTGTTTCGCGTGCAGTGACAGAGATGTCAACCTTTGTAAATTGGGTGTGGAGTAAAATCGAAAGAGGCGAGAAGGGGAGACTACCAAATGGTATCCTATACCTGAAGGGTGGTGATCTAACCGAAGAGCTATCACGCTGTGGTAAAAGATGGATAGAGTACCCAATCTCAGATCTCTTCGACGAAGAGTTTTTCGAGACAAAAAAGGTTATATATATTAAGAAGTAGTTGCTATTTTTATAGGCATATTCGGGAAATTGGCTAACCATAGGCGGGCTGCAGCGATTATGCAATTTATGGGGGTACAAATGGAAAGTACAATTAGGATAATGGAGGGTTATTGATTATTAGAGAGTTACGACAAGCATTGGAAAAATGAAAAGTACATAAGA
>JBCQTG010000134.1:0-2345 GCA_047178765.1 Rikenellaceae bacterium | reverse complement strand
GGTGGAGTAGATATGTATGAGGTTATGCGCAGTCTATTGGAGATACAGCAGCAGCGTGGAGTCTCAATACCTGTACGCCCCGACCATGGTCACCAGATGCTCGATGATCTAAATAAACGCACCAACCCTGGCTACTCATGTATCGGTCGTATGAGGGGACTTGCGGAGTTGAGAGGTCTTGAGCTTGGAATAGCTTATAGCCTATATAAATAGATAAGGTCTACTTTATCTCCTGCATAGACTCAATGAGCTCATCGATCTCGCGGCGGTCGCGCTTAGTTGGGCGACCCGTTCCGCGATCGCGTTGAACAAATATTGTCTCACGAGGTTGATTCAACTTATCTAGCTCGCTCTGCGGAGTGGTGTCGATGATGTAATCGGCAACTAGCTTTGCCCCTACGCGGCTCGATAGCAACTCCTTAACTATATATGAATAGGTAACAAGACCCTTGCGCACAGATAGATGATCGCCGATCTTCACCTCGCGCGAGGGTTTTGCATAGGCATCATTAATAAGCACACGATTGTTGCGTGCAGCATCGGCGGCGTCGCTACGCGTCTTGAATAGTCGTATTGACCAAAGGTATTTATCTAATCTTACACTGCTCATAGTGGTACAAAGTTAGTTATTTTTTTGTTTTGATCGCTAAAGTGGTTAATTTTTTCTACCTTTGCAGATGGATAATATTGATTGATATGGGATTATTTGATCTATTTAAACGTTCATCAACATCTAAGCAGGAGGTTGAGGAGCAGAAGAGAGAGGAGAATATAGCGCTAGAGCAGGGGCTACAGCGAACTAAGGAGGGTATCTTCGGAAAGCTCAAACGTGTCGTTGCGGGTCGTTCGAGCGTTGATGCCGATGTGTTAGATGAGTTGGAGGAGATGCTCATCACCTCCGATGTGGGTGTTGAGACCACGGTGAAGATCATCGAGAGTATAGAGCAGAGGGTGGCGCGAGATAAGTATGTGGGTGTCGATGAGTTGAATGCAATACTACGCGAGCAGATAGAGGCTCTATTGGAGCAGGCGAGTAGTAGTGAGCAGGGGTTTGGTCTAGAGGTGAAGGAGGGTTCTCCCTATGTGATGATGGTTGTGGGTGTGAATGGTGTTGGAAAGACCACCACCATCGGTAAGCTGGCAGCTAAACTCACCAAGCTAGGACACAAGGTATATATAGGTGCCGCAGATACCTTCAGGGCGGCGGCGATCGATCAGCTTGCAGTGTGGGCTGAGCGGGCAGGAGCAACGATCATCAAGCAGGAGATGGGTTCAGACCCCGCCTCCGTGGCGTTTGACACCCTCAGCTCTGCGGTGGCAAACAGAGCCGATGTGGTGCTGATAGATACAGCGGGTCGACTACACAATAAGATCGGCTTGATGAATGAGTTGACAAAGATCCGCAATGTGATGGCTAAGGTGATCCCCGATGCACCCCATGAGGTGATGTTGGTTCTCGATGGCTCAACGGGGCAGAACGCCTTTGAGCAGGCTAAGCACTTCACACAGGCTACTCAGGTGAGTTCGATGGCTATAACCAAATTGGATGGTACGGCTAAGGGTGGTGTGGTGATCGGCATTAGCGATCAGCTACGTGTCCCAGTGCGCTATATCGGCGTTGGCGAGGGTATCGACCATCTTCAAATTTTCGACCGTAAGAGTTTCGTGGAGGCTCTATTCAGCGACAAGTAATAGTGAGTAGAAAAATAAATATTATCACACTTGGTTGCTCAAAGAACCGAGTGGACTCTGAGCATCTAATGGCTCAGCTGGCAGATGCAGGGTATGAGGTGATCTTCGACTCCGATAGCTTCGATGCAGAGGTTGTCATAATCAATACTTGTGGATTTATTGGCGATGCTAAGGAGGAGTCGATAGAGATGATTCTCTCAGCTGTTGAGGCTAAGCAGGATGGGTTTATTGAGGAGTTGTATGTTGTGGGGTGCCTATCACAGCGCTATGCTGAGCAGCTAAAGGTTGAGATCCCTGAGGTGGATGGATACTATGGTGCGAGAGGTTGGGAGTCGCTGATCGAGAGGTTGGGGGCGAGGTATCGTGAGGAGTTAGAGACCACGCGTGAACTCTCAACACCAAGCCACTACGCCTACCTGAAGATCTCTGAGGGGTGCGACTGGCGATGTGGATTTTGTGCTATCCCGCTCATTCGCGGTAGACACCGCTCTGTACCTATAGAGATGTTGGTCGAGGAGAGCAAGTGGTTGGCTGCTAAGGGGGTCAAAGAGTTGATTGTCGTTGCGCAAGATACAACATACTATGGTGTTGACCTCTATGGAGAGCGTCGATTAGCGCAACTCCTTGAGGAGCTATGCAAGGTTGAGGGGATA
>JBCQTG010000133.1:0-2562 GCA_047178765.1 Rikenellaceae bacterium | reverse complement strand
TCCAAGATTGTATCGTTTGTGGTGGTGCGCAGGAGGTTAACAAATATGTTGTTGGCAGCTTCGATGGATTGGGTGCATTCTCTGTTCTAGAGGGTGAGCCGACCAAAGCCTCACGACCATTCGATAAGAGCAGAGATGGATTGGTGCCAAGTGGAGGTGCTGCAACACTTATTTTGGAGAGCTATGAGTCGGCTGTTGCACGTGGTGCGACGATCCTCGCAGAGGTTAAGGGTTATGGATTCTCCTCAAACGGAGAGCATATCTCGGTGCCAAATGTTGATGGACCACGCCGATCGTTAGAGATGGCGCTAAGAGATGCGGAGATCGATGTGGCGAATATCCCCTATATCAATGCCCATGCAACATCAACACCCCTCGGGGACTTCAATGAGGCGAAGGCTATTGCGGAGGTATTCAAAGGTTATAGCCCCTATGTCACATCGACCAAATCGATGACTGGTCACGAGATGTGGATGGCTGGAGCGAGTGAGGTTATCTACTCAATATTGATGATGCAAAATAGCTTTGTCGCCCCTAATATCAACTTTGAGCAGGGCGATGAGTCGACCTCGCAGCTCAATATCCCAAATAGGAGGGTTGATATGAAATTTGATAAATTCCTCTCAAACTCATTTGGGTTTGGGGGTACAAACTCAACATTAATTATAGGTGAGTTGTAGCCTCACCAATCAAGATAGCATAAATAGAATAAGGTAAAATAGTATGACAGAACAGGAGATTATTGCTAAGATTAACGAAGTATTAGCAGAGGAGTTTGAGGCGGATATTGAGATTATCACCCCCGATGCCCCACTTATGCAGACGCTGGAGCTAGATAGTTTAGATTTGGTTGATGTAGTTGTGCTTATTGACACAAACTTTGGTATTACACTCACAGGACCAGATTTTGTAGGTATCGTAACCTTCCAAAACTTTTATGATCTGATCTCTCGTAAGATCAATGGAGTAGAAGATGATGGAGCAGGAGAGCAAGGAGCAGAGTAGTCAGTGGAGTGGCAAATCTAGAGGGGGATCCTTCGGATATGCATTCTTCGTACTCCTAATCAAAGTGTTAGGGGTACGGATTGCTTATCTCTTTTTGGCATTTGTCGCACTCTATTTTATCCCCTTTGCACCAAAGTCAACCGCTGCAATATGGCGGTATAATAGGCGCATATTGGGTTATGGAGTGGCGAAATCCATCATCAAGATCTATATACATTACTTCACCTTTGGGCAGACACTCATCGACAAGATCGCCATTGTCAATGGCATGTCAAAGAGGTATAAGTTTGAATTTGACAACTATGATGAGTTCCTCAGACTACTCGACAGCGGGTCGGTAGTTATGATTGGTGGGCATGTTGGCTGCTGGGAGATCGGAGCTGAGTTCTTTGGCGACTATGCGCATAGGCTCAATGTTGTGATGTTTGATGGTGAGTATGACAAGATTAAAGAGAGGGTTGACACCTCTAAATTTGGATATAAGATCATCCCGATAAATGGCGGAGGCATAGAGTCTCTGCTCAGGATTAAACAGGCTATTGATGCGGGGGAGTATATCTGTTTTCAAGGTGATAGATATGCTGAGGGGGGTAGTAGTTGCACGGTGAAGTTTATGGGGCATGATGCTGCATTCCCTCTCGGTCCATCGCTTATCGCCTCTAAATTTAAGACCCCCATCATCTTCTACTTCGCAATGAGGGAGAGGGGTCGACGCTACCGATTTATATTCAAGACGCTCGATGGAGGGTTGTCGCAGCAGCAGATTCTTGCAACCTATATAGAGGAGTTTGAGGGGGTTGTTAAACGTTATCCACAGCAGTGGTTTAATTTCTTTGACCTATGGAGATACGAATAGCACTTATATCTGCAAATAGACACTGCGAGCCATATCCGGTCTATCCGTTAGGCACTGCCTACCTTAAGTCTCACATCACAAAGGAGCTGGGAGAGGGTGTTGTGGTTGATGTCGTGGATATGAATCTCACCTCAGATGATGAGCTGAGAGGCTATCTTCGTGAGAGTGATCCGCACTATGTGGCACTCTCAATACGCAATGTCGATGGGGCAAACTCTCTCGACCGACGAGGTTTTCTTCCCGGCTATCGACATATCGTTGATCTGGTCAGAGAGTCTAGCTCAGCCCCATTGATTATTGGTGGTGCGGCATTCTCGATCTTCCCAAAGCTCTTTATGGAGGAGCTAGGGGCAGATTATGGACTCAAGGGTGAGGGTGAGGCTGGATTGTGCAGCTTGATTAGGCGATTGATAGATGGAGGTGATATAGCCTCTATTGAGGATCTATATACCAAGGGGGGAGTGTGCCAAACACCTCGTTGTAACTATATCTCTACCCCTCATGCTGAGTATGAGCCACGCCTAGTGGAGTACTACTGGCGAGAGAGTGGAATGTTAAATATACAGACTAAAAGGGGCTGCACCTATAGCTGTATCTACTGCACCTATCCCGAGATTGATGGTCGCACGGTACGTAATGTCGATATTGACTCTATTATCGAGACGATGCTGCGGGCAAAGCGCGATTATGGTGTTAACTAC
>JBCQTG010000132.1:0-3097 GCA_047178765.1 Rikenellaceae bacterium | reverse complement strand
CTACCGATGTCTTTCAGGAGAACCTCTCTCTTCGCCCAACAAAACGTGGCGATATGTTGACATTGAAGTCTGCTGGAGCTTATGGAATGTCTATGGCGTCGCGTTATAACCTCCATGATCTACCCGGAGCAGTCTATAGCGATGAGCTGTAGATAATCATATATCATATCGATATTAGAGGCATTACCAATTGGTTGTGCCTCTTTTTTTGTCGTTAAATTTAATAAGGTAGATAACAAAACATGTATATATCGCTATAACACACTGATACATAAAGTATTAATGTGATTTCAACTCTCCATGAGTCATCTATTTCATTTTTCAACATCTCCGTACACGAATATTCATTTTTGAGGAGGTTGATCTATTATTGTAAATTATAATTTATATAACCATTAGTGTATTTTACAACTGTAATGCTTTTGCAGCTCAATATGTCACACGAGTAATAGAAATTACACATGTAATTGATGTGTTGTAACACATATAGCCTATACTATTTTACCAATAGTAACATCGCTTCCGTGCTGATGAGTTTTTAAAATTATTCGGTAAAAGTGTTTTGATTATCATTAAATGGCTATTTTTGACCTCAATTTACATTTAACAAAACATGCTACCATAGTTGTTTTTCAATTAGTTATGATTATTATATAAAGTAACTATGTAGGTATTATTATCTTGAATGACAACGTAGCTTACAAATGGAGATTATAGATAGCTATAGCAATATATTAATCTAATTTACAGAGATTTACATAGCTTTAATTCTATCTACTTGGAGCTGAATCCATTGTATTTACATGTGTATATAAATACGCTACAAATGTAAATGCATTATTAGTAAAATTTAATAAAATTACCTTGTGTAAATTTGTAAAATCCCAATTATTTATTTACATTTGTCACTGTGACAGATGTAAACACAAAGAACTCAATTTAAATAGTTAGCAATGAAGGATAGAATTAAATTCATTTTAAGCAGTGAAAGGTTAACAACAACCCGATTTGCAGAGATGCTGGGCATTCAACCATCTGCTGTCTCTCACCTTGTATCGGGACGTAACAAGCCCGGTTATGATCTGATGCAGAGGGTGTTACTTCAATTTCCGCGGATTAATCCAGAGTGGTTTATGCTTGGTATTGGATCGCCATATCGCAACCAAACAAGCTATATGCAACAAGAGAGTGAATCATCTCCTCACGAGACGGACCTCTTTAACGCTCCAAAAATCGAAAATTACGAGCAGGAGGTCGAGTCTATTAGAAATATGGGATTCTCAGAGGTTAAAGCACCTGAGTCAATAATTGAGCCGAAGCAGCCATCTGTTTCACCAACTCCTCCACTACCGGAGTTGAAACAGATAGCTAACTCACCTCAGCCAGTGAGGGTGATGATATTTTATAGTGACGGAACTTTCGAGAGCTACTCACTGAGAGACTAGACAGTCCCTATATATATAAGTATCATACCTATTAAAATCAACAGAAGGTCGATCGCTTTGGTCTTTAGGTTACGCTCGCCAAAGATGATAGCGCCACAAACGAACGATACGATCACCGAGCTACGGCGAATCATCGAGATGATTGAGATCATCGCCTCCTCCTGCTCTAGTGCGTAGAAATATGCTAAATCGGCAAGTATAAGCATTAGAGAGACGATAGGAATAGCCCAGCTCCAGTGGAACTGCGTCGAGTTTTTGCGCTGTGGATACCATATTGATGTCACAACAATACCCATCATTATGAGTTGAAAGAGATTGTAGTAACCTTGGACAAATATTACACCTAGGTGCTGCATAATATACTTATCATAGAGACCGCTCATTGCACCTGTAATTACCGCCCCAGCGAGCAGAAATATCCACCTATTTCTCTTAAAGTTTATCCCCTCCTTACTGCCAGCTCGGCTGAGTAGATAGAGTGACACAAGTGACAGAAGTATACCTCCCCACTGCCATATATTTAGTCGTTCGCCAAAGATAGTCATTGCGCCAATTAGCACCACCATTGGTCGCATAGCATTGATCGGACCAACAATGGTTAGGGGTAGATGTTTGATGGCAAAGAATCCGCATACCCACGATGAAAGGACAATTATAGCCTTTAGGAATACAGCCATATATGCCCATCCTCGCGTTGTCCCCTCTTTGAGCAACATTGAGCTGTCACCAAACCACCCCATCTCAACCGAGAGGAGTAGCGGCGCAAAGATCACCGCACTCGTGAAGGTGGTTAGTAATAGTACTGGCAACACGGCGTTATTTGTCACGGCACGCTTTTTAGCTACATCGTATAGTCCCAGCAGTGCTGCCGATAGGAATGCATATAATACCCACATTATATCTAAATTTAGGTGCAAAGGTAAGAGATTTATATAACCAACACAAACATACGAGTAACTATTTTGTGTAATTACACTAGTGAGCAAACGAGTAGTGTAATTATCATTGCAATAATAGTCTAATTTGTAGTAATGACCCGTTGTTATTTGGGGTATATTTGTATTAAATACAAAAAAAACTTTTAATGATGAATATACACTCTCTATTTGCGGTTGTTGCGACAACCTCGTCACTTTCGATATTTGCTCAGCAGCGACCAAATATCATCTTTCTCATGACTGACGACCAGTCGTTTCGATCCATCTCAGCATTGGGAAATAGCTCCGTTAAGACTCCTAACCTCGACCGTCTAGTCGCTAAAGGGGTTACTTTTAATAGCCACTACGCAACCACCTCGATAAGTATGGCTAGCCGAGCAATTGTTATGACCGGAATGTATGAGTATAAAACAGGGTGTAACTTCACCTTTGGCTCGCTCTCACCTGAAAAATTCGAGGGGTCATACCCTGTTATTTTACGTGAGAATGGTTATTTCACTGGTTTTGCAGGTAAGTTCGGCTTTGCAATAGATAAGCTGGGTCGCGAGGGGGTGAACAGCTACAATGTACTCCCTGTAGATAGGTTCGATATATGGGGTGGCGGTACGGGACAGACCGATTACGAAACGGCAAAGAATCAATATATTGAGCAGTATGCCGATGAGTATCCACACTCTTCACGCGCCTACGGAGCCTTTAGCTGCGACTTTATAG
>JBCQTG010000131.1:0-3310 GCA_047178765.1 Rikenellaceae bacterium | reverse complement strand
GCTACTGTGCCAGATGATGAGGAGGGAATCATCTCTTTCGAGGTCGATAATACCGCTCAGGGGCGTTTCCGCTCAACATTCCACGCTCTCTATGACGCAGATGATTTTGATATTAAGGATGTATCACATAAAAATTACTAATAATTATATATGGTAAATGAAAAATCAGCCCTACTATTGGGCTATTAGGCGATAGCGCGGGGTGCTATCGATGCAGGTATCTCGGGGGTCTATGCCTACCCGGGAACACCATCAACCGAGATTACGGAGTATATTCAGAATAGATCTCAGAATGAGGGTATCTTCAGCCAGTGGGCAACCAATGAAAAGACCGCTATGGAGGGGGCTTTGGGAATGTCGTATATGGGCAAGAGGGCGCTAGTTTGTATGAAGCATGTGGGAATGAATGTGGCAGCCGATGCCTTTGTCAACTCTGCTGTCTCGGGAATTCATGGAGGTGTCGTTGTTTTGGTCGCTGATGATCCATCTATGCACTCATCTCAAAATGAGCAGGATTCACGCTTCTATGCTAAGTTTGCTATGGTTCCATCATTTGAACCATCGTCACAGCAGGAGGCTTACGAGATGATGAGCTATGCTTTTGATATGTCGGAGGAGCTGCGCACACCCGTTCTTATGCGTATAACTACACGTATGGCTCATAGCCGTGCGGTGGTTAAGCTCGGGGATAAGAGAGAGCAGAATGTGATGAATGCATGTGAGGATGATCCACGCAGATGGATCCTACTCCCTGCAAATGCACGCCGCCGATATAATACTCTGGTAGCGTTGCAGGATGAGTTTACCAAACGATCTGAGGAGTCGAGGTTCAACCGCTACCATAGTGGTGAGGATAAGAGTCTAGGTGTTATAGCCTCAGGAATAGCGTGGAACTACCTCAATGAGAACTTCCCTGAGGGTCTGCCATATTCGGCTATCAAGGTGTCGCAATATCCTCTGCCAAAGGGGTTGATTACAAAGTTGTATGATGAGTGCGATAGGATACTCGTGTTGGAGGATGGTCAGCCTGTGATTGAGGAGCAGATGAGGGGTGTGATGGATATAAATAGGATCGCTGGTCGTTTGGATGGTGCTGTGCCTCGTGTAGGTGAGTTGACTCCCGACAATATCAAGTCAGCTCTCGGCTTGGAGTCTCAGCAGAGTTTCCTGCCTAGTGAATTTGTCGTTGCTCGTCCACCGGCATTGTGTATCGGTTGCGGTCACCGTGATGTCTATGCGGCGTTGAATAAGATCGTTGCAGAGTATGGCAATGCAAAGGTATTTAGTGATATTGGATGTTATACATTGGGTGCGCTACCTCCATTTACAGCTATCGATAGCACTATCGACATGGGGGCTTCGGTGACTATGGCTAAGGGTGCTGCGGATGCTGGTAAACACCCATCATTGGCTGTTATTGGTGACTCTACATTTACCCACTCGGGAATGACTGGTCTGCTTGATGCTGTCAACTCAAAGAGCAGGATGACACTAATAATCTCGGACAACCTCACAACAGCGATGACTGGTGGTCAGGACTCAGCGGGTACAGGAAGGCTAGAGGCTATCTGTGCAGGTTTGGGTGTTGAGCAGGAGCATATCAGAGTTGTAGTGCCGTTGCCAAAGAATATGGAGCAGATCGAGCAGATTATGCGCGAGGAGATAGAGTATGATGGAGTATCTGTAATCATACCTCGAAGAGAGTGTATCCAGACATTAAAGAAGAAGAAATAGTTATGAAATTCGATATAATACTTTCAGGCGTAGGAGGTCAAGGAATCCTCTCTATCGCTGCTGTTATCGGTGAGGCTGTTCGTAATGAGGGTCTCAATATCAAACAGGCGGAGGTTCACGGAATGAGTCAAAGAGGGGGCGATGTGCAGACCAACCTACGTGTTAGCTCAGAGGCTATCGACTCAGATCTAATCCCTATTGGGGGGGCAGATGCAGTGATCTCGCTAGAGCCTATGGAGGCGTTGCGCTACCTTCCATACCTTAAAAAGGATGGATGGATAGTAACCTCGTCACAACCATTTATCAATATTCCTAACTACCCAGCTGTCGAGGATCTGATGGCGGAGCTTAAAAAACATCCAAACCTCTTGATGGCTGATGTTGAGCAGGTGGCAAAGGATGCCGGTGCATCACGCTCGGCAAATATTGTGTTGTTGGGTATGGCATCGAATATCTTGGGTATTGAGCAGGATGATATACGTGCTGGAATAGAGAGAATCTTTGCTCGTAAAGGTGAGAAGATCGTTGAGATGAATATCAAGGCGTTTGATGAGGGTGTTAAAAGTTGTAAGTAATGAGTGAGGTTTTTAGTAGAGAGGTTGTAGCCTCTACGATGGAGGAGTTGAAGATCGGCTCGTTGTCGAGTGCAACTATCGGACAGATGTTGT
Organism: Rikenellaceae bacterium; assembly: GCA_047178765.1. Lineage (GTDB taxonomy): Bacteria > Bacteroidota > Bacteroidia > Bacteroidales > Rikenellaceae > Alistipes. The sequence goes on along the minus strand of JBCQTG010000131.1, from coordinate 908 downwards.
CGTTGGCGGCTACTTTGGAGCAGCGCTCGGGGATTCCATTTATACGTATGGATCAGGGTATCCCGGGGTTGCCACCATGTGAGATCGGTCTTAAGGCGGAGAAAGAGGCTCTGGATAGAGGCGTTGCTGCGTTGTACCCTGCGGCTGGTGGAGTGCCAGAGCTTAAGGAGCAGAGTGCGCGTTTTGTTAAGGCTTTCTTAGATGTTGATATTGCACCTGAGTCGTGCCTACCTACGGTGGGTTCGGTGACTGGGTCGTTTGGGTCGTTTGCAATCACTAGTCAGCTTGATCCCCAGAAGGATACAATTTTATTTATTGATCCCGGTTTCCCTATTCAGAAGTCGCAGCTTGTTCTGTTGGGGATAAAGTATATCTCATTTGATGTCTTTGAGCATCGCGGAGAGGCTTTGCGTGGTAAGTTGGAGGAGATCTTGAGCGTGGGTAATATTGCAGGTGTTGTCTACTCATCACCAAACAACCCAACATGGATCACATTTACAGATACCGAGTTGCAGATCATTGGTGAGCTAGCGACAAAGTACGATACTATTATCCTAGAGGATATGGCGTACTTTGGTATGGATTCAAGGGTTGACTATAGCCAGCCATTTGAGGCTCCATACATACCTACAGTAGCAAAATATACAGATAACTATATCCTATTTATCTCGGGATCGAAGATATATAGCTATGCCGGTCAGCGTGTTGCTGTGGCGTGTGTGAGTGATAAGTTATATAACCGCTGCTACCCAGCCTTGGCGACGAGGTATGGCGGAGGTGGACACTTTGGAATCACCTTTACCAATGCCATTATGTATATGATTACATCGGGTGTAGCACACTCTGTTCAGTTTGGATTGGCGGCGATGTTTAAGGCGTCATGCGATGGGGAGTATAACTTTGTAGAG
>JBCQTG010000130.1:0-3434 GCA_047178765.1 Rikenellaceae bacterium | reverse complement strand
GCTGGAGAAACTTTGTTTCTCCTTTTTGCTTCCCTTTGCCTCTTTCCCTCACCTTCTCTTTTGCTCACCTTTTCTTTCCCTCAACTTCTCTTCCGCTCTCATTCTCTCTCCCCCCCGCCTCTTGGGTGTGACTTTTTGTAGGTCTCTTTTAGGGTTGATATTGAGTTGTGCGTGTAGCGCTGCGTCGCCCTCAACGATGAGTGACCCAACAACTCCTGTATAACCCTAATATCAGCACCCCCATTAAGTAGGTGGGTAGCAAAGGTGTGACGCATGATGTGTGGACTCTTACGACCATCTACATCTGCCTCGCCTAACTCCCTCCTGACAACCCTATAAATGGATGACCGGGAGAGCGATGAACCCCGCTTAGTTAAAAATAGATAATTATCTGAACTTATCCAAATATTTTGCGCTATTAATTTGGTGAAGTATTGAAAAAGTTCGGATTGGAGCCTATTTGCAATAGGTATTACCCGCTCCTTATCCCCCTTACCAATCACACGGAGCATACTCAGATCACTATTAAAGGAGCTTTGGCGTAAAGATGCCAATTCAGATAGTCGTAACCCGGTGTAGTAAAGAGTTATGATAATCATCCTATCACGATCAGCTCGATAGTCATCCCAATTATCAATCTCCTTAGGGGGCTTAACGACACTTGACATCTTTGTCCGCGGGATAAAGTGGGGAAGAGGTGCGGCGACCTTTAGCGCTTTGATGGTGCGGATAGGGTTTGCTGTGATGTGGTTGCGCGCCACAGCCCACTTATAGAGTGAGCGGAGTGTAGCCAACTCACGGTTCATCGAGGCGGGGGCGATCCTATCCTCCTCCACTCGATAGATGATCCACGCTCGAATATCATCTATTGTCGCCTGCTCAATGGTGATACTTTCATCTTGGTGGTACTGCATCAACCACCTTGCAAAGCGCTCAATATCGGCTCTGTAGTTACGTAAAGTAAGTATGGAGCATCGTTTCTGACGCTCCATATAGTTTAGATACTCTTCGTAAAGTTGTTCCACATCGCTACACTTTGGTTGCGATGACCTCTATCTCGATCTTCATACCCAAAGGTAGTCGAGCAACCTCATATGTCGATCTCGCGGGTTTATTATCAACAAAATAGGTTGCATAGATGGCATTCATCGCTGCAAAATCCTCTATATTGTCGAGAAGAACAGTTGTCTTAACTACATCGTTGAGTGTATACCCTGCCGCCTCTAGCAGTCCTTTGATATTCTTCAACACCTGATGTGTCTGCGCCTCTGTACCCTCTGGGGCAACCTTTGTCTCTGGATCAAGACCTATCTGTCCCGAAGCGTAGAGAACACCATTTGCCTCTATCGCCTGTGAATATGGTCCTACCGCCCCGGGGGCATTTGTTGTTTCGATTACTCTTTTCATACTATATATAATATAACTGTTTAAATTACTCTACATTAAAAACCAAAAGCCTTGAACAAACCGATACTATCGAGGAAGATGAAGAATATGATTACCGGACATACATATCGCAACATAAAGATCACCTGTCCATAATATCTAAACTCTAGAGTGCCATTGTTGGTAAGCTCGTTTTTGAGTAGCCTCTTCTCCATTATCCACCCTACAAAGATCGAGGTCAACATTCCTCCAAGTGGAAGGGTGATATTTGCCGTTACATAGTCGAGAAGGTCAAAGAGTGTCAACCCCATCATCTTCATCTCGCTACCAACCCCCAGCGAGAGTGAAGCAAGGGCGGCTAGGATACCCAATCCTATAGAGACCACTGTCGTACCCTGTGTACGGCTGACATGGAACTTCTCCATCAAGAATACCGTCCCCACCTCGTGGAGTGACATTGTCGATGTGATTGCGGCGATCATCAGTAGCAGGAAGAATATTGTTGCCCAAAGCATGCTCAGTGGCAGCTGTTGGAAGATCATCGGCAGGGTCTCAAAGACCAGTGCTGGACCAGCAGTAGGGTCGATACCTGTACTTGCTGCTGCGGGGAAGATTATCAATCCGGCAATCACAGCAACGATAGTGTCGAGAAAAGAGACTTGAAGAGCAGTTGTTCTTAGATTGTTTGATTTAGGCATATAGGCGCCATAGATCACCAACGCACCCAGACCGATAGAGAGCGAGAAGAACGCCTGTCCTACACCCTTCAAGATAACCGATGGGGTGATCTTCGACAGATCAGGCTGGAGGAAGAACTTCACACCCTCCATAGCGTTAGGCATCATCAATGAGTTGATTGCCATAACGATAAGGATGACAAAGAATAGAGGCATCAATAGGTTCGAGACCCTCTCCAGCCCCTTAGTAACCCCTCGTTGGATCACTAAGTGGTTTGCAGCGATGAAGATCCATGTGTAGATAATTGGCTTCCATGGGTCGGTGACAAAGGTGCTAAATAGCTCCTTGTACTCCGCTGCGGTTGTATATTGCGCCAGCTCTCCTGTTACTGAGAGGGCGAAGTACTCCGCGGTCCACCCCGCAACAACATAGTAAAAACCCATTATCAGTGTCGAGGTGATGATGCTATTGTAACCTAGGAACTTCCACCTATTACCCCCCAACTTCTTATATGCTGGTACAGCCCCAACACCTGTAGAGCGCCCAACGGCAAACTCCGAGATCATCACCGGTAGACCAATAATGATAATGGCTATGATATAGACCAAAAAGAATGCTCCACCACCACTCTCTCCAACAACATATGGGAATCGCCAAATGTTACCTAGACCAACTGAGCATCCCGCAGCAACTAAGACCGCGCTCATTTTGTTACTAAACTTTTCGTGTTGTGCCATATTTTAGTTTTTTAGTTTCTGTTTTAAGTGGGAATTACATTTTTCCTGCTTAACCTTGGGTTACATGGGTTCTTTGAACCCACCGCCCTCAAAGCGATTTTTTATTGAAAAATCGCTTTTATTGAGTGAGGGCGGTCGTCTGGGGCTGCCCTGCGCGGGCGGCGGCGGGGCGCTCCCCGCGGAGCTGGAGAAACTACGTTTCTCCTTAGCCTCTTAGGGTTACACTTACTCTATCTAGCTTGCCCCCTAGTGGTGGGGCTATCTTTGATACTTTGCAGCTTATCTCAACTATCTGAGGGAAAGAGCCTCTTACCGCCTCGATAATCTGCGCCGCTACAGCCTCTATCGTGTGTCTCGTGATTCCCATCTGCTCACGCACAATCTCATATACCGTGAGGTAGCTAACCGCCTTTGTAACATCGTCATTCTCAGCCAGATCGCCCAGCTCAGTAGTGATCTCCATATCAACAGCAAAACGATTACCCACCTTGCGCTCTAGTTCATAGCAGCCATGATAAGCCCTAAACTCCATCTGCTGCAACTGAATAGTGTAGATCATCGCTACTCAACAACAATTAGGTAGTAGTTCTTCTTACCCCTCTGCACCAATATATATCTGCCAGCGATAAGGTC
>JBCQTG010000129.1:0-3502 GCA_047178765.1 Rikenellaceae bacterium | reverse complement strand
AAACAGCGTCATGATACGCTCACTCGAACAATGGAGACGATATTAGCTTTCCAGCGAGATTACTTTCGTGATGGCGATCCCACACATCTTAAACCGATGATATTGAAGGATATAGCTGAACGTACTGGGCTTGATGTGTCGACCATTTCAAGGGTTGTAAATAGTAAATATGTGCAGACTCATTTTGGTACTATACTATTGAAGTCACTCTTCTCTGAGGGTATGCAGACAGAGTCAGGTGAGGAGGTGTCGAGTCATGAGGTTAAGAATATTTTGCAGCAGTGTGTCTCTGAGGAGAATAAGCGTCGTCCATTGACCGATGAGGTTTTAATGGATATACTCAATGCGAAGGGGTATAAGATTGCGCGAAGAACAGTAGCTAAATATAGAGAGATGCTTAATATTCCCGTTGCTCGATTGCGTAAGCAAATATAGAGCGGTAACCCTCTATAAATCTGAGTAAGGCTCTTTTCTAAGTTGTTTTTATCCATAAAGTTTAAGACAAAATAGTTGATATAGAGATATATCTCGATAGAAAGGGGTGACTAACAAGTTGAAAATGCTTGTTAGTCACCCCTTTAGGATTACTCTGTAGTTATTAGAGCTGAAGCCTAATATTTCTCAAAGTGAACCTTTGACTCTACATATTTATTCTTGGGGGTTGGTGTTCCCTCAGCATAACCCACAGCGATAACCGATAGTGGCATTACGCCTTCAGGTAATGATAGAGACTCCTTTAATAGCTCTTCAAATTTTGCATTCCCATAGGCTCCTGTCCAGACACTACCTAGCCCCATAGAGGTTGCTGCGAGTAGAATATTCTGTGTCGCTGCTGAGCAGTCTAACATCCATGAACCACTGACGGTGGTGTTGCCGAGAACGACGATGGCTGCTGGTGCCTTTCCAACAGGTGGTTTTATCTTACTCAATTTGTCTAGTGTCGCTCTATCTTGAATAATAATAAACTCCCATGGCTGCTTATTCATTGCCGTTGGTGCTGCCATTCCTGCTTTAACCAACTCAATCAAACTCTCTTTATCTACCGGCTGTGAGGTATATGCTCTAACACTTGTTCGTTCGTGAATACTCTTTAGTGTTGCATTCTTATAGTTCTGAGCCGATAGACTCAAACAACCTGCACTTAGCAGAACTAAAATTGACAATAACGTTTTTCTCTTCATAATAATTGTTGCTGGGTTTTAGTTATTTTATCTTAAGGGAGAAAATAAAAACTCCCCCCCTTAATTGATTATTCACTATGCCTCTTTAGTGCGGAGGATACGAATTGTCTTTGTATTTGTCTGGCGAACCTTAACGTTATCCCGAACTCCGTAGCGCTGTACATGCTCATCATTGTAGCTGCGGATGGTTAGCAACTCCATATCGCGCATTGCACTAGCTTCAAATCCCTCAGCCTCCAACGCTGCAACAGCCTCGTCGATATGCCAGTTACTGTCAACGCACAAGATCATATTGATCGCTGAGTTGTGGATTAGGTTTGCCTTCATGCGATACCTCTCCAATAGAGAGAAGATCGTTGCAAAGCGCTCCTCCAAAACGAATGAGTAATCCTTCGAGCGTACAGTTAGCATCACCTGATCCTTTTTGAGAATCATAATAGGTATTGATACCAATGGAGCATCACCGTTGATTACTGTTCCGGGCTTTGTCTTATCGCCAAATGGGCGTACATAGAGTGGAATATTCTTATTCTGAAGAGGCTTGATCGTCTTTGGGTGGATGATCTGCGCTCCACTATATGCTAGCTCAATTGTATCCTGATAGTTCAACTCCTCGATCTTTGTTGCATCGGGGAAGATCTTTGGATCGGCATTCAAAATACCATCTACATCCTTCCATACCGACATGCTCTCAGCATTGAGGATATTTGCAACTACAGCTGCTGAGTAGTCAGAACCCTCGCGACCTAGTGTAGTCACCGTTCCATCAGGTGCTGAGCCGATAAATCCTGCACCCAAGTATACACCTGTTGTGCTACCCATCTGTGCTAGTAGGCACAATGTTGACCCCTCAAGGTTAACCGACGCATCTTTATGGCGCTGCTCAGTTAGGAAACCTTTACGCATATCGATCCACTTATTCTGTACACCTGCATAGTTAAGGTAGTCTGAGATGATTGTTGTTGAGAGCAACTCGCCGAAAGCAACAATTGCATCATACCATAGCTCAGCATCCTCAGTGCGATATACTGTCTCATATGCGATCTTCTCAAGCTCAGCGAAGAGGGTCTCTACATTTGGAAGTGTAGTCTCTTTGCCATACAAGTCATTGATGATCTCAGCGTGATAGGCTCGTAGAGCTGTTATATGCTCCATTGAGAGCTGTTTATCATCCTTCTGAACCCCCTCGAAAACCACCTCTAAAGAGTTGGTTGTTTTACCCATTGCCGATACAACGATAAATAGATTCTGCTCATCACTGATAATCTTGTGGAGGTTGCGAACGCCATCAGCGTTGCGAACCGATGCTCCACCAAACTTGTAAACCTTCATTAAATTAGACTTTTGTTTATATTAATTTGGCGCAAAGATAGTGAAAAATAATGATTAATGAATAATGTTTGATAATTAATTTGACTACAAACGACGAATTCGACTCTCAGCACGCATATCGCCCAACTCATCAGCCCTCTCATACCAGTAGCGAGCCTCTATTTTGTTCTTCTCTACCCCTGTGCCTGAATTATACATCTCGGCAACTTGAAAGATTGCCTCCTTATGTCCTCCATTTGCGGCACTCAACAGATACTGAAATGACAGTTTGCTATCCTTCTCGACATTATCGCCATAGAGATACATCAACCCTACGAAGTACTGTGCATTAATACTTCCCATCTCAACAGCCTCCGCAATTTGAGGAATACCAATATCATGCTTAAATCGACGACAGTTATCACGCCCCTTTTCAAATAGAGCCTCAGCCGTAGGGTTCAACTCAGTGGGGGATGGAGCTACTCTTGTTGGTGCTGGTGTAGCGATCGATTGCGATGGAGCTACTGGTGGGGGTGTTGATTCAGCCACTCTGACCTCTAGATCAGACTCAAACTCAACACTCTTCTTTACCATCTCCATGCAGACATATGCCTGCACAGTACCATCCGAGAGGTCATAGATCGACCAAAGGATGGGCTTTGTTGCCTCTATCGACTGATAAACATATTGATTCATCATCTCATTACCAATCGATTGAGCTCTCTTCTTGTCGTTTGATGTTTTGTACTTAACGTTATCTTGTGTGGCTGTCTTAACTACAACCCTCATCATCTGTGCCAACTGATTTCGAGCATCTGCCGCCGCTGCACTCTTAGCCTCATTAACGCTTTTGGCTATAGCCATTCCTGCGGCACGGAGGTTGTCGCACGGAATTGTCGCCAGCTCCTCGCATGCATCAAGCATTCGATAACTCTTTGTTACCGGCTGTTGTGACTGCTGTTCGACCATCATCTCCAACTCCTTGCGACTCATCTTCTGAGAGCTACATG
>JBCQTG010000128.1:0-3681 GCA_047178765.1 Rikenellaceae bacterium | reverse complement strand
ACCTATCGTAATCATCGCAGCGCACAAGATGTTGGAGAAGCACACACTCACAAAGTGGCAGCAGTATTGGAAAGAGCAGCTCTCGACATGGTACGGAATGTTCTTGCACGAGGCTCAGTATCTAGAGCCAGTGATGCGCGACATCGAGAGGTTCTTGGAGCATTCACAGGTGAATGTCAACGGAACAGTAGAGATTATGTTGCGTCCATTGGGTTACACTTTAGTTGGTGTTGATTCAGCATACGATCTTATGAAGACCGATTTTGGTGAGTATGGCGAGATTAACAAGGCGTGGAGTGCAGATGATGTCAAGGGATTCACAAAGATCCTAGGCAACCAGATGAAGATATATTACAACGTACAAAAGCGCACGACAAAGTAAATAGAGAGCGATTTTTGGCACTTCCCTCGGTGGCTAAATGCTCACGTACTAGAGTACGCTGCGCTTTAGCCACCTTCGCGAAGCCCCAAAACTCATCTCTCTATTTACTTTGTCGCGAGTCACAAGTTGCTGGCGACTACAAATAAAAAATAAAATGATAAAAGTAGGAATTATAGGAGGTGCTGGCTATACGGCTGGTGAGTTATTGAGAATATTGGTTCACCATCCGGAGGTGAGTATTGAGTATGTACACTCTGAGAGCAACGCAGGAAATATGCTCTGTGATGTTCATGGTGGATTGATTGGCGAGAGCGAGTTGCGCTTTAGTGATAGCTACCAGTTTGAGACTATCGATGCTCTTTTCCTCTGTTCGGCACATGGTCAGAGTCGTAACTTCTTGGCTAATAATGTTGTCCCGGAGAGGGTTAAGATTATCGATTTGGCGCAGGACTTCCGCGATGAGAGCGATGGCTTTGTCTATGGTCTGCCTGAGATCAATAGGGAGAGGGTTATGAGCGCGAATAAGGTTGCTAACCCCGGTTGCTTCGCTACAGCTATCGAGATCTCAGCGTTGCCATTGGCAGCTGCTGGATTGATCGAGGATGAGCTACATGTTCAGGCGTTGACAGGATCGACTGGTGCAGGTGTTAAGCCAGCGGCAACAACACACTTTAGCTGGCGTTCGGATAATATCTCGGTCTATAAATCCTTTGAGCATCAGCATCTTATCGAGATTGGACGCACCTTGAAGTGGTTGCAGCCATCGATGGATAAAATGATTAACTTCGTGCCGATGAGGGGCGACTTCGCAAGGGGAATCTTTGTGAGCATGTATATCAAAACCGACCTTACACAAGAGGAGGCTACACAGCTATATAAGAACTTCTATGCCAACGCAGCATTTACCTTTGTGGTTGATAAATACCCAGATTTGAAGCAGGTCGTAAATACCAATAAGGGTATTATTTCGGTGAAGAAACATGGCGATAAGTTGCATGTTGTTAGCGTTGTCGACAACCTCTTGAAGGGTGCATCGGGACAAGCGGTGCAGAATATGAATTTGATGTTTGGACTCGATGAGAAGATGGGTCTAAACCTTAAACCAAGCGGATTTTAATGAATTTATTTGATGTATACCCCCTCTACGATGTCGAGCCTATAAAGGGCGAGGGTAGCTATGTCTACGACAAAGAGGGTACAAAATATTTAGATCTCTACGGAGGTCATGCGGTGATCTCGATTGGTCACTGCCATCCACACTATGTCAATATGATCGGGGCGCAGCTGGCGAGCTTAGGGTTCTACTCTAACTCTGTCCAGAACTCACTTCAAACAGAGCTAGCTGAGAAATTGGGATGTCTGTCGGGATATGATAGCTATTCTCTATTCCTCTGTAACTCAGGTGCTGAGGCTAATGAAAATGCGATTAAAGTTGCATCTTTCGCCTCTAATAAGGCTAAGGTTCTCAGCTTTAAGAAGGCTTTTCACGGTCGTACTTCGGGTGCTGTAGCGTTGACCGATAATCCAAAGATTGTCGCTCCATTCAACAAGACCGAGAATGTGACTTTTGTTACATATGGTGATCTGGCGGCTGTAGAGGCGGAGTTCAAGAGCGGTGAGTATTGCGCTGTGATTATAGAGGCTATTCAAGGTGTTGCCGGAATAGTTGTCGCTAGCAAGGCGTTTTTGCAGGGGTTGCGCAAATTGTGTGATGAGTATGGTGTAGCTATGATTGCCGATGAGGTGCAGGCTGGCTATGGTCGTTCGGGTCGCTTCTTCGCTCACCAATGGGCAGATGTTGAGGCTGATCTGATTACCACTGCTAAGGGTATGGGAAATGGATTCCCTATCGGAGGAGTGTTGATCTCGCCTAAGTTTGAGGCTAGCTACGGTATGTTGGGAACAACCTTTGGTGGCAACCACTTAGCATGTGCAGCGGCAATTGCGGTGTTGGATGTGATGGCTCAGGAGGGTGTTATTCGCAATGCCGAGGTTGTCGGTGACTATCTTTTGGCGGAGCTAAAGCAGATCGAGGCGATCAAGGATGTTCGCGGTAGGGGTCTGATGATCGGTTTTGATATTGAGGGTTCGGCAGGAGAGTTTAGAAAGAGGTTACTATTTGAGAAGAGGATCTTCACAGGTGGTGCAGGTGCAAATACCGTTCGTCTACTCCCAGCATTGAATATAACTATTGACGAGGCGAAGTACTTTATCGCTGAACTAAAATCTATACTATAATGAAAAAGTTCACATCTGTTGCCGATATAGGCAATTTGGAGGCGGCTGTTGCCGAGGCGTTGCAGATCAAAAAGGATAGATATGCACACTGTGAGTTGGGTAAAAACAAGACTCTGTTGATGATCTTTTTCAACTCTTCACTGCGTACACGTCTCTCGACACAGAAGGCGGCTATGAACTTGGGAATGAATGTCATGGTTCTTGATGTTAATCAGGGTGCTTGGAAGTTGGAGACTGAGAGGGGTGTTGTTATGGATGGCGATAAGCCTGAGCATCTTTTGGAGGCTATTCCGGTTATGGGTTGCTATTGCGATATTATCGGTGTTCGCTCTTTCGCTCAGTTTGAGAGCAAGGAGGATGACTACTCTGAAAAGGTTATCGAGCAGTTTATCAAATATTCGGGTAAGCCTGTCTTTAGCATGGAGGCTGCTACACGCCACCCCTTGCAGAGCTTTGCAGATCTTATCACTATCGAGGAGTATAAGAGTAAACCACGTCCAAAGGTTGTCTTGACTTGGGCGCCACACCCACGTTCACTGCCTCAGGCGGTGGCAAACTCATTCGCTGAGTGGATGGTAGCGGCTGATTATGAGGTTGTTATTACGCATCCTGAGGGGTATGAGTTGGATGAGAGTTTTACTAAGGGTGCGACAATTGAGTACGATCAGCAGAAGGCATTTGAGGGTGCAGACTTTATCTACGCTAAGAACTGGTCGGCATATGCAGATCCTAACTATGGTAAGATCTTGTCGACCGATATGAGCTGGACTGTTGACGAGGAGAAGATGGCTTTGACTAACAACGCCTACTTCATGCACTGCCTACCTGTTAGGCGCAATATGATCGTTAGCGATGGAGTTATCGAGTCGGAGCGTTCGATTGTAATTGAGGAGGCAGCTAACCGCGAGATCTCAGCTACAGTGGTGATTAAGAGATTGTTGGAGAGTTTATAAGACCTAAATTCAACTTGTAAATGCAACTGAGGAGTTGAAGTGTTGCAGGGAATGAGATAAAATATTTTTTCAGAGAGGAAAGAGAGAAAAACTCTCCTTCGCTCTGCT
>JBCQTG010000127.1:0-3803 GCA_047178765.1 Rikenellaceae bacterium | reverse complement strand
TACACTAAACTCCAATGTGCATATCTTCCGCACTCCAGCAATACTTCGAGGCGAAGAGAAGAATTTCTCTATATCAAAGAAGTACCGTATTCCATTTAGATTAGAGGAGGATTTTCATGTTTGGGGCTGTGAGTGGACAGAGGATGTGATCCGCTTCTATATCGATGGAGTGATGTTCCGTGAGCAGGAGAATACCCACTGGCACTATCCACAGCAGATTAATCTCAACAATGAGTCGAACCATTGGTTTGGTGCTGTGCCAGATGATGACCGCCTCGATGAGGTCTATTTGGTCGATTATGTTAGAGTTTGGCAACAAAAGTAAAAATAAATTAATATGAGAATAATTAAACCTATCTCTCTGCTGATGGTGGGAGGAGCAGTAATGCCACTATACGCAGCGCAAGAAAAGCCTTTGAATGTCATCCTTATTATGTCGGACGACCAAGGTTATGGCGATGTCGGATATACTGGCAATAAGGAGGTTCGCACACCAGAGCTTGATAAGCTACACTCTGAGAGTCTATGCTTTACAAATTTCCACACAGGAACAACGAGCGCACCAACACGATCGGGGTTGATGACTGGTAAGTATGGAAATCTAGTGGGTGTTTGGCACACCATACAGGGTCGTTCGATCCTGAAGGGTGAGGAGTACACCATCGGTGAGATGTTCCGAGATAATGGCTATGCAACAGCGATGTTTGGAAAGTGGCATTTGGGAGATAACTACCCATCGAGACCCTTCGACCAAGGCTTTGAGGATGTGCTATGGCATAAGGCTGGCGGTGTGGGACAGACACCAGACTATTGGGGCAACACCTACTTCGATGACTACTACTTCCGCAATGAGAAGCCAGAGCAGCAATATGGCTACTGCACCGATATATGGTTCGATGAGGCGGAGAGATTTATCGGCGAGAATAGAGACAAACCATTCTTTTGCTATCTATCACTCAACGCTCCTCACGGTCCTTTCCATGTCGATGAGCGATATGCTAAGGAGTTTAGAGGTGTGAAGAATGTAGCCTCACCAGAGTACTACGGTATGATTAAGAATATAGATGATAACCTCGGAAAACTTCGCTCAACACTTGAGCGATGGGGGTTGGATGAGAATACCGTAATCATATACTTTGGTGATAATGGAAGTGCTGGTATCTGGACAGATAGAGAGACTGGACTTGCACGTGTTGGTTATAATGGTGGTCTGCGAGGTACTAAATGTAGCCCCTATGAGGGTGGACACACACAGGCGATGGTTATGCACATCCCAGGCAATGAGGTTCGCGAGGATAATATGATGGCATCCTATATCGATATTATGCCAACCCTAGCACAGCTTTGTGGCATCGAACCCAAACAGGAGGTGGAGTTTGATGGTATGAGCATATTGTGCGAAAAGACCCCTAAAGATCGTGTCTTTGTCGTTGACACTCAGAGAGATGAGTATCTCGAAAAGGGACGACTATTCTGTGTTGCAAAGGGCGATTGGCGATTGGTTGGTGATGAACTCTATGATATTGCTATCGATAGAGGACAGCAGAATAATATCGCTGCTGAGCATCCCGAAATAGTCAAGGAGTTGATGGCTGAGTATGAGAAGTGGTGGCAACACACCGCCTCTCGTGGTGAAGAGATCGCATATATCCCTCTAGTTACTGATGTCAAAGGGGAGTCGGTAGAGCTTGTCTGCCACGATCTTCACGATGATCTTAATAGGTTTAATATCTGGAATCAAGAGCTTCTACACACCAACAAACGATCAGCACCTGGATATTGGACTGTCAGCTCACCAAAGGATTATAAGTATGACATTGAGGCATTCCGTTGGTCACCAGAGTCTGGATTAAGCTTCTGGGATGCAGCTCCAGAGGGTCGTTTTATTCCCAATGGCAAGAGCTATCAGGCGTGTGATGGCGGGGTGGGAAATGTAGAGAGCCTCTCTATTAAGATTGGAGAGACTACCATTGCTTCAAAGGAACTCACAAAGGGAGAGCCTGTGATGTTAAAGGGTGTCAAAATCCCCGCGGGTGAGCATAAGATAATGATTCACCTAAAGGATGCTGAGGGTGAGGAGTTTGCTCCATGGTTTGTACGATTCACTAAAAATTAACGACAATGAGACAAATAGCATTAGCGGTACTATCTCTATTCTCGGTGATAGCCGTGTCAGCAAAGGAGTATAACATCAAAGATTTTGGGGCTAAGCCATCGCTCAAGATAACATCAACCACCGCTATCCAAGCTGCTATTGATGCTGCTAATAGCGATGGTGGAGGTACGGTTATCTTTCCGAAAGGGGCATATACAACAGGAACTCTATTTCTAAAGAGTAATGTTACTCTTAAATTGGAGGCTGGTGTAGAGCTGTTCGGCAGTAGCGTATGGTCGGACTATGCTGAGGTGCCTCTGGGGACGGAAGAGCCACACTTCTCGAAGTGTCTCTTCTATGTCGTTGGTCAGGAGAATATCACCATCATTGGTCATCCCAATTCGGAGATTAATGGCAAGGGATATATGTTCAAACACGCTGGTGAGCGACCAAAACTATTCCGCATCGAGGAGTGTAAAAATATCAATTTCGAGGATCTGGTCATCAAGAACTCAGGTTCATGGTGTGTCTACTTCCGCGAGTGCGACAATGTTAATTTAACACGTTGCGCAATCTACAATAAGGAGAATAGGAATAATGATGGTATGAACTACGATGGCTGCTCGAATGTGACCATTCGCGATTGTAACCTTCAGGTGGAGGATGATGCTATATGTTTGAAGAGTTCAGTGAAGAAGATCTGTGAGAATATCCTTGTCGAGAACTGTACAGTTAGTAGCTATTGGGCTTGCCTAAAGTTCGGAACAGCCTCGTGGAGTGGATTTCGCAATGTTGTAGTTCGCAACTGCCAATTCTTCGATTCTCGTCACGGTTGTATCAAACTTATGGCTGTTGATGGTGCATTTATCGAGGATGTTTTGATTGAGGATATTGATCTCTACAATTGCGCAGGTCCAATCTTCATCCGCCTAGGCAATCGTGGACGAGACTACTCAACCTCTATTAAGCAGATCTATGCTGTCGATGCCAAACCTGAGGGTGGCGAGATAGGATCGATTAATAATATCACATTCCGAAATATAACAGCCCGCCTCACAGGACGCATAGATCCACCGACTGAGGGTATGATGTTTACAGGTCTGCCAGATCACTATATAGAGAATGTAACTCTCGAGAATATTGAGTTCTCATACACGGGTTTTGGGGCGACTGGGGCAGTTGATAATGTGATTGCAGAGGATGAAGCACGCTACCCCGAGCAGCTATTCTTCGGTGTGCTACCTAGCTACGGTCTCTATGCACGCCATATCAAAGGACTCAATATGTCAAATGTAAGGTTCACGCTGAGAGGAGAGGATGATCGCCACGCCATCGTTTTGGATGATGTTAAGCGTAGTAGTTTAAGAGGAGTAACAGTTGATAGCTACCTACCAAAGAGCGAGACTATTGAGGTCAAAAATTGCGAAGAGGTAGAGGTCAAAGGGTTAAAATGCAACTTCTTGAAGTAGGAATCCCATCGTTGTCCAATGCAAATGTCGAGAGTAATATCGCGAACTCTGAATACGGAATAGCACAAAAACAGTAGCCGAGATAGCTTATGATGTTTGATTTTCAACTCTATCACTACTTCACAAAGTGCGATATAAGATCGTAATAATAGTCAGAGTCTATTTAGTCGACCCTTATATACAAACCAACACCTTGACTTATAATAAATTAAGAGTATATTAGTTTTGAAATATCTGCA
>JBCQTG010000126.1:0-4249 GCA_047178765.1 Rikenellaceae bacterium | reverse complement strand
GTATCCACACTCTTCACGCGCATACGGAGCCTTTAGCTGCGACTTTATAGATACTGCAATGAAGAGCGGAAAACCATTTAACCTATCGGTATCATTTAAAGCCCCCCACAAACCGATAAAACCAGACCCGATGTTTGATGATGTCTATGCCAATGCCCCATTTGCTATACCCGAGAGTGCCGCCACAGCACCAGATAGGCTACCAAAACAGGCTAAGCTGGGTCGACAATATATGACTATCAATCCCGGCAAAAAGGGTTACGAAGAGCATCTGAGAGGCTACCACCAGCAGATCTATGGTGTCGACTATGCAGTGGGGATGATTCTAGATAAGGTGGAGGCTGCGGGGATTGCGGACAACACTATTATTATCTTCACCTCCGACAATGGCTACTCACTAGGCGAACATCGCCTAGGCGGTAAAGTTCTAGCCTACGAACAGAGTAGTCGCATACCGCTGATAATTGTCGATCCACGAGCAAAGGCGGGGCAACAGACCTCATCGATAAGTGGAAATATAGATATTGCACCTACTATTCTAGAGTATGCTGGGATTGATACCCCTGAGAATATGGATGGGGAGTCATTGGTAGAGATTGTAAAGAACCCGCGCAAAGAGGTGCATAAGGATATTAGTTTGATAAATGTTTGGGGCTACCCCTCGACATTCTCACTAGCTATTGTCTCCGATGGGATTAAGTATATCTATTGGGGCTATGGCGATAAGATGGAGCCATCGGAGGAGCTGTTCGATCTTCGTAACGATCCCAACGAGTTGGTCAACCTCAGCGCTGATCCGCGTTATGCAGCTAAGTTGGAGCATATGCGTAGCCTCTACGATGATCGTCTAGAGCATTGGGATGCAAATGACACCGTAGATAAATACCTTCCATTCACAACCATTCTGAGCCGCCAT
Source organism: Rikenellaceae bacterium (assembly GCA_047178765.1). Taxonomy (GTDB): domain Bacteria; phylum Bacteroidota; class Bacteroidia; order Bacteroidales; family Rikenellaceae; genus Alistipes. The sequence continues at coordinate 3,333 of JBCQTG010000126.1, read as the reverse complement.
ATCGCGTGGGAGGAGCGAAAAAAGATGATCCCTAAAACTGTATGGAAGAGCTATGAGAGTACAGTTAAACGAATTAAGGAGTATGATGGTGATCCATATGATTATGATGCTGTGATTAGGTGTGTAGAAAAATAGTTTAAGTTTGAAAAAGGGGTAGTTTTTCTACCTCTTTTTTTGTGATTGACAAAAAAAGAGAGTATATTTGTATGATTTATTTTTAATATTAGATGATGACTACAGAACAAGAGATTACAAAACAGGGGGGTGAGCAAAATAGTGCTAATAGTGGCGAATACTCAGCCTCAAATATCCAAGTACTAGAGGGTCTTGAGGCGGTGCGTAAGCGTCCGTCGATGTATATAGGTGACACAGGCGAGAAGGGGTTACACCACCTTGTATATGAGGTTGTAGACAACTCGATAGATGAGGCGTTGGCGGGGTACTGTACCCACATTAATGTCATAATCAACGAGGATAATTCGATTACTGTAAGAGATAATGGTCGCGGTATCCCTGTTGATTATCACGAGAAGGAGAAAAAATCTGCTCTGGAGGTGGTGTTAACGGTGCTACATGCTGGAGGTAAGTTTGATAAGGGAAGTTATAAGGTCTCGGGAGGTCTGCACGGAGTGGGTGTATCATGTGTAAATGCACTATCTACTCTTCTTGTTGCTGAGGTTCACAAGAGTGGCAAGATATATCAGCAGTCGTTTAGCAAGGGTGCGCCACTGGCTAATATCGCTGTGGTTGGTGATTGCGAGGATCGAGGAACATCAATCACCTTTAAGCCCGATCCAGAGATCTTTACCCAGACCACAACATATCGCTATGATATATTGTCGAAACGCCTACGTGAGTTGGCATTCCTAAATAAGGGCATTCACCTTACCATAACAGACAAACGTCCAGATGAGGATCGAGAGGGTGATCTTACCGAGGAGTTCTACTCTGAGGCGGGATTGAAGGAGTTTGTTAAGTATCTTGATGCTACTCGTGGAGAGCCAATTATCGAGTCTATTATCTATATTGACACCGAGCGTAATGGCGTTCCTGTAGAGGTAGCGATGCAGTATAACGCCTCTTATTCTGAGAATGTACACTCTTATGTAAATAATATCAATACTCACGAAGGAGGAACACACCTAACAGGATTCAGACGTGCATTGACACGTACGCTGAAGAAATATGCCGATGAGTCGGGAATGCTTCAAAAGTTGAAGTTTGAGATTAGCGGTGATGATTTCCGCGAGGGACTCACAGCAGTTGTATCGGTAAAGGTTGCAGAGCCTCAGTTTGAGGGTCAGACAAAGACTAAGTTGGGTAACGATGAGGTGTCGGCAGCGGTCGATCAGGCGATGTCAACAGCACTCAGTCAATACCTTGAGGAGCATCCAAAAGATGCACGTGCAATTGTCCAGAAGGTTATCCTAGCAGCTACGGCACGCCATGCAGCACGCCATGCTCGTGAGATTGTACAGCGCAAGAGTGTCCTCTCTGGAGTTGGTCTACCGGGTAAGTTGGTTGATTGTTCGAGCAAAGATCGCTCGATTGCGGAGATATTCCTTGTCGAGGGAGACTCTGCGGGTGGAACAGCTAAACAGGGACGTAACCCATTCTACCAAGCAATCATGCCCCTACGCGGAAAGATCCTCAATGTCGAGAAGGCTCAGGAGCATAAGATGTGGGAGAGTGAGGAGATTAAGAATATGTTCACCGCATTGGGTGTGACGATGGGTACAGAGGAGGATAGCAAAGCCCTTAACATAAGCAAGTTGCGTTATGACAAGATCGTTATCATGACCGATGCCGATGTCGATGGTAGCCATATCGCAACACTGATCCTAACATTCTTCTTTAGAAAGATGCGCGAGTTGATAGAGAATGGACATGTATATATTGCCACACCTCCGCTCTATCTGATTCGTAAAGGAAAGCAGGAGAAGTATTGTTGGAGTGAGCAGGAGCGTGAAGAGGTGATTGCGGAGTTTGGCGGTAAGGGTATACATATCCAGCGATATAAAGGACTTGGAGAGATGAATGATGTGCAGCTATGGGACACTACGATGAACCCCGAGACACGTATTTTACGTCAGGTGACAATTGAGAATGCTGTAGAGGCTGATTTGGTCTTTTCGATGTTGATGGGCGATGACGTGCCACCACGCCGTGAGTTCATTGAGCAGAATGCACACTATGCAAATATTGATGCATAATAACTATTTATTTAAGACTAGTGGGCTGGCGCGTTTGTGTCAGCCCATTCTATAACCACAAAAAAACTAATAACCATGAGACTTATTTTGACGCTGCTGCTAGCCCTCATAGCAACGGCGTGTAGCAGCAGCTCTCCTGCGGAGAGTATTGACTTCAATGATGGATGGCGATTCACCCTTGGAGAGATGGATAGTGAGTACTACGATGCAAATACCAATGACAGCAGTTGGCAGAGTATACGAGTACCACATGACTGGAGTATTGAACTAGGCTACACTCAAGAGAATACAGCGGGAAGTAATGGCTTCCTACCCGGAGGTATTGGGTGGTATCGCAACACCTTTGAGGTGCCAAAACAGATGAGAGGCAAGAGTATCTTTGTACGTTTTGAGGGTGTATATAACAACTCACATGTATGGATCAATGGTCACGAGTTGGGTTTCTACCCCTTTGGCTACCTCGATTTCGAGTATGATCTAACGCCATACCTCAATGAGAGTGGCGAGAATATCATCACCGTAAGGGTTGATCGTAGAGCCTATGCCGATTCACGATGGTATGTGGGGGCTGGAATCTACCGTCCAGTACATCTTATCTCTCGCGGAGAGGTATATATCCCTACACATGGTCAGTTTATCACAACCCCAAAGATTACAGAGGAGAGTGCAACCATTAATGTGCGCACAGAGTTTACCAGCAATAGCGACATTGGTAAAACATATGATATTGTCTATCAAATCTACAACTCCGAGAGTGTAGTCTGCTACAAATCGCAGAGTGTTGATGTCCCTATTGGCGAGGTGACAGAGAGTTGCATTGATATAACTATCCCTACACCAAAGCTATGGAGTCCAACCTCACCCAATCGCTATACGCTATGCACCTATATAAGTGTAGGAGATGAGTTGATAGAGAAGCGAGAGGAGAGTTTTGGTATTCGTACGCTGGAGTTCAACCCCGCTAAGGGTCTACTTATCAATGGCGAATACACAAAGATTAAGGGTGTCAATATTCACCACGATTTAGGATGTGTGGGTGTGGCTCTTAATAATGATGTTCTCCGTCGTCGACTACGCAAGATGCAGGAGCTAGGAGTTAATGCGGTGCGTATGGCGCACA
>JBCQTG010000125.1:0-4349 GCA_047178765.1 Rikenellaceae bacterium | reverse complement strand
CTCATATTTCTTTGTTATCTTATTGATTATCAACTATAAAGATACGAAAAATTGAGCATTCTTCCTATTTATTTAGGGTGTTTCTTATCCAAAACTCAGGTTAATAAATCAGATGTCAATAAGGAGACACGAGATAGGGTGATAAAACTCGCCGCTGAACTTGGTTATAAACCCAACCCTATTGCTCTTAGATTGCAAAACAAGAGGAGCCGTACAATAGGCATTGTTGTACCCGAGTTTATCAACTCATTCTTTACCATAATTATAATAGCGGTTCAAGAGATCTTAGATCGAAATGGGTACCAACTTCTTATAACGCAGTCAAATGAATCGGCTGAAACTGAGGCGCGCAACATAAAGATGCTTCAAGATAGTATGGTTGAGGGGATATTAATATCCTCATCGAAACAGGGGCATAATGTTGAATTATATAGAGAGGTTATAGATTCAGGAATCCCAATGGTCTTTTTTAATAGACCATGTAAGGATATTGCTACAAGCAAAGTTGTGATAGATGATTTTATCATGTCGTTTTTTGCTACTGAACATCTAATCTATAGTGGACGAAGAGATATAGCATACCTTGCTGGTCCCGAGACGCTAGAGTTGACGGCAGATAGAAAGAGCGGATATATAAAGGCTCTGAAGAAGCATGGAATAGCTATAAATAATGAGATCATAGTAACAACCGGAATATTAGAGCAGCGAGGATATGAGGAGATGACAAAACTGCTAGATAAGGGGGTACATATAGATGCCGTATTTACAATTAATGACCCCGTTGCAATAGGTGCTATGAAGGCGATAAAGGAGAGAAACATAAAGATACCCGATCAGATTGCAGTCGTTGGTTTCTCTGAATCTCGCTCGTCAACACTCATTGAACCAAACCTAACAAGTGTCTCTCAGCCCCTCCCTCTAATGGGTATGACCGCAACTAACTTGCTACTCAAAGAGATTGAATCACTAAGCAATGGGCAACCAATAACGCATGAGACCATTGTTCTTAATGCCGAATTAAATATTCGAGAATCATCCAATATTGCTACACATCCCAGATAAACAGGTGAGATTATAGAGCAGTAGTATAATTTATTGAGCTAAAATTGTTATGTTATAATAAAAAATACTACATTTGCAGATGCTTTGACTTGCACATAGCAATTGTCTATCTTTGGATTGCTATTTGCATAATACTATCTAGATAATCAAAATATTAAAAACAAAAACAGATAATTAATGAGATCTATTTACATAGCGATAGCTATTTTGTGTAGTGTAATTCTACCTCAGAGCCTTTCAGCACAACGCTTTAGCCAAGACTCTACATGGACATTCGATGGTAATGTATCATTAAACATTAACCAGACAGCCTTTAGCAACTGGGCATCAGGTGGCGAAAATGCATATGGAGGGAATGCCCAGTTAAACTACTCCGCTAACTACAAAAAAGGGAAGCATATCTTGGATAACCGTATTGAGCTAGCCTACGGATTAAATTACACTGAGAGTACAGGAAGCCGAAAGACAAGTGATAAGATATACCTATCCTCTATTTATGGTTATAATATCGCAAAGAATCTATACCTGAGTAGTTTGGTGAACTTCCAAACCCAATTCACAAATGGCTACTCATATGATAGTGATTCAAATAGAACATTGGTCTCAACATTTATGGCTCCGGGATACCTTACTATTGGAGGTGGTTTAACATGGACCCCAAAAGAGTGGTTTACTGCAACATTTACACCGGCAACATGGCGTGAGGTCTTTGTTCTTGAAGATGAACTCTCAGATGCAGGCTCATATGGAGTAGATCCCGGTCATAGAACAATTGCGGAGGCTGGAGCCAATCTACAGATGGAGGTGAAAAAGGATATAATGAAGAATGTAAATCTCTACTCTCGTCTTATCCTATTCTCAAACTACTTGGAGAATCCACAAAATGTAGATGTCAATTGGGAGGTGCAGATAAATATGACCATTAATAAGTGGCTTAGTGCATTTATCACAACTAATCTAGTATATGATGATGATATTAACATCATTAAAGATAATGGAACTATTGGTCCCGGCTTGCAGTTTAAGGAGAGTTTTGGGGTAGGTATTCAAATTAAATTATAAAATTATTAGATATGTTTCTTGCAAATTTTCTCTCTGCCAACGCTGATACAGCAGAGACCGTAGAGTCAACAAATGAGATGGTGATGAATTTTATCTCAAAGATGTTATCAACCCCATCTGAAGAGATTATATCTAAAATAGTCTCAGCTACAACAAGTTTAGGTCTAAAGATTATTCTAGCTATTGCCGTATATTTTGTTGGTCGCTGGATAATTAAGAGAATAAATGGTATCTGTGCTACAATATTTGAGAAACGCAATTTTGATAGATCGCTTAGTAAATTCATAGAGAATCTAATATCTATCACATTGACAATATGTCTCATTCTCACGGTTATAGGTATATTGGGTATTAATACCACTTCGTTTGTTGCCATCTTTGCATCTGCCGGCTTGGCTGTTGGTATGGCTCTTAGCGGCACACTTCAGAATTTTGCTGGTGGTGTAATGATCCTACTATTAAAACCATTCAAGATTGGAGATGTGATTGAGGCTCAAGGCTTCACCGGTTGCGTGAAAGAGGTATCACTCTTCAGCACCCTGCTTAATACACCAGACAATAAGATGGTTATCATACCTAATGGACCATTGTCTACTGGTGTTGTTAACAACTACTCGAAAGAGACTATTCGTCGTGTTGATTGGCTCTTTGGGGTCTCTTATAACTCTAACTTTGACTTTGTAAGTAGCGTTATTAACGACGTTGTAAGTAAGCATGAGTCTGTTCTACAGGATCAGGAGATATTTATTGGAATAAGTAACTTCTCTGATAGCTCTGTAGATATTGCAGTGCGTGCGTGGACAGCATCAGCCGACTATTGGACACTCTATTTTGACATCAACAAAGCTATCTTTGCTCGTTTTAAGGAGGAGGGAATAGAGTTCCCATATCCTCAGATGGATGTGCATATGAAGAGCAAAATGTAGTTATGACTTAGGTTTATAGATTCAGAATCTATTTATAAAATGGTTGAGCAAATTGTAACCCTGCTACCAGACCCACAACTTTGGTGGGTCTTGATAGGCTGCTCAATACTCGTTGGATTTTGCAAGACAGGAATAGCAGTTGTTGGAACAGCTGTTGTTCCTATTATGGCTTTAGCTTTTGGCGCTAGACCATCAACTGGATTACTATTACCGTTGTTGTGTATTGCCGATCTGGGCGCTATTGTTTACTACCGTAGGAACTGTAGCTGGTATCACCTTGTCAGACTGCTCGGCTGGGCTATAGTGGGTCTCTTTGTGGGTATTGTTATCGACCACTTTGTACCACTATCTATGTTTAAATACCTACTTGCATTCTCTATTATGATTAGTGTAGTCGTTCTGCTACTCAATGAGTTCCGCAAACGCAAAGTTGACACACCTCAAAAAGGTTGGGTTCTAGGGATGTATGGTATAATGGGCGGTTTCGCAACGATGATTGCGAATGCTGCGGGACCGATAATGTCGGTCTATCTACTCTCTATTAAGATGCCCAAAATGCTCTTTGTAGGGACAAGTGCATGGTTCTATATGTTACTAAATTACACTAAGTTACCTCTTCAAATCTGGGTGTGGGATAATATCCACTATGACTCCATATTAACAGGTATAGTGATGATTCCATTCATCGCTCTGGGTTTGTGGCTAGGTATCATTCTGGTGAAGCGAGTTCCAGATAATATATATCGACATATGGTGATCTGGATTACACTTATCTCAGCAGTGATAATACTCCTATAGGTGCTGAAAACAAGATTTATCAATTGATATTTTATCTTAATTTATATAATTGATATTTTCTCTAAATAACTAATAACCAAAGTTTTATAAATATTTTTCATTTTAATTTATTTTTGTCACTTGCAGTTGCAAGTAGGAGGTAGTACTTTTGCAGATATTCACCACCTAACAAATAAATTAAATTATGAAAAAACATCTTCTTTTCATCTTCGGTCTATTACTGCTACTAACATCATGTAGCACCGAAGGACTCTATGTCAAATCGCCCGATGGTAGCAACTCTATTCAATTTCACATCGATGATAGCGGCGCAATAACATATAGTGTTAAGAGCGATAGCAGAGAGATTATTTCACCATCAGCAACGGGATATGAACTCAAGGATGGGCGATCGCTAACCAATTACTTTGAACTACTATCGACCTCTAGAGAGTCATCTAATGAGAGTTGGCAGAGGGTATGGGGTCAGAGAGAGTTTGTTGTGGATAACTACAACGAGCT
>JBCQTG010000124.1:0-4545 GCA_047178765.1 Rikenellaceae bacterium | reverse complement strand
CATTATGATGAGATAGCAAAGATGACTATCGATAATGGTAGTGCACTCTTCTACGCCTCAAACTATAGCTTGGGTGTAAATCTAATGTTCCGCATCAACAAGAAATTGGCGGAGATGATGTCGAAATTTGAGGGTTATGAGGTTGATGTGGAGGAGATCCACCATATACATAAGCTCGATGCACCTAGCGGAACAGCTATCACTATCGCTGAGGGGTTGATCGAGAATATCGATAGGCTCAATGGGTGGGTCAACGATGTTCAGCCAGCGGCAGGAGAGGTTAATATCCGCTCTATCCGCGAGGGAGAGGTTCCCGGCACACACACAGTTAAGTATGAGTCGGCAGATGATATTTTGGAGCTACGCCACACCATCAAAAACCGCAAGACGCTAGCCTATGGTGCAGTGATTGCAGCGGAGTTCTTGGCGGGCAAAGAGGGTATATACACAATGGATGACCTATTGTAATGATTGATAAATTGATGAATCTATACAGAAATAGATGGGTGCGCTTCTCGATGGCGGCACTCCTCTATTTTTTGTGGTTTGGGGTCTGGACAGGTGCATGGTGGTCGATGATCGGTTTGGTTGTGATCTATGATGTCTATATCTCTGGACACATTGCACGTATTGTCGGCAGCAGGATAAAATCATACAGCGAGCAGAGCGCAATCTTCAAGACAGTATATGAGTGGGTAAATGCCCTTATCTTTGCTGCTGTTGTTGCGACACTTATCCACACCTATGTTTTTCAGCTCTATGTTATCCCCACCTCGTCGATGGAGAAGAGTCTATTGGTGGGTGATTATCTCTATGTAAGTAAGGCGAGCTATGGACCTAAGATGCCCAACACCCCCATCTCATTCCCATTTGTCCACCACACTATGCCACTATCAACAACGGCAAAGTCATTTAGCGAGTTGATTCAGCTCCCCTATAAGAGGCTAAAAGGGGTTAAACCGATCAAACGCGAGGATGTGGTTGTATTTAACTTCCCCGCTGGCGACACTGTGCTGTTGGAGAATCAGAGTGTAACATATTACGATGTATTGCGTAGCTACGAGCAGACCTTTGGTATTCAAGAGGGTCGACGTCGACTCTTCGATGAGTATACAGTGATTTCACGCCCGGTAGATAAACGAGAGAACTATATCAAGAGATTGGTCGCTATGCCGGGAGATACGTTGCAGATTACCAACTCTAAGATGACTATCAATGGCGTGGCGGAGAATAGACCCGATGAGATGCAGTATATCTATATCGTTCGCACCTCATCGCCTATCACTGAGCAACAGCTTCGTTCGTTAAATATCACTGAGGCTGCGGGTAATGGAAAGATCTACCAGATGCCACTAAGTGAGAGTGCTGTAGCTGAGCTACGTAGATGGAGTAATGTATTGAGTGCAGATCAATATATCTCATATGGAGCAACGACAGATGTCTTTCCACACGATGGTCGCTACCCATGGAATGCCGACAACTACGGACCTTTATGGATACCAGCTAAAGGGGCAACAGTTAAACTTACGGAGGATAACCTCCCCCTTTATGAGAGGATAATTACCCTCTATGAGGGCAATGAGCTGCGCAAGGATGGCGATAAGATCTATATCAATGGAGAGTTAGCAGAGAGCTACGAGTTTAAGATGAACTACTACTGGATGATGGGTGATAATCGTCACAACTCTGCCGACTCACGCTTCTGGGGCTTTGTTCCTGAGGATCATATCGTTGGTAAGGCATCGTTTGTCTGGTTGTCACTAGATGCAGAGGGGTCATTCCCGGGCAATATCCGCTGGGATAGAGTATTCAAAAAGATTCGTTAATGAAGGATAGTTACCTCACCATTAGCGAACCTGCTGAGGCGATCTACAAAATCAAGAGCAGCAAATTCCTATGCTACGCCTACCCCATTAGCAGCGAAGAGGAGATTGCACCTCTGCTGGAGGTTCTATACAAAAAATACTACGACGCTACCCACCACTGCTACGCATGGAGATTAGGTTTCGACCGCTCGCGAGCAAATGATGATGGAGAGCCATCGAGTACAGCTGGTAAACCTATCTTAGGTCAGATGCTTTCACGAGAGATCACCAACTGCTTGATTGTTGTGGTAAGATATTTTGGAGGGACTAAACTTGGGGTTTCAGGATTAATTGAGGCTTATAGGGACTCTGCAGCGGCGGTGCTAGATGAGGCTGAGGTGGTTGAACAGACGGTTGATGTGAGGTTAAAGGTAGCCTTCTCATACATGTCGATGAATGGGGTGATGAAGGTGATTAAGGAGATGCAGCCAAATATCGAACAGCAGGATTTTGACAATCTATGTACAATAACCCTCACGATAAGGAGCAGCAAGAGCGATGAATTGATAGGCAGGTTGGAGAGTGTAGAGGGGGCAACGGTAGAGATATATGAGTGACAAGATAATAATCAAAGGGGCGAGGGTTCACAACCTCAAAAATATAGATGTCGAAATTCCTCATGGGAAGCTGGTAGTAATCACCGGTCTCTCAGGTTCAGGAAAGTCGACATTGGCTTTTGACACCATCTTTGCTGAGGGGCAGAGAAGGTATGTCGAGTCGCTATCTGCCTATGCACGCCAATTCCTCGGCAGGATAGGCAAACCCGATGCCGATGAGATCAGCGGTATAGCCCCTGCCATAGCTATTGAGCAGAAGGTTAGTACCCGCAATACCCGCTCAACTGTCGGCACCTCGACCGAGATTTATGACTATCTTAAACTACTCTTTGCTAGGGTCGGCAGGAGCTATTCGCCAATATCTGGCGAGGAGATCACACGCGATTCAGTTGATGATGTTGTCGATAGATTGGAGAGTCTTGATGAGGGTAAGAGGGTGATGATTACAGCCCCACTGAGCGGAACAGGCTCGATCATTGAGCTGCTGCTTGACCTTATGACTCAGGGATTTGAGAGACTATATGTTAATGATACTCTCTACACCATCGCCGACTATCTACCGATAGCTGATGATAAGGCAGATATTGATGTGAACTTTGATAGGGTTAAGATAACTAGTGACGAGGGTATACGCCAACGACTCTCAGAGTCGGTATCACGAGCATACTCATATAGCGATGGTCTATGTGCAGTGATTATTACGGGTGATAAGCCAGATAGATTACCCTTCTCTTCCAAATTTGAACGAGATGGAATAACCTTTGAGGAGCCTACTGAACACCTATTCAGCTTCAACAATCCAATGGGAGCATGCCCCAAATGTGAGGGGTATGGTAAGGTTATCGGAATAGATGAGGATCTGGTTATCCCCGATAAGAGCAAATCAATCTACGACAATGCGATCGCCTGTTGGCGAGGAGATACAATGCGACAGTGGAGAGATAAGCTGGTCTTTAACGCGGAGAAATTTAACTTCCCAATCCACACACCATATTATAACCTCACTCGCCAACAGCGCAAGCTACTCTGGAGTGGAAACAGATACTTTAATGGACTCAATGAGTTCTTTGATTTTTTGGACTCAGAGAAGCGCAAGATACAATATAGAGTTATGAAGGCGAGATATACAGGAAAGAGCATCTGTGACGCCTGTGATGGCACTCGTCTACGCCCCGAAGCACTCTATGTTAAGGTTGGTGGTTACACAATAGCTGATGTTGTTACAGCAACAGTTGATGAGGCGATAGCGATGTTCAACTCAATAGATCTCGATGATAGAGATAGGAAGATGGCTTCGCGAATATTGATTGAGATTGAGAGCCGATTACGCTACCTTCAAGATGTAGGGCTGGGATACCTCACCCTCGATCGACTAAGCTCAACCCTCTCGGGTGGAGAGTCGCAACGTATCAACCTCTCAACCTCTTTGGGAAGTAACCTTACGGGATCGCTCTATATCCTCGATGAGCCGAGCATCGGACTCCACCCACGTGATACTAGACGACTAGTTGGTGTTTTGGAGCAGCTACGTGATATGGGTAATACGGTTATTGTTGTGGAGCATGAGGAGGAGGTCATACGGGCAGCTGACTACATCGTTGATGTAGGTCCAGAGGCGGGGTATCTTGGTGGTGAGATTATCTATGCTGGTGAGCTGGATGGTTTGATGAGTTGCGAGAGATCACTCACTGCCGACTACCTAACGGGGAGGAAGAGGATTGAAGTCCCCTCATCAAGGCGCGCTGCTCAGGGTAGTATAGTTATCAAGGGTGCCAGAGAGAATAACCTAAAAAATATCGATGTTATCATACCTCTCGGTGTGATGAGTTGTGTGACCGGTGTTAGTGGTTCGGGAAAGTCTACACTCGTAAGAGGGATCTTATACCCCGCTCTGCGTAGGCATATAAACGATATGGGTAACCGTCCCGGAGATTTCGACTCTCTATTAGGTGATTTGGATCTTATCACATCGGTTGAGATGGTCGACCAATCACCTATTGGACGCTCTTCGCGCTCCAATCCAGTTACCTACATCAAGGCATATGATGATATACGTAAGCTCTTTGCCTCGACATCATATGCACGTAATAGCGGATTAACCGCCTCGAACTTATCATTTAATA
>JBCQTG010000123.1:0-4893 GCA_047178765.1 Rikenellaceae bacterium | reverse complement strand
TGTTCAGTTTACCAATAAAGAGGGTAAGCAGGAGTTTGTTTGGGCTACGTCGTGGGGTGTTTCGACACGCTTGATGGGTGCTTTGATTATGGCTCATTCAGATAATAACGGACTTGTCCTTCCTCCGAAATTAGCGCCAATACACATTGTTATTGTACCTATTTATAAGGGAGATGAGCAGTTGGCACTTATGCGAGAGAAGATGGAGGCTATAGCAGCGCCACTACGTGAGAGGGGTCTAACTGTTAAGATCGATGATAGGGATAATATCCGCGCAGGGTTTAAGTTTGCAGAGTATGAGTTGAAGGGTGTTCCTGTACGTTTGGCTATCGGTCAGCGAGATCTACAGAATGGCACTATCGAGCTTGCACGTCGCGATACACTCACTAAGGAGACCGTTTCTCAAGAGGGGTTGACTGATCGTCTGGTATCATTGATGGATGAGATACAGGAGAGTATCTTCAATAAGTCATTGGAGTACCGAAATTCGATGATTACAGAGGTAGATACATGGGATGAGTTTGTGAAGGTGTTGACAGAGAAGGGTGGTTTTATCTCAGCCCATTGGGATGGCACTCCAGAGACCGAGCAGGCGATCAAAGATGCTACTAAAGCAACTATCCGCTGCATCCCGATCGATGCTGTAGAGCAGGAGGGTAAGTGTATCTTCACCGGCAAACCATCGAACAAACGTGTTCTCTTTGCTATGAGTTACTAAATCGGTATCCACCTACACCGTCGGGCTCGATGCCGAGACTTTGGAGGTAGGTAGATTCATTGAAAATTTCACCTTTGGAGAGGTTGTTGATAAAGATCGGCAGCCTCTCCAAATCTCTTTTTAGCACCTTTCTTGCCGAGAATATAGAGGTGTATAACCAGTTCATAAAGGGAGAGTTGAATAGAGCTACTAGCTGCTCTTCGCTCAGTGGAAAGCTGCTGTCGAGTAGTAGCATATTGGCACTATTGAGGATTAGTCGCTGCTCGCGATCGAGATAAAAGATCAATCTTGATGAGATAAATTTATAGATAATCTTACTCGGCGCATAATAGGTCTCTAATGGTGCAACTTGTTGACACTTAGAGAGATCGGTAGTTATATACAGAGATGGTTCAGCCAATCCATCAATCGAAATATCCTCACCTCTAAATATAGGTTGATAAGTCGCTCGTGGCTCGCGAGAGCAAAAACGGCTATTGTTACCCGTTACAATTCCTAGCCCCCAACGTGCTTTAAGTGTAATATAATCATCTGATTTTAAGATATATGCAATAAGATCAGCGTAATTTGGTTTAATTTGAAAATTGAATATCAGATATGGGTTATTAGCAAATGACTCACAGCTACGCATATAGATAGAGTTACCATCGCAGCATATGATTGGTGAATTTTCAGACGCAAACTTATCAACTATAACTGCCTGAGCAGCTGTTAGTAAACCCTTAAACGACTGCCCATAATGGCTAAATTTAACTATATTATAGCTAAAAATAAATTCGCGAAATTGCTGATATGTGCCAACATTAAATACCGCCTCCTGCATCAAAAAACCGATTCTACCACCATCGCGTAGAACCTCCATCGATCGCCTGAAAAATTGCTCGCTACTATCTATCTTCCGTCCACTCTCTTGTGGCTGTAACTTCTTTCCCCAAGGGGGATTTGTATAGATAAAATCGTACTTACGATCGTGTGCGATAGTGAGAAAATCACCACATAAAATAGTGGTTTCACCTACATATCCGCTAGCATTCATAATACGATCCTTAGCTGCATTTACTGCCTTAGGGTCAATATCATACCCATAGATATTTTGAGGCAAAAAACCAAGTTGTAAGGCGGTTACCAGAAAGTTACCATCGCCACAGCAGGGGTCTAAAAAGGTTGCTCTCGAGAGATCGACCTGAGAAAGATCGATTGTCGAGAGCATATCATCAACGATAAACTGAGGTGTATAATATATGCCATCTCTATTTCTTCGAGATTCATTATACTCATCGCCATCATTAATCTTAAAGAGCTTATTTGCACGTGAAGTGAGTTTTATACCTCCGATAACTTCAGATTTTACCCTATCTATTGACTCGCTACTTACCCGACCATCTTCGTTGCTATTGAGATAGCCAGCTTTGATCCAATTACGAACGGTAGCACTACTTACACTCAGCAATTTAGCACATTGGTATTTCTCAATCCAGCTACCCATTTAGGATCTCCTCGATCTGTGTTAGAGAATCTGCCGATAATGACTCAAATGTTGCCACAGCCACCAACTCCTCAATCTGCGCTACCCTACTAGCACCTATCAATACCGAGGTGACACGATGATCGCGTAGCAACCACTTTGTAGCCATCTGAGCTAGGCTCATCCCCATATCTCTAGCGAAACCATTAAGGGCAGCAATAGTTGCTAAACGCTCCTCTGTAATATCTACACTCTTTAGGAAATGCCCCCTTGCAGCGCGTGAGTCGGCAGGTATTCCATGAAGGTAGCGATCACTCAACATCCCCTGAGCAAGGGGTGAGAAGGCGATCATACCTACCCTACTCTGCTCCAATGCATCTAGCAAACCCTCCTCAGGCTTGCGAACAAACATCGAGTATTTAGATTGTTCGATTAGGCATGGTGTCCCCAATCTATTCAATATCGCTACCGCCTCATTAAACTGCTCAGCAGAGTAGTTTGATAGACCAACATATAGAGCCTTTCCGCTCCTAACGATATGGTCCAGCGCACCCATAGTCTCCTCCAACGGAGTCTGAGGATCAGGTCGATGGTGATAGAAAATATCTACATAATCAAGCCCCATTCGCTTAAGGCTCTGATCGAGACTAGCAATAAGATACTTCCTGCTTCCCCAATCGCCATAGGGACCATCCCACATAGTGTAACCAGCCTTAGAGGAGATAATCATCTCATCGCGGTGGTTGTGCATATCTGCCTTAAGGATACGTCCAAAGGTGGTCTCCGCACTCCCCGGAGGGGGTCCATAGTTATTAGCAAGGTCGAAGTGAGTAATCCCCAGATCAAAAGATCTGAAGATCATCTCACGACAATTCTCATAGTTATCGATCTCTCCAAAGTTGTGCCACAACCCCAGCGCGATCTCAGGCAGCAGAATGCCGCTATTTCCACATCTACGATAGTTCATTATCTTCCATATTTAGCACCCTCGTCAACTCTCTTTTTCTTTAGACCACCTAGTCCATGCTGCTCAAAGTAGACATCGGGTGTGAATGCTACTGTTGTTGCTTTAAAGAGTTTATTATCATAATCTCGGCTCAAATCACAGTCAAAACGAGCTAGTATAGAGTGGCGTTTACCCCCTTTACCAACAGCATTTATAAAGTGACACATACCCCATGTTGCACCCCTAGCATCTCCCGAATTTGAGAAGTTGTCGGGTGAGAATAACCCCGCAGCAGTTGGTGCAAGTGAGACAACCGATTTTACCTCAAAATTTATGCCATCTGGAGCATACTGAATTGTCTCTCGCTCATTACCATCGCGGATAGCAAGTGCTGCAACACCATCTCGGTAGGGGAAATAGGTGGTCTCATGACCTGTGTTTAACACAGGATTTAACTCAGGTTTGGTGAATGGTCCTAGTGGGTCATCGGCAATAGCCACTCCGTGTGCTACAGCATACCTATCTCTATCATCAGCCCATTTGTTATAGGCAGCTTTATAGTAGAGATATATCTTATCTTTATAGACTATCGGGTGTGGATCTTGCAACTGGTCTTGATCCCACTCCCCCTTTTTACCGTGAGGAATAGCCACCTTGGCTGTGTTTGTCCATGGTCCATCGGGTGAGTCGGCATAGGCAACTGAGATCTCGCACCAGTCGCCATTCAAACCACTTGGCTCGTCAAATGCTTGAAAATAGAGGTAGTATTTACCTTTCCAGACCAAAATGTCGGGTGTCGCAATTGACCTCCATCCAACTTTGGGTTTTTCGGGACGTGCTACAGCCAACCCCTGCTCTGCCCATGTGAATCCATCATCGCTCGTGGCATACCACAAATCGCATAGATCCCAATCTGTTGAGGGTATCTCATCGGTTGCCTCAGCAGCTCTTTTAGACCCTACAGGCAGATACTTGGTATCTCGCTTAGTATACCAAATATAGTATTTGCCATTGACAAATATTGGACGCGAAGGGTCACGGCGTGTCACCGTACCATCCCCATCACGATAATCGAACCCCTCTAATTTTGTATATTTGAAGGTTGTATAGAACTCATTATCCTGCGCTCGTGGAGCGGGATAGTTATCGAACATTCGCTCCATAGCTGCACTAAGCGGAAAGTCGGGCTTCTCGGTTGGCATCTTATGGGGGAATACACCCTTACCCTTACTCTGCGTTGTCTGCTCATTTTGTGAACACGACACCATGCACAATAGCGCAATGGCTGTCAATAAATTGATTAGTCTCATAGTTGTTAATTGTTAGGTATTACTCAACCCCGCCTCTGTCATGCTGAGCGAAAGCGAAATATATCTTAAGGTCTTTCGCATTCATTGCGAGATACTTCGCTTTCGCTCAGCATGACAGCATTTGTATGATTTTTAGTCCGTTATATGCGTGTATCGAGGGACTGAGTTGTTAGTTATTATTTCAACGCCTCTTTAATATAACCAGAGACTTGATCTGCCAATTTTTTATACCCCTCAACAGTGAAATGGACATTCTTAGGACGTTGCAAATCTTGGTTCTCACTCGTCAGTTTATAATGGTCGTCAATAACAATATCGGGAAAATCCGTCAATACAGCGAGAGCTCGATTATTGTATAGCTGGTCATCACCTTGATCGCGACGAGGATCAACTCCTGCAGGAACAAATGTTGTCTGCGCCCAGATCAATTTTGCTGAGCTATGATTCTGTATAT
>JBCQTG010000122.1:0-5106 GCA_047178765.1 Rikenellaceae bacterium | reverse complement strand
CCGTTATTATCTGAATGAGCCATAATCAAAGCACCCATCAAGCGTGTCGAAACACCCCACGATGTAGCCCATACAAACTCCTGCTTACCCTCTTTATTGGTAAACTGAACATCAAATGCCTTAGCAAAATTCTGAGCCAAGAAGTGCGATGTGCCGCTCTGTAGAGCCTTGCCATCCTGCATCAATGCCTCGATAGTTAGCGTATCCTCAGCACCAGCAAAGCGCTCATTAGGCGATTTGTGTCCCACAACAACGGGTAGAGCCATCCACTCCTGAGCGAACTTCTCATATACATGGATCATCTTGTGTGTCTCCTCGATAGCCTCCTGCTTAGTTGCGTGTGCAGTGTGTCCCTCCTGCCACAAGAACTCCGCTGTACGCAAGAACAGACGTGTGCGCATCTCCCAGCGAACAACATTTGCCCACTGATTACACAAGATAGGTAGGTCACGGTATGACTGTATCCACCCTTTATATGTATTCCAAATAATTGTCTCCGATGTTGGACGAACGATCAACTCCTCCTCTAACTTCGCCGCTGGGTCAACGGTGATACCTCCATTAACCTCATCATTCTTCAATCGATAGTGGGTAACAACCGCACACTCCTTTGCAAACCCTTCAACATGGTTAGCCTCCTTAGAGAAGAATGATTTGGGGATGAAGAGTGGGAAGTAGGCATTCTCATGACCTGTATCCTTAAACATCTTATCCAACGCCTGCTGCATCTTCTCCCAGATAGCGTAGCCATAGGGTTTGATAACCATACACCCACGCACAGCTGAGTTCTCAGCTAGACCTGCCTTAACGACCAACTCATTATACCACTGAGAGTAGTTATCCTCTACCTTCGAGAGGTTCTTAAGCTCTACTGCCATAGTTTAAAAGAATATTGATGAGATCGACTGATTGTTATAAACTCTTCCAATAACATCTGAAAAGATGTCAGCTACAGAAAGAACCGTAAACTTGCTAGTGTCAGCATCCTCGCGAAGGGGTATAGTATTGGTTACTATAACCTCCTGAAGTGCGCTAGCGTTGATCCTATCATACGCCTTGCCAGATAGCACAGGGTGTGTGATTGCAGCACGAACGCTCGCTGCACCCCTCTCCATCAACATATTGGCTGCCATACATATTGTTCCAGCAGTGTCGATCATATCATCAACGATGATGATATTACGCCCCTCAACCTCACCGATAGCTGTCATACTTCCAACAACATTTGGTTTAGCCCTCTCCTTATGAGAGATAATAATTGGCGCACCGAGGTGTTTAGCATATGTATTAGCACGCTTTGCACCACCCATATCTGGGGCTGCAATCGATAGGTTCTCAACATTGAGGCTATTGATATATGGGATAAAGATTCCCGATGCATAGAGAGCATCAACAGGAACCTCAAAGAATCCCTGAATCTGGTCAGCATGGAGATCCATCGTCATAACACGATCAGCACCAGCAGCAGTAAGCATATTAGCCACCAACTTAGCACCTATAGGCACACGTGGACGATCCTTACGATCTTGACGCGCCCATCCAAAGTATGGAATAACAGCAATCACACGGTGAGCAGATGCTCTGCGTGCGCCATCGATCATCATTAGCAACTCCATCAAATTATCGGTCGGCGGAAATGTAGACTGGATAATAAAAACCGTGCAACCACGAATTGATTCGTTATAGCATGTCTGGAACTCTCCATCGCTAAATGGGAGGACCTCACAGTCGCCCAATGTAGTACCGTAGCTAGCTGCAATCTGTTTTGCAAGGTACTCTGAACCTCGACCAGTGAAGAATTTGATTTGGTGAAAAGCCATTATTATAATGATTAATGATTAATTATCAGTGATTAATTGACCTATAAAGTCTAGTATTTCGTCACGTCCCGATTTACTCTGCGATGATGTAACAAATGTTGGTGGTAGCTCCTCCCACATCTCCAGCACACGCTGCTCAAACCTCTCTACCGAACGTTTGAGCTGAGCCTTTGAGAGTTTATCTGCCTTAGTAAATACAATTGCAAAGGGGATACCATTCTCACCCAACATCTCTAAAAATTCGATGTCGATACGCTGAGGCTCAAGTCGTGAATCTATGAGTACAAAGAGTAGATGTAACTTCCGCGCTTTAGTGACGTACTGAGTGATGATCTTGGCAAAGTTCTCGCGTCTGCTCTTAGATGTACGCGCATAACCATATCCCGGCAAATCGACCAGATACCACTGTTTATTGATTAGGAAGTGGTTTATTAGCTGTGTCTTTCCCGGTGTTCCCGAGACTTTAGCCAACCCAGCATGGTTGGTCAACATATTTATCAGCGATGATTTGCCGACATTACTACGTCCGATAAAAGCAAACTCACGCAAATCATCGTCTGGAATCTGCGATAACCTCTGTGAACTACACTTAAACTCTGCTTTTACAATTTGCATCTCTCCCTATCTCTCTTTTACCCGACAAAGATAAGCCAATTTATCTAATAAAGCAACTAAGAATCATATATTTTTACAACCTATCTAAAAACCTCTTATCTGGAGCGAGTAACGATACACTAATATATATAAGTGTAGAGATCAATATTCCCACTATAGAGTGTGTCACAGAGGCTACCTCCCACGCTGTAGGGAGTGTAGTCCACAGCGCCGCAACAAAGTGGTATGAGCTAAAGAGAAGCCCAAATATCATCGATGCAAAGGCAGCTCGACTATTTCCCCTCCTCCAGACAAAGGCAGCAACCAACGGCACAAATGCCCCCGAGGCGATAAAGTCAGCGCCGATCCACGAAACAGTTATAACTGAGCGGATATTCAGTCCGATAAAGAGCGATAACAGAGCTACAAGTAGGGTAGAGAGACGTCCTACATTTACATACCTCTGAGGCTCACCATCTGGACATATATATCGCTTATAAATATCTATAGTGAGCGACATAGCCCCGGTATTAAACATCGAGTCCATGGTTGACATTATAGCTGAGCAGAGACCAAGAAAGAGTAGACCAACGATAATTGGCGAGTCTAGAGATTGAATCATTGCGGCTACAATACCTCCCGCAGGGACAACATCGTAGCTCACAATAGAGAGCATCCCAGTGAGTGTAACGACCATATAGAGAGGGATAAAGAGCAGAAAGCTAATACCCATCATCCTCTTTGCCGATCGGGGTGTTTTAGCGGCAGAGATCCTCTGCCAGACATTCGCCTGCACCATCCACGATGTGCCGAAGGTGATTACGTAGGCTATATTATCGCTAATGTTATGAAAAATAGAGGTGAACCCTTCACGACTACCACCCTCCTCAATCGCCGTCAACATGCCACCAAAGCCATCTGCCCGGTTATACGCCACCACAAAAAGCAGCAGAGCAGCAATAAGAAAGAGGCAGAACTGCGCAAGATCGGTCATCACAACACCCTTAAAACCGCCAAACATTGAGTAGATAATAACCATAGATGTACCTAAAATAGCCCCGGTAGAGTAGCTCATGCCAAAGAATGACTCAAAGAATGAACCTATGACAATCACCTGAACAGCTGAGCCGACAACCATAAATATCAATATGAATATGGTGAGCATAAATGCCGAGCGTGAGTCGTAGCGCCTCTCCATCAGTTCAGGTTGACTCAACGTACCCACTGCACGGATCTTATCGGCTAGCAGATACATCAACGCAGTTGAGAGTAGAACGGGAACGCCATAGATCCAATAGGTGCTAATACCATCGCGATTTGCCATATCGACCAGATCAATTGCCGATCCTCCGCCCCACCATGAGGCGACAAAAGTTATCGACAATAGCCACGATGGTAATCTTCGAGAGGCAAGGAAATACTCCTCACTATTTTGATTTTTACGAAACTTAAGACCCATCAAACAGACCGAAGCGGTATAGACGATCAGCAGGATCATTAACATTTGATTCTCCATTTAAAGAATTATTTGGGGGTAATATGGCGTTTTTTTCATAAAATTTTAACAACCACTATACATTTTTCGGACCAAGATACAAAATATATGGTAAAATTTACTATATTTGCAGACTAAATAAAAAATACAATGTTAAGTAGACAAGTTGCAGATAAATTAAAAGGTAGTGGTGTAGATACTCCATTCTACCTTTATGATATTGCTCTTTTGCGCCAAACGCTTGAGAGTGTGGTGTATGAGTCGAAGAAGTATGGCTATAAGGTACACTACGCGATCAAAGCTAACTACGATGATAAGATCCTAGCGGTGATTAAGGAGTATGGCTTAGGTATCGATTGCGCTAGCGGAAACGAACTTCGCAAAGCTATCGAGGCTGGATTTGATCCTAAAGGGATCGTATATGCCGGCGTAGGTAAACGAGACAAGGAGCTTGATTATGCTATTGACCAGAAGATTATGGCGATCAACTGCGAGTCAGTAGAGGAGTTGGAGGTTATCAGCGCACTATCTGTAAAGAAGGGTGTCACAACCGATGTTGCACTACGTATCAATCCAGATATTGACCCTAAGACAAACCACTGTATCGATACTGGTCAGGCGGATAGTAAGTTCGGAATATCATATGAGGAGGTTATGGAGCAGGCTGAGCATATCAAGGCTCTGCCAAATCTTGACATCAAGGGTATCCATATCCATATCGGTTCACAGATCCGTGAGTTGCATGTCTTTGAGAATATGTGTAACAAGGCAAATGTGATCGTTGAGAACCTTGAGCGCCTTGGTTTCTCGTTTGATTTTGTAGATGTTGGTGGTGGTCTGGGAATCAACTACGATGTCCCCGAGAATGAGCCTATCCCTAACTTTGCATCTCTATTCTCAATCGTAAATAACCACCTCAATGTAGGGGGTAAGAGCATTCACTTTGAGTTTGGACGCTCAATTGTAGGTGAGTGTGGTGAGTTGATAACTACAGTGTTATTCAATAAAACTACCGCTACAGGTCGCCGATTATTGATTGTAGATGCCTCGATGACAGAGCTTATTCGCCCTGCGCTATATGGCTCATACCATAATATAGAGAATATCTCATCAAACTCAGACCATTTCCAGAAGTATACAGTTGTAGGTACAGCCTGTGAGTCTACCGATGTCTTTCAGGAGAACCTCTCTCTTCGC
>JBCQTG010000121.1:0-5134 GCA_047178765.1 Rikenellaceae bacterium | reverse complement strand
CCCCTCTCGGCTCTCACTACCCGCAACGGCAACGATACCATCGAGAGGAGAGGATATAAGAACACTGATTACATCATCTAGCTGCTGGCGGCTTAGATCGGGGGTGATCTTCAACATGATCGGTCTATACTCACTCTGTCCGCGTCTAAACTCAATTAGAGGGGTGAGGATCTTTGTTAGCTCCTCGCTGAGTGAACTGTCATTGCTTATAGCTATCTGGTCAAAATTGACCACTACAGTGAAGTAGTCGGTGTATTGATATAGATTTCTGAAGCTCTTTAGAATCTCGCGCCCAGCGTCACGATAGCTGGTATTGCCATTTCGCGATATGCTACATCCGACAATCACCCCCGATGGTCGGCGACGTAGGTTGTTAATAGCATATCTCCAACCTCTATTGGGGTGACCCGTGCGGTAGATCATCGCCCGATCCTTGGGTAGAGCAAAGTGGTTTGGGGCTGGGTTGGCACGTTCCGACTCAGCAGTGATAGTGCCTATCTCGACAAATCCTAACCCTATACTCTGTAGCCCATCGATCACATCTCCATTGTGGTCGAAACCCGCAGCTAGCCCAATGGGGTTGGCGAACTTCACACCAAAGACCTCACGCTCAAGGAGAGGGTAGTCACTACGGTAGATAGCAGGTGTTATCCTGCGTATTATCGGCACTTTTCCAACAATATAGAGCCAGATAAGCATGATCTTACGCACTCGATGGGTGCTGAACCATAGTATTATAGGTTTAATAAGTAGACGATACATCAATATCTTTTTTGCAAACTTACACAAAATTTTTATAATACGGAAAATTTTGTGTAAGTTTGCAGAGTAAATTAAATGATATTATTATGTCAAATCTTAGAAGATTAAAGAAAGAGATCGATTACACACTTAAGGAGTTTGTTTTCGACTGCGATATGGCGATCTGTTATCAGCCATCAAAGGGCGATGAGATTTTTGCACTTATGCAAGAGTCAGTAGAGTTATGCAACTCACTATACAAAAAGGCAAATAACCCCGCTGAGCCTCATAACAAACACCTCGTAAAACGACACTACGCTGCTCTACGTGCCGAAATAGTAGGTGAATTTGCATCCCTGTTTGAGCGCCTAAGCTCATCTATTGAGCTTTAGATCTTTTAGCCATATTCGCTAGAAAGCATTATGGTATGCCTCAGGTGGGCGGATTACCACCACAAGTGGTCGAAAGATTTTTAATCAGAAATAACACGCTGATTATCAATGAATTAAACTTGCATATATCAGTTATTTTCACTATCTTTATAAGGTGAAAATAACTGATTTTTGGTGGAGTTTGGAGTAATCGACCTCTAATATGTTAATAATAGCCTATCTGAAACATTTTCATTTATTAGCTCTCTGCCTTCTATCTGGAATCTTTTTAACATTGATCCACCAACTGAAATATTTAGCTCATTTTCAAAAAGTCCTTTCGGGATAGATATATCACAAATCATAGCTCCTGATTTTTTAGTGCCGTCTATACTCAATGCTACACGTACCCCTTTTGATTTTGCTTCGTCAATCTTGGTAAATAATGTATTTAGATCAAATGACTGCGCACCATAAAGAATACTTTGAGAGTGACTATATGGGGGATCGCAATATATGAGGTCTCCGCATTTGGCATTGTCGAACATCTCTTTGTAATCTACATTGTGAAAAGATACATTTCTCATTCGACTTTGCCACTCCTCTACATTACGTCTAAATTTTTCAACAGGTATTGGCGTATGCGCACCACAAGGAGTACTCATATATCCATCTTTTTTTCTAAATCTAATAATACCACCATAACAAGCTCTTGATAAAAAAAGAAAATCAGCTCCATTTTGCTGAGTGTTAAAGGATTGTAATACAGATTTGTAAACATCTTCTTTTGTCTCTATTCCTATTCGTTCTCGTCTCTCTCCATACCAATTAACCAATTCATTAGGATCATCTTTTAATTGTGTCCAAATATCCATTAATGGTTTGAAAATATCAGATCCAATGCCTCTCCTTGGAGATAGTGTTGCGGTTATCGCACCACTTCCTAAAAACGGCTCATAGAATGTTCCATAAGTATCAGGGAAGTGCTTTACAATTTCTGATGCCATTTTTTGTTTATTCCCAATCCATTTTAGTAGTTGTGATTTGGGTGGTATATGTATTGGAAATAGTGTTTGCATTTTATTAAACTTGATATTTTTTACAAACGTAATAAAAATGTGTCATTATTCCAAATTGGGATAATAGTATATTTATTTTATCTTCGCAAGTATGGAGAAGAGCATACATAATAGAGAATATAGAGTGCTTTTAGAGACTTTATATAGTTTGAGAATTGGCACAAAATTTAGCCAAACAGAACTTGCTACAATATTAGAAGTAAATCAATCTTTCATCAGCAAAATAGAGTCTGGCGAGAGACGTCTAGATGTGATTGAATTAAAACATATTGTATCGGCAATGAATGTTTCACTCTCTGATTTTATAATTGAATTTGAGAAACGATTAAATGAAACCAAATAAACAATTCGTAGGATTAGATTTAGAATTTTGGTCTAATGTAAAATTACTAAATCAAAAGTTGGGTTATGTAGTTAGAGCTACTAAAGCCAATCCGAATCCCAACCCAATGTTCGTAATACCGAGTGTTGATGATGTTATTCGTGTTTTTGCGGAGAATAATTTAAACCCATCAAAATTATTGCAGAATGGAGCGTTTACAAATTTAGGACAGCAAATAATTGATTATATGACATATCGAGGTAAGGTATTGACTATCGATGTGCAACCAAGACTTATGGATAAGAATAAAGCCAAACAATTATTCTATCAAATAAAGCAAGCTAAAGATTACAGTTGTCCTCTGCCATTAATCAAGCAAAAAGGCGATAAGAAAGACTTTGCATTTTTGACCTGCATAGTAAATATGCTAATAGAGGATAATATCGGAGGACGGAGTTGTGATTATAATCCTAAAGAACTCACTATGATAACTGTTAATGGATTTCCTGTTAGAACTTTATCAAGACGAGTCGATGGTGCTTTTCCAAGCACTAAAGACCCTGTTGCGATATGGGAGATAAAGGAGTATTACAACACAACATCTTTTGGCAGCCGAGTAGCAGATGGTGTTTACGAGACACAATTAGATGGTTGGGAGCTATGGGAAGCCAAGCATAATCTCAAACGAGATATACAACACTACTTAATTGTAGATGGTTACTCTACTTGGTGGGAAATGGGGCGATCATATCTTTGCCGATTAATAGATTCTATGCATATGGGATTAGTTACAGAAGTTATTTTTGGTTCAGAAGTTGTTGATCGCACTCCTCAAATTGTAAAGAAATGGTAGTGTCGAATGTTGTGTCATTATAAAAGTGGTTTTTCTTACTTTAACAAGAGAGAGTAAGTTAAGAGGCAGCGCTTGGTGCATATTAAAGAGTTACTCTAACGAAGGTATCTATCGATAGCCTCAGCGACTCTCTCGCCATCGAGGGCGGCAGAGATAATTCCTCCGGCATATCCGGCGCCCTCTCCTGTTGGGTATAGTGCTTCATGGCTAATGCTCATTAGTGTTTCGCGGTCACGGGGGATACGTATAGGTGATGATGTGCGTGATTCGACACCGAGGATCATACCCTCATTGCTGCTAAATCCCTTCATGCGACCTCCAAAGTCAACTAATCCGCCACGTAGAGGCTCACTAATAAATGTTGGCAGCCACTCATCTAGTCGTGAGCTAACTGCTCCGGGTGCAAAGGATGTATTGTTAAGTGATGTGCTTGGTCGCTTGGCGATAAAGTCGGAGACCCTCTGTGCAGGTGAGCGATGATGGTCACCCCCATGCTGGCGCGCCAGCCTCTCTAGCTCGCGTTGGAATTTCAGAGCTGCCAATACCCCCCACTGATCTGTCAAATGGGCATAATCCTCTGCTCGCACCTCCACAACAATACCTGAATTGGCAAAGCGTGAGTGGCGGGCGCTAGCGGACATTCCATTAACCACACACTCATACTCATCGCTCTTTGCAGGGACGATTACCCCTCCGGGACACATACAGAATGAGTATACTCCGCGTCCGCGTTGTTGGCTCACAAGAGAGTAGCTCGCTGCGGGAAGATACTCGCCACGACCCTCCTCATTGTGGTATTGAATCTGATCGATTAGGTGTTGAGGGTGTTCAATACGCACACCCATGGCGAAGTTCTTCGACTCTAGCGCGACACCTCGGCGATAGAGCAGCTCATATATATCAGCCGCTGAGTGACCGGTAGCCAGAACCACTGCTGCACCCTCAATCTTCTCATCGCCACACCATACACCACATACCCTTTTCTCATGGATTACTATATCGGTAACCCTCTTGTTAAACTCTACCACTCCCCCACACTCTCTGATCTTGTCGCGCATATTACTCATGATCTTTGGTAGCTTATCAGAGCCGATGTGTGGATGAGACTCATAGAGTATCTCTGGATTTGCTCCATGAAAGACGAGTGTTTGAAGAGCCTTATTGTAGTCCCCTCTCTTCTTCGATCGTGTATATAGCTTACCATCAGAGAAGGTCCCAGCACCACCCTCGCCAAAGGCGTAGTTGGAGTTTGGATTGAGAGCCTCACCGCGACATAGCCTAGCCACATCATTTCTACGTTTAATAACATCATTTCCCCTCTCAATGAGAATAGGGCGTAGCCCTAACTCGATTAGTCGCAGGGCAGCGAAGAGACCCGCTGGTCCCGATCCGATGATTATCACCTCTGTAGCGCTGCTCACATCGGGATAGTCGAAGTGGATTGGAGGTGGTGTAGCTTCGTTATCCACATATACCTCTAGACGCATATTTATCTTCACGCTACGTTGACGTGCATCGATCGAGCGTTTGAGAACCCTCACCAGAGCGACATCGTTGCTATTCACACCAAGGCGTTTAGCCGCTATCGAGGTGTAGGTGTGTGGGTCGGTCGCCTGTTTTGGCGAAAGGGTAAGATCTATTGTCTGTGGCATACTATTACTATTTGTGGGATCGAATCTACAAAAAAGGTTTAAGTCGTTAAACCTCAGTAAGTGAATGTTGGGACATAGCGCAATAGGTTACGAATTAGTTATGCAACTGATGTATA
>JBCQTG010000120.1:0-5153 GCA_047178765.1 Rikenellaceae bacterium | reverse complement strand
AGGTTGTCGTTAGCATCCATAATTCGCAAGATACTACTCTCACTACCCAATAGACTACTCGACAGATCTGCATCCCCATCGAAACGGCTGACATCAATACTCACCGCCACCTGCTGCTCCTCGCCCGCAGGTTGCAGATTATCTCCAATATCGCTACACCCCGCAACAACGAGCGTAGCAAAGAGGGTATATAAAAATTTCTTAACCATCGTCACTCCTCTTTAATTTACTCTACCGGTGCAGTAACATCCCTATCAACAACTACCATCAATGTCTTTTGACAGCTGCCACCATTCTGATCCACAACCGTAATAACAAAATCGGTGGTGTCTCCCGTCTTAGATATTGACCCCAACATCGACATAAACGATGTGATGTCGAGCAGAACCGCAGTTTGCCCCTCAACCTCATCTCTAACGGGGAATCCCAAACCATTCTCCCCACCTAGAGCCTCAGCCATTGCATCTGTAGCAGGGTTGACAAGATCCATCTCCTGCGCAAGACCCAAACCACCCAACTCATCGGCATCGAGAACCTCGCTATAGATAGCAACCATCAATGATGCTATACCACTATCGGCGGTGATGTTAAAGGTCATTCCGATATTCATCGAGTCATACTCATAGATGGTATGAACCTCATCGAAGCTATACCCCTCAACCCACTCGATATTGGCTGCTGTAACAACCTCAATATCCAACGATGTGTATGATGTTCGGCTCTTATCATCAATTGCATAGATTGTGAAGCTCTGGACACCAGAGTATTTAGATAGCTCCACAGCACCCTTATATTTAAGTGTCACCACAACCGGATTATCTACACCACCTCCACTAACGGTGAAGTAGTCGCTAACCACAGAACTCTCTGCATCGTAGAGAACAATCTCGCCATTCTCATCAAACAGAGCCGCCAACTCCTCGCTAAGATCAGTTGCAAGAACACTCACCTTAGCCACCGAGCTATCGAGCGTTGGTGTTAGTGTAGCCTTGCACGATGGGTAGTAGCTCTCAGCATCGTAGTCGATCATCTCCGCCACATCGAAGATAAAATTACCCTCCTCAAGCTCTAATCCACTAAAGCTCAACACTGGCGAGTCCGCCATTGTCACCTGCTTGTCGGGGTCGTAGATACTCTCTTCGCCCAAGAAGCTATCATCATTAAGTGCAGCGTAGAAGCTCTTGCTCAATATGCTCACTCCAAGGATGTTCTCCTCAACCCACTCCTCAACCTCGAAGGTGATATTAAGGTTACCATCCGTATAGTTGTCAAATCTAATTGTTACATTACGTAGCTGTCCGACATCGACACCCTCAATCTCTGCACGCCAAGGTGATGATGATGTGATATTAACATAGCTATCAGAGGTAGCCATATAACAACCCGAAAGCTCAATATCGAGGGTCATCGACTCCTCACCCTGCTTAGCGAAGTATACTGTTCGATCCTCATCGTAATCAAAATCGGCTGTAATGCTCGCATGATCCCTCACACTCACCTTGACATTAAATGTCTCATCTCCCGACGCCAACTGCTCGTCACTCTTAAAGAGCGACTTTAAGTAGGCATCGATAACCACATTAATACCGATATTCTCTTGATAACATGGCAACTCCTCAACGGTAAAGACCTTATCATCCGAGAGGACAATATCATCGATATAACCACTATAGACAGGCTCAGACCACTGCACATCATCATACCCCTCTGATCCATATGATGTTGCACTAACCGAGTAGTAACCAGCATCCACCTCGATCATATCCTCTAGATCAGAAATATCACCATAGCTGATTGGGAATCCATTCAGCACAACATCTGTTTTGGTGTTTTTGATTGTGATCTGGTAATTATCCAATGAGCTATCACTACTCTTGCCCACAAACTCCTCAGTTGTAGAGTCAACCACAAGTTTAAACTCATCGGAGAAGCTGAAGTATCCCACCCCAGTGAGTGTAGGCTGCAACTCTGCATTACTATTCTCGCTACTCAAGTATAGCGGTTTATCATCGCTACACGTTGCTGCGACTACCGCTGCGACAAATATTGCAAACAATCTTTTCATATTATACTTTTTCTTATTTTCTCTATAATTATACGGTCTAACGATATGAGCAACATATGACCCTCTCTATACATCATTGCGGGGCTTAATCCGCAATGACATAAAAAGAGCTACAATTACTCTATTTGAACCTATTTTTTACTCTCTCTCTAAACTCAGATCGAACTCCTCCTCATTCTCGACTGTTATTCCACTGACTGTAATAGTCACATCAGCTGTTCCTACACCATCTGCATCGATAATTATGGTATTCATCCTTCCCATCTCTGCCGTACCCACAGCACAGCTGGTGAATGTCACCTTTGTTGCTGAGTTCTCATCCTCAGTGGTATTCTGCTTTACAGCCCAACCACCTAGTGTTAGTGTTGTCCCCGCTTGGACAAACATTATCTCGCTCTCGCCACTCTGATCCACACCATCATAGGTGTATGTAAGTACCGTACCAGCAGTAGTTGTGATGGTCATCTCTGCCCCATTCTCGAAGTATCTACGGAAGTCATCCGTAGCAAATATCCTTATAATACTATTCTGAAGGGTCAAGACAAAGTGTTCAGGATCGCTCTCATCCCTATAATCTCTCGCCAACACCTCCACCTGCTTTGTTGCAGCGAAACATGCATTTGTTGCACTCTCAACATCGAGGTCATTCCCATCGTTAATCTCAAATGTATAGATCTCAGGGCTACCGGTCACTCCACCCTTTAGCAGCAGCGGACAGGTAATTACATTACCCGCATAATCCTCCATCTGATCGCAACTATTGAAGATCTCTACTGCGTTCTGACCCGTTGCTGAGTCATATCCTTGGCTGAACATCTGCTCACCATCGCTATTTGTCACCGTTAAAATAAGGTCGCTCTCTGTAGGTAGCAGCTCTGAGCTGATTGTATATCCCTCTGAGCGGGCGATCACAGCGATGTTGCTCTCCGCCTCAACACTTATCGCTACCGACCCAACACCACCGCTCTCAACTTGTGTCGACTCCTCGGCTGGTGCGCTACACGCCACCAACAATGGGAGTATTATGTATGTTAATCTCTTTATCATATATTCTTAATCCGCTGATGAGTGGTCAATACTTACCGTTACATTATCTACATAGAACCAGACATTTGCATCACCGACAAATGTACTCCATAATAACCACGCATTGATCGTACATGTCGAATAGGTAATCTCCCACGATATTCGAGTAGATGCCGAGGCTTTACTTATTGTAAAGGAGTCATCATTATTTATACTAGTATATGTCTGGGTTGACGAAGAGTTTGATGTTGATGAGACCGATGCACCATCAATATCTCCCGATGTACCCGAACCAGTAAAGTCTACTCCATATGCAGTCAATGAGTTGGTCTCGGTATTAGAGTAACCACTATTATAGTATCCCGTAACCGTTGCAGATGCCACACCCGATTTCCTCTTGACACTATATCCACCCTTATAATTATAGCTCACCTTAACAGGGACATCACTATTTTTGAGTGCTGCTAGCTGAGGCGAATCGAGTCGACCATTATAGTATGTCATACTACTTGACGAAGCGATCTCAACCCTCGAACAGACTCTGATCGCACCACAACTATCGGCACCTACCATATACCCTGTCCAACCACTATTGCTAAGACCATATGACGTACCTAACTCAATACCATAATTAGTGCCGGAAGCCGAGACCCCACTTCCAGTAGCGAGATTATCGCCCGAGTGGAATGTACCTACACCATCGAAGTTCTCCTCAAATAGATATGGGACCGTTAGACTAATATTATTTGTTCCTGCATAGTTAAATTCTGTCGCGCTCCACGTACCAGAGACAATAGCGTTATCCGACTCATACTCAATCGACAGTCCCGACTTAACAACTATATCATCATACGAGGTGTCATCATCTAGACTCTGGTAGATAAGTTGCGTCTGCCCAGCAGATAGATCAAGCGTAGCCTCACTGCCATAACCGACAAACGAAACCCCCTCAGGAGCTGTAACCGTGATCTTATTCACCGGCTCACCCAGCTTTGCATAGCTACCAATAGAGAAGTCAAGGATTGTTGTCGCAGGTAGAGCCTCGCCAATAGTCGCCCCCACAGAGGAGTATTTACCAGCGGTAAAGTTAACATTATCAAGCTCGATAGTTGTAACCTCCGACACAGAGTTATTCTCGCCAATAGCCACAACCTCAAGATCTCCGCTAACATTACTTGCGGGCATAATAAAGATATATATCTCATCCCCCTCGCCAGCCTGTATGCTCTCACTCAGCTTAACCATCACACTAGTAGAGCCATTAGTAAGTTGCGCCTCCGCCTCTAGATCATCGGTATCGACAGTCACACTACCCACACACTCAAAGGGGAGGGTTATTGATAGCTGCGAGATCCTCTCATCGCCATTCTCGGTGTTCAAACCGTTATATCCAGCAGGAATAGTTACACGCAGCTGGTGAAGAATAGATCGAAATTTCAGATTACATTTAACAGCCTCTGCATCGCTCAGCGCTGCAACACCCTCAACAGGATCAGCTACTCGAAGATCGAGATCACCATCATAGAGACCAGATTGAATGGCAGGGAGTGTCCATGTGACCTCCGAACCACTAACATTTGCCGTATATGGATATACAGCCTTATAACTATATAGCTCTCCGTTGCCCATAGATGAGAAGTTAGCTAACGAAGTGCTATTTGCACTAAACTCCGCAACATCGAATGTCGCAGAGTAGTATTTTAGGGTGAACTTATCACCATTCAGAATCTCTGCGCCCGAGGTCTCCCCCTCAGCCCACAGTGCAACCTCATCTCCAATGCTCCAACGTACCGTTGTGCCATCAGGGTCTAGTTCAGTACGCGATTTAACACCCTCGCCAACTACAAAACTAACCTCTCCATTGCCCTCACTCGACTTCTCAACTGGGAGATCGATAGGATCGAGCGCGCTACACGATACAGCTACTAAAAATAGTATTGCAGATAGTAAAACTCTATTCATTCGCCTATATTAAATTTATTAGGCAAATATATACTATTAATATATAGCAACAAAAAAGATTCAACGAACTGCAATGCAAATTCAATGAACAGTCTCCTGT
>JBCQTG010000119.1:0-5332 GCA_047178765.1 Rikenellaceae bacterium | reverse complement strand
CACTCAGTGATGAGCAGATAGATAGAGTAGATGAGGCTGTGAAGAGGTTGGAACAAGCGATAAAGATCTATCAAGACCACTATCCTGATAATCACCACTATATAGCCAGCGTATATAATATATGGGGAACGATCCTAATGGGTGATAACAGAGCTGCAGAGGCTATGGATCTCTACTATATAGCCTTAAGGATACAGCGCGAGACACTCTCTGAGATTCACTTTGATCTTGCAGATACATATATTAATTTAGGCACATCCTCTCTTCAGCAGGGTGATCTAGATAGAGCGATGAAGTACTATACGTATGCTGAGCAGATTGAGGGCAGCGTATACCATAAAGGGCATTGCCATAAAGCGCTGGGCTGTATGGCTCTAATTGAGAGTAGATTTGAAGATGCTCATCGTGAATTGCATAGAGCATTGGATATATATTCACAACATATTGATAAGATGCAGATAGATATTATCGAGACAGAGTGCTATATCAATGATCTACGTCAAAGGATCGAATCGGCTATCAATGAAGATATATATATGGATAGCGAGAAGATAATCTATGGTGTAAAGAGTGATGATTATGGTATCCTATATACTAGCGATTTGCGAACAATATTGAGTGTACCACAACAGATTGGTCGTAGCTTGATTGGGTATAGTAAAGCGAGTTCAAGTGGAAGCTATATTGAGTGTTATAACTCTGTCTGCATACCCATCCCCGAGAGTGTAATAGCTATCTCTGCCTCTGCATTTGCCAATAACGAGGGGCTTAATAGGGTGTCACTACCCAATGTTACCTCCGTTGAGAGGTTAGCCTTTGAGGGGTGTTCTTCGCTTAGCGAGGTTCAGTTCGCCGACAATGTAACCCTTAAGAGCGACGCTTTCAAGGGGTGTGTAAATATTATACCTTAATTATAGATGCAGCTATTTTATTGTGAACATATTGAGGGTGACAGAGTGACTCTTGACAGAGAGGAGTCAACACATGCTGTGCGTGTGTTACGTCGCGGAGTAGGTGATAGTATTAATATTATCGATGGTAGAGGTACTCTCTTTAGCGCTACTATCGTGAAGGCTGATATTAAGGGGTGTGTGGTGGAGATCTTCTCAAAGATCACCGATTATGGTGAGCGTAATTACAAACTACATATCGCCATTGCACCTACAAAAAACATAGACCGGTTTGAGTGGTTTCTAGAGAAGTCAACTGAGCTGGGCTGCGACCACTTCACCCCCCTACTATGCGATCGATCAGAGCGTAAGGTGGTGAAGGATGAGCGTAGTGGGAAGATTATCATGAGTGCTGTCAAGCAATCTCTTAAGGCGTTCCTACCCCATCACGACACCTTAACACGTTTTGATGAGTTTATATCACAGGAGTTTGAGGGGTATAAGAGATTTATTGCCCACTGTTCAGATGAACAGAGCGAACGTCTGCTGCTGCGCGATCAGATTAAGGCAGGTGATAAGGTTGTGATTCTTATTGGACCAGAGGGTGACTTCTCACCTTCAGAGGTTCAGCGAGCATTAGAGTGTGGCTTTCTCCCCATCTCGTTAGGTACAGCACGCCTACGAACAGAGACCGCTGGTGTGATGTGTGCATCGCTGCTTAATATCATTAATCAGTAGGTTAGTTCGAGTTTGCTAACAATCAGATAGGTTGGAAAGTAATATTCACAGATATTATATCTACTGCTTACCATTACGCCAGCTCCAGTGGCTATTCTCTACACTCTTATGTGGATAGTAGCGGAAGAAATCAACATCCATAGACATATCGTTTTTCGTGTATTTAGGGTCATTTAGTCGCTCATATAGATGTGATGATACTAGATTACCTATGATCCAGAAGCTAGGTTGAGCAACCTTCGTGCTTATTGTCTGTGTTGAGAAGCAGCTCTCTGGTTTAGCTTCATTATGCTCGACAAAGTTAACATCGTGTTTATTAAGATCGACCCATGCACCATCTCGCCACTCCCAAATACGTAGATACTCAGGGGTATACTCTAGAGCTAAGGTAGACCACTCACCATCATCATGCTTAATAACATCCGTAAGTATAGCCTTCTCAATCCCTGCCCCCTTGGTCACAACCTTGCGCTCCTTACCACTGCTTTCGATAAAGTATGCCGGAGCATCACAAGCCCAACCATTATGCAGGGTCTCCCACTCCATAAAGTCAATCTCTAACCACTCCTTAGGGCTATCAATCCCCCTCTTCGCACCCTTGATATAGGACTCCTTTGCACACCATACTGATGGGTGCCAGATGGTATATTTTTTCGCTCCGATAGCATCCTGATCCAAACCGCGTAGTCTAAATCTTAATGTATATAGACCAAAATAGCCCGTACTACGAGAGACTATCCCAGCGGTGCGTGGCAGAGCGCTACCCTTAGCAGTAGCCTTTATTGACAGATAGTTAGCACCATCCTCGCTCTCCATAACCACGAGGCTCTCATCATCGATGAAATCTCCCAGCCCCTTAGTGTTTCTACGTCCCCATTTCGTCCAATCAACACTCTTAGCATCAAACTCATCTGATATTGAGTAGTCGACAGTCGAAGAGTAGCTTGCACCCCTACCATCAGGTAGACTCATTGGTGTGGGGTTAAGGTTTGATTCTGCTAAGGTCATCTCCACAGAGCAGAGAGAGATAGCGAATAGTAATAGATATACTCTTTTCATTTTATACTAAAAAACAAAGTATCTCGATAATCTATACGATCATACGAGATACTTCACATTATTCAAGTTGTAATCAATCTACTTTTGAGTTGCTGCAGTACGATTCTTAGCCAACATTGTAAAGACGTAGTTTCCTGATCCTTTACCAATCTTTGCATCTATCTGAGCCTTATACTTATCAACAATCGCTTTACTTGCAGCTTGATGCTCCTCTTTAGGGAGTTTTTTTGCTTGCAACTCACGCCCCTCCTTTGTTCTTTCATTGAGAACAAAGGTGAGGAATTTCTTCTGCTCGGGAGTGTATCCCTTCTCTGCTGCCGCCTGCTCAACTGTCTGTGCAATTACAGCGTTAATATCAAGTTTTTGCGCAGATGCACTAACCATCACGCCCATTGCAATTAGCAATGTAAATAGAATCTTTTTCATATCTGATTATTTCTTTGCTGCTTCACGATTTGCCTTCAACTTTCCAAGGACATATGAGCTTGACTTTGGTCCTAGAAGATCATCTAACTGCTTTGCGTACTTCTGGTTAATCGCTTTTGCTTCAGCTTGATTCTCCTCTTGAGGCAATTTCTTCTTTGTTAAAGCAGCACTCTCCTTTGTTCTATTAGACAATATCTCAACAATCTTATCTCTCTGCTGAGGAGTATATTTCTTCTCCTTCGTTACCTGCTCTGCAGTCTCTTTGATAATCGCGAGCTGCGCTTGATTCTGCGCCATAGCACCAATAGTTACTCCAACCATTAGAAGGAGTGTAAAAATAATTTTTTTCATGGTTTTTTGTTTTAGATTTATTGCAATTAAAAGGTGGAGAGAGGAAAAAACACTCACTCCACCCCTTAGATATTAACATTTGACTACTTAGACAACTCCTCAATAATACCCTTAGCTGTAGCGGCATTTGTTCCCGAAGTCACCTTTTTAAATGCTGCGATCGCCTCAGGCTTCATCTCCTTTGCGTTATATGCAGCACCCAAGATAAAGTATACATTGCTACGCTCATCTGCTGATGTCTGCAACTTTGCAGCCGACTCAGCAAGCTCAAATACTTTACCATACTCACCCTTGTCGCTATATGCCTGTAGACGTACTTTAGCAGCCACCGCACTTGTTGGATCTGTTGCTAACATTTTATCTGCTAACTGAACCAATCCATCATAGTTCTTGTTCTCTTGCAACTTAGCCACCTGATTATTTGTATAGATCACAATATTATTCTTTGCGTTCTGAACCTCATCAGCATAACGTGAACTCATCTTTGAAACCTTATCAAAGATAACCAATCCCTTATCAAAGTCTCCAGTCTCACAGTAGCATATTCCCAACCAGTTAGCCATCTTCGCGTTACGAGGATCATATGCATAACCATTCTCAAAGATTGGCAATGCAGCGGTAAAGTCCTTAGCATTAAACAACTTACCACCCTGCAACTCATATGACTTACCAATCCACTGCTTTGATTTGGTCATTGTTGCTACATCATCATATAGCTCTGCATAATCAGCCGACATTGTAAAACCTTCACGAGCAGCCTCAAAGTCTCCGCTCTTAAGGGCAGTACCTCCCATTCTATAGTAGATTTGTGGTAGATTAGCCTTTGCATTTGCCACCTCAGCCGCTGCAGCCTCATTATCCATTCCTTGGTCAACCACCTGCTTTAATAGAGTTGCTGCTTTAGCTAGGTCTCCCGACTGATACGCTGCAATACCTTCAGCGTATGTCGCTTTAAGATCTTGAGCCGAAGCCACCGACATTACCATAAGGGCTATGGCACAAAAGAGAAGTTTTTTCATGTTTTTATTATTAAATTTTATTTTATTTACACTCTTCGTTTAGCAAAAATATTCTATTTTTTTGAATTATCCAAAAAACTGAGTAATTATTTACGCAAATTCAGAAAAAAATCACTCATCAGTTTGCTACACTCATCAACAAGCACCCCCTCGACAACTTTTGTTTTAGGGTGTAGAATACGCTCAGAAAAGGTGCGATAACCGCGTTTGGGATCAGCGGCGCCAAATACCACCCCACCTAATTGACTCCATCCTATCGCCCCGGCACACATTGGGCAAGGCTCGACAGTCACATATAAGGTGCAGTCATTCAGATATTTTCCGCCAATCATAGATGTAGCAGCAGTGATCGCCTGCATCTCAGCATGTGCCGTAGCATCACAGAGTGTCTCCACCAGATTATGTCCCCGACCGATGATCTGACCATGAGACACCACCACCGCACCAATAGGTACTTCACCTCTACTCAAAGCGATCTTCGCCTGCTCAATCGCTGCTCGCATATATTTTTGATCGTTGTTTTCCATTTAATTCGAGAAAAATAGTTATATTTGTGACGTTTATTTAATGCAAAGATAATAAAAAATAATTAATATGTTTAGAACGCATACGTGTGGCGAGCTATCTATCGCCAATGTAGATCAGGTTGTCACCCTCTCAGGATGGGTGCAGAAGGTTAGAGCTTTGGGAGGAATGACATTTATCGATTTGAGAGATCGCTATGGAATTACCCAGATTGTTGTTGAGGAGGGTGCTGAGGAGTCAATTCGCGCAATTGCTGGATCATTAGGTCGCGAGTATGTTTTGCAGG
This sequence comes from Rikenellaceae bacterium, assembly GCA_047178765.1. Taxonomy (GTDB): domain Bacteria; phylum Bacteroidota; class Bacteroidia; order Bacteroidales; family Rikenellaceae; genus Alistipes. Next base: position 38 of record JBCQTG010000119.1, on the reverse strand, counting down.
TTGAGGGTCGTGTGATCGAGCGCAAGTCGAAGAATATG
>JBCQTG010000118.1:0-5440 GCA_047178765.1 Rikenellaceae bacterium | reverse complement strand
TATAGCTTCTCGGAGGGGGAGTTTGAGAATGCTATAAATCATCTCCTGCTGCGATGCTCTGAGGAATCTCAGGCGGCTGAGATCTACCAGCTACAGAGCTGGTTCAGACTCTTTCAATAGTTCGATCTTTGCAGTGACCAGCCCTCTAACCTCATTGAGTCCCTCGATCATCCTCTCGACCTGAGTATTATCGGGTGTTTTATAACCGAAATCATCGATCGAACATATTCCCTCGAAAGAGCCGATCAAGATAGCCGTCCTCTTTATCTCTTCGCTTAACTCTGGCTCATAGGGCTTCAATTCACGATAGAGCATCAAGGGCAGATGGCTTGTTGCCATCTCGTCATAGCAGGCTAACCACCCAATCATAAACTTCTCAAAACTGATAGCAATCATATTGTACAACAGATCATTATCAAATCGTCTCTCCCTATTGAGGAATACCCTTGTTATTGTTTTGAGATAGCTATCTGCAAATTCAAAACTCTCTCTTGCTAACTCTTTCATCTCTATATTGCTTTATATATCATAACCAACTCTTCAGTTGTCAAATCACGTTTGTGGATTGTACACCATCTACGAACTTCATCGAGTAGACGAGGCATTATCTCATCCCTGCACAAAACGCCTAGATCCTCCAGTGCTGCGCGAAGTGTAGCTATGCATGTGTGTTTCCCGATACGAAACCGCTGCTCCCTGAGACCTATCTCCTCTGCGGCAAAGAGCTGATATGTTGAGCGGTCTCTCTGTAGATATTTTGTGTGTATTCCACTCTCGTGGGTCAATGACAGCTCTCCGACAATTGGTTTTGAGGGGCTATTCTGTCGCCCTGAGATATGCTCTACGAAGCTACATATTTTAGGCAGCGCACTCTTTTGTATCATCAATGGTAATCCGACACTCTTCTCGATCGCCATAACCACCTCCTCGAAGGGTGCGTTACCAGCCCTCTCGCCCAACCCATTAATCGTAGTACTAAGTGCATCTGCACCAGCCATCCACGCTGATAGTGAGTTAGCACACGCCATACCAAGGTCATTATGAGCATGGAACACAATTGACAAATCGGGCGCTGCTGCTCTAATCGACGCTATCAATGACCGAGTAGAGAATGGATTGAGGATACCAACCGTATCTGCAATCGAGACCCTTTTTGCGCCACTCTCCTTCACTCGCTCAATAAACTCCATTAAAAATGCCCTGTCAGCTCTCGAACTATCCTGCGCACCTATACTAACAAAATCAAAACTCTCGTAGGCATGACTAACAACTCTACACACCTCATCCAACACCCACTCGCGACTCTTACCCATGGCAGTAAGGAGTCTATCGGACAGCGGAAAAGAGAGGTGTACACCATCCACTCCACACCTTTGAGCTAGCTCAATATCCACCTCCTTTGCTCTACACCACGCTATCTTTCGACCACGAACACCACTATTGACTATAGCCTTTATCTCCTTAATAGCATCTCGTCCCATAGCTGGTGTTCCTACCTCAAACTCGGTTATACCTGCGCGCGAGAGCATACCTATCAACTCAACCTTTTCATTGAGTGTGAATGCCACACCTGAGGCTTGTTCGCCGTCACGGAGTGTTGTATCGACAAATATTGGTGGATATTTAAACATAGAATCAATCGCTTATTAGATACTTCTCACACGCCTCGCCATCCTCTAATGCATCAAGGATCTCATCGATAGCATCCTCGCTCTCGACACCGCCATACCAAAAGTTATTTGGCTGGATCACCATTGCTGGACCTTGAGAGCAGACATTAAGACACCCCGTTGTGCTAACCACAACATCTAGACCTCTATCCGATGCCTCCTCGATAATGTATGGCAGTAGATTTGCTGCACCTTTGCGGTTGCATACACCCTGTGCTTCACCCCCTACTCGATAGGAGTTACATAGTAAAATGTGATACTCTGGCTTCTTCATAACATTTGTTTTTAGATTAAATTATATTTAGTTCATATATACATATCAACCGCAACCCTGTGCATTTCCCTTGCACTGCGATCCACACTTAAACATATCTCGCTTAGCTATTGAGCGAATTACTCGATTGTTGTATATTCCATCCAACCCCTCATCGATAAGACCGGTCATCTCAACTACATTTATTCCACTTGACTTCAATATATTCATCGGTTTACCACCTATGCCACTCACCAAAAGAGCTCGACAATCGGAGAGTAATCGAGACATCTCCTCCCATCGCATATCACCCATGCCTCGTTCAGGTGTTCTGCGACTCTCTATCCACTTATACCCATTTGGCGTTTGGCGATAGATACTAAGGGTATCCGCTTCGCCCAAGTGAAGATTGACAAGCAGACCCTCATTTGTTGCGACAGCTACATATCTCCTACTCTCATCGGTCTCAACACGCTTAGCATACTCACTCATAAGAGCATGTGTATCGCTTAAGTCTTGACCCAAAAGACCCGCGGCATCGGCACGACAACGTGCGCAGTGGCTCATCAATGTCAAGTGGTCTGAGGCTAGTGTTCTAACTCTAAAGACCATTTTTGGGTCGGGATGCTCAATGTTCTCAAATGGAGTCTCGGCAGTTGGGATTAGCGGTATGCAGTTGATAACATCGGCACCCAACGATGCACAGTGCTTCGCTACATCAGCTATCCCATCCTCGTTGATACCCGGGATAATTATCGAGTTGATCTTTACTGTGATCCCATGCGCCTTAAGTTTAGGTATGCAAGCTAACTGCCTATCAAGGAGTCTTTTTGCACCATCCTCACCTCTATAGATATGTTTACCATCACGCACCCATTTATATATCTTTGCTAGAACTTTAGGGTCGATACTATTGATCGTAATGGTTACATGGCTCACATTAAGCTCTGCAATTTGATCGATATATGGCTCTAGCCCTAGACCATTTGTTGAGAGGCAAAAGATCTTCTCGGGGAATCGTTCATGCGCCAAACGCATAGTCTCTAGTGTCTCCTCGGGGTTAGCAAAGGGGTCGCCGGGACCTGCAATGCCAATCACCGATAGATTTTTAATCCTATTATCTAACTCCTCCAGATAACCTACCGCCTGCTTCGGTGTAAGGATTGTCGAGGTCACTCCGGGGCGACTCTCGCTCACACAATCATATTTACGATTGCAGTAGTTACACTGTATATTGCACTTTGGTGCTACAGGTAGGTGTACTCGTGCATGGGTATGTTTTGCCTCTGCATCAAAACAGGGGTGCTTGTGTTCTATACTATTCTCCATAACCTTAAATGTATTTATACCCTATGGGTGAGTTCTCTTGTTTGTACTCTATCAGTGCATTTACTACCCTGTCAAATAGCTCCTGCGTACCTCTATAACCGATCATCATCTGACGTGAGGCTCCAAAGCGATCGTTGATCGTGAATCCTACACGAAAAAGTGGTATACTCAGCTCACGCGAGATGTAGTAACCCTTGCTGCTTCCAATCATCAAATCTGGCTTTATCTCGGTGAGTTTTGAGTGTATATGTTCAAAGTCGGTATCGGTAAATTCATAGACCTCTAAGCCTATCTCCTTCCCCCACGCTGCGAGCGCTGAGACGAGATCCGCCTCTCCATAAATCGCCACCCTCTTACCAAAGAGATATTTATGTGCATCGACATAGGCATCAATCAGGCGACCGCGCTCCATCTCATACTTTTGTGGCATACTCCTGCCATACTCCGCCTCGAAGGTCTGCATAAATCTATCTGACGCCTCAATACCTATTGGCAATGGCATCTGGATATTTTTCACCCCACACTCAGCCTCTAACCACTCTCCGGCGGTAGGTATCCTACCCCTCTCAGAGACACGTTTATAGAACTGATTGAACCGCTCGCCAAACTCCACAACCACCTTTGCATCGGCTGTAGCGATGATCTGTTCAATGGGTGTTCCTCCACTCGGAATCAATGAGTACTCAGCGGTGTAGACATTGTCCAAAGATTCGCTATAGTCTGGGAAGAGGGTCGCTTTAATCTCAAAATCCTCAGCTATCTCCTTAATATATCGAATATCTGCGGGGGTAACCATGCCCGGCAGAACCACCAACTGCTCGCCCCTAACACTCGGCTTTGCAAGTGTTCTAATTGCAGATAACACCGTATTGTGAAAACCCTCAGCATGCGAACCGCAGTAGCTTGGTGTTGAGCTGTGGATAAAGTGCGGCAACTCCTCGCCACTCTTGGCTTCGCTATAGTTGCGTATATGACCGGGAATATCCTCACCAATAGTCTCCGAGAGGCAGGTCGATGCTATTCCGATAACCTTAGGGTGATACTGTCGGCGTATATTATCTATTCCGGTGATGAAGTTACGAGAACCTCCATAGACCGTTGCCTCCTCCGAGAAGTTGCTAGATGCAATATCTACCGGCTCCTTATAGTGGCTAATCATATATCTACGGATATATGTTGCACAACCCTGCGACCCATGTATTAGGGGTACACAACCCTCTATGCCTTTGAATACTAACGATGCCCCTAGGGGAGCGCAGAGCTTACACGCATTGCGTGATGAGACATATTTTTTAGGCTCTATTTTCATCCTCTGCTCCTCCATTTTTACGTGTGAATTTCCAGACTGGGGTCATCGCTGTCGCATATATCTCCTTTGCGAAGTTCATCATGCCCTCATAGCCTGCTAATGGCTCCTTTCGTTCATGGTTATGGTCACAAAAACCTAAACCAATCTTATAAGCTATAGGTCGCTCCTTCACCCCTCCGATGAATATATCTGCCCTCTTCTCCTTTACGAAGTGTGAAAGCTCGATTGGGTTGGAGTCGTCAACTATCACCGTCCCCTCATCACATAACTGCTTAATAACCTCATAATCCTCTGTCGTTCCTGTCTGCGAACCGACGATCACACTCTTAACGCCTATGAGCCTTAATGCCTTAATCAACGAGATAGCTTTGAATGCACCTCCAACATATATCGCTGCTCTCTTCCCCTCCAACGCCTTTTTGTATGGTTCGAGAGCTGGGAGTAGTCGGGTCATCTCCTCGCGGACTATTGACCGCGCACGCTCCATCATCTCATCATCTTTGAAGAATCGCGCCACCTCATAGAGGGCGTCGCTCATATCCTCAATACCAAAGTAGGAGACGTGCATAAATGGAGTGCCATACTCCTTCTTCATCATCTTTGCAAGGTTAATCATAGCGCCTGAACACTGTACAACATTCAGCCCTGCATTATGTGCATTGCGAATATCATCCACCCTGCCATCGCCCGTGATCGTTGCATTGACATGCACGCCCATACGTCTATAGTAGTATAGAAGAATCCACAGCTCTCCTGCAATATTGAAGTCGCCCAATATATTGATACTCCTCTTCGGGATCTCTACATTTCGTGTTCCAACTAATTTAAATAGAGCCTCGCATGCAACCTTGTATCAATCCTTTTTTGAACCCTGAAAAC
>JBCQTG010000117.1:0-5442 GCA_047178765.1 Rikenellaceae bacterium | reverse complement strand
CTCTCTAATAGCATCAACATAGTTGGGCAGCATCCAGATGCTGCCCTTTGACTCGTCCCATAGTGGGGTTACTCCTATAATCTTTTTCACAACTAAAATGTGTGTATAACTACTCCTGAACGCAATTTTGGCTCAAACCATGTTGTCTTTGGAGGCATGATATTTCCTGTGTCGGCAATATCGATAAGCTGATCCATAGATACGGGATAGAGGGCAAAGGCTGCCGCCATCTCACCACTATCAACGCGCCTGCTCAACTCACCCAAACCACGGATTCCTCCGACAAAATCGATTCTCTTTGATGTGCGTAGATCACCCATCGCTAGGTGCTTATCGAGGATTAAGTTTGACAAAACAGTTACATCCAACACCCCGATAGGGTCGCTATCGTTATATGTTCCCTCCTTAGCTGTGAGGCTATACCACTCACCACCGATATACATCGCGAAGTTGTGTAGTGACGATGGGTTGTAGATCTCAGCACCCTTTTTCTCAACTACAAAATCCTCAGCCAAAGCAGATACAAACTCCTCAGCACTCATGCCGTTGAGATCCTTAACAACGCGGTTGTAGTCGATAATGCGTAGCTGTGATGCTGGGAATGAGACCGCTAAGAAGTAGCAATACTCCTCATTGCCCGTATGGTTGGGGTTTTTCGCCTTCAACTCCTGACCAACGAGGGCAGCAGCAGCTGTGCGATGGTGACCATCGGCTACATATAGCGCTGGTACGTCGACGAAGATCTCAGTGATACGAGCATTGGTCGCTGCATCGCGGATAACCCAGAAGTGGTGACCAAAACCATCCTCAGCAACAAAATCGTAGTCGGCATCGCTCTTAACAATATCGGCTACTATCTCATCGATCTGAGAGTTGTCGGGATAGGCGAAGAATACAGGCTCTATATTGGCACTCTGGTTGCGAACGTGGATCATACGATCCTCCTCCTTATCTGGACGTGTCAACTCATGCTTCTTGATGGTCCCATTGAGGTAGTCCTCGAAGTGGCAGCACATCGCCAATCCATACTGAGTGCGTCCATTCATCGTTTGAGCATAGACGTAGTAATGCTCCTCGCTATCTTGAACTAGCCAACCCTCAGCTCTCCACTTTGCGAAGTTCTCCACCGCCTTTTGGTAGACCTCCTCAGAGTGTTCATCAGCGATAGGGTAGAAGTCAATCTCTGGTTTGATGATGTGGAGTAGTGAACGCTCGGTAGCCTCATCCTGTGCCTCTTGTGAATTCAGAACGTCATATGGGCGTGATGCAACCTCTGCTGCATACTCCTGTGGAGGGCGAACTCCGTTGAATGGTTTTATTCTCATTGTATTTATTGTGACTTTTATCTTATGCTGAGCAAAGCGAAGTATCTCTTAATGTCCTTTTAGACACTGCGAGATACTTCGCTTCGCTCAGTATGACAGGATGGTGAGCATATTGATTCTACCTTCCTCTCCTATTATTATTTACTTGTTAACCTGATAGGTTGTAATGCCATCATTTAGGTAACCTGCAATCTGGCGTGCAGCAGCCAATCCAGCGTTGATGTTTGCCTCTGCTGTCTCAGCTCCCATCTTCTTAGATGTTGCGAAGTAGCGCTTGCTGAACTTCTCAACGAAGATAGGTGCGCTATCTGGTGCAATATCTGAGATATACTTCAAGTCTGAACGCTCGCCCATAGCCTTGATTACACCCTCCTCATCAATCACCTCTTTACGAGCTGTGTTGACTAGTGTAGCACCCTTAGGCATTGACATAAGTAGATCATATCCGATTGAGCCACGTGTCTGTGCTGTTGCTGGGATATTGAGCGATAGGAAGTTAGCCTTGCTATATAGCTCCTCAACAGATGAGACTGCCTCAACCCCATCGTTAGCAAAGATCGCTGGATCGGTAACAAATGGATCGTAAGCGATAACATTCATACCCATTGCCTTACCCTTCAATGCAGTCAAGCGACCAACATTACCATAGGCGTGGATCGCCAATGTCTTGCCCTTAAGTTCGCCTCCTGTTCCGGGGGTAAGTTGGTTACGTGACATAAAGATCATCATCGCCAAGGCTAGCTCAGCCACAGCGTTTGAGTTCTGTCCGGGAGTGTTCATCACCACGATACCGCGCTCACTCGCCGCTGCCAAATCAACATTGTCATATCCTGCACCTGCACGAACAACAATCTTAAGGTTTTTAGCTGCTGAGATAACCTCTGCTGTCACCTTATCCGAACGGATGATGATAGCCTCTACATCAGCTACTGCTGCCAACAACTCCGACTTCTCTGTATACTTCTCTAGTAGTGCAACCTCCAAACCAGCTGCTGTCAATATCTCTTTGATACCATCAACCGCCTCTTTGGCAAATGGTTTCTCTGTTGCAATTAAAACTTTCATTATCTCTATTTTTTGTGCATTGTCTCAAACTCCTGCATACATGCGATCAATGCCTCTACGCTCTCCTTAGGACATGCATTGTAGCATGATGCGCGGAAACCACCAACCAAACGGTGACCCTTAACACCAACCATTCCCTTGCTCTTAGCAAACTCCAAGAACTCTGCTGAAAGCTCCTCATAACCCTCGTTCATTACGAAGCAGATATTCATGATTGAGCGATCCTCTTTAACTGCTGTTCCTACGAATAGTGGGTTGCGATCGATCTCGTTGTATAGTAGCTCTGCCTTCTCGCAGTTGATGCGGTTCATCTCTTTAACTCCACCTAGTGCCTTAACCCACTTCAATACCTCGTTGATAACGAAGATTGTGAATACTGGAGGTGTGTTGTACATTGAGTCGTTGTCAGCGTGTGTCTTAAGAGCAACCATCGATGGAAGCTCGCGAACAACCTTGTCGAACATGTCGTCGCGGATGATTGCAACAGCAGCACCAGCAGGTCCGAGGTTCTTCTGAACACCACCGTAGATCATCGCATACTTAGTGATGTCGATCTCGCGGCTAAGAATATCTGAACTCATGTCAGCGATAAGTGGTGCTGGAGAGTCGATGTCTGTGAAGTACTCAGTACCGTAGATAGTGTTGTTCGAAGTGATGTGAACATAGTCTAGACCCTCAGGGATAGTGTATCCTTTAGGGATGTAGTTGAAGTTAGTATCTGCTGAAGATGCAATCTCAACAACCTCACCGTAGTACTTAGCCTCTTTGATAGCCTTCTTAGACCATACACCAGAGTTGATGTAACCAGCCTTACCCTTCAAGAAGTTTGCTGGGATGTTGAAGAACTGAGTACTTGCGCCACCACCTACAAAGATGATTTTATAGTTATCAGGAATATTGAGCAACTCTTTAAGCAACCCCTTAGCCTCAGCAAGCACATCCTCAAAATCCTTTGTGCGGTGGGAGATCGAAAGCAAGGATAGCCCCGACCCATTGAGATCGATGATTGCCTTTGCTGCATTTTCGAGAACCTCCTGCGGTAGAACCGATGGTCCCGCGTTGAAATTGTGCTTTTTCATAAGATTTAATCCTTTTACTTTTTATTTTATTAAATTAATCGCTCAAACCCTCCGACTTTAACCCAAGTCGGAAGATAAACTTTATATGAGCGACAAATATAATACTTTTTTATTAAAAAATATCACTATTGGCAATTTTTTTAATGATTAAGAATCTATTTAAATTTTTTTAAGTGAGAAAAATTTAAACAGATTCTTAAATTATCATTTGCCTTGTGCGACATACCAGCCACTGCCATAGGTAGAGGCATAGAACTTATTCTTTGTATAGTTGTCTATAGCTATGTCGTTTACCCTATCCGACTGTCCGTTGCCGCTGTTGAACTTAATCCAGCTCTTGCCACCATCTTTCGAGAGGTATGTTCCTGCGTTGATGCTACCGTTTGTGATGCTAGGTAGTGTCGAGAGCATGATGATCTTAGGGTCATAGTGTGCCGTCTCAATGCGGAATGTGTAGGGGAAGTCGAAGATCATCTTCCAGCTCTTCATACCATCCTCGCTAACCCATGCTCCACCGCCCTCAGAGCGTCTATGTCCAGAGGTGATATATGCACGTCCATCAACATCAAAGTGGATGTCGTTGATCCCAAACTCAAACTTATATTTGCGTGTCGACTTAACCTCTTCCCAGCTAGCTCCATTATTAATAGACTTAAACAAGCCTCCGCCAACGCCCTGTGCTGTGGCGTAGAGGGTGTTGCTATCTTTTGGGTCGAAGCAGATTGCTGTGACATCAAATGGTTTAGGTAGACCGGTGTTGCATGGACTCCATGTTGCCCCTCCATCGGTTGATCTGTTGACACCAAAGCCAGCCTCTGAGTCACCTACATACTCATTCATCTTTGCACTCTTAGGTACGCAGAAGTACATATTGTCTGGATTATTGGGGTCGATCATTAAGTTTAGCTGATGCGATGGTTGGTCGCCGCTATGTTGTTTAATCTCCCATTCAGGTACTCCAACTCCATGCTTTTTCCATGTCTTACCGTTGTCGGTGCTTTTGAGTAGCTCTCCACGTGCATGTTGGCGGAAGAACATAGCATATCTAATTGTTGTGTCCTGAGGGTGGATGACGTAGCAGCTCAACGACTGCTCGGCATCTTGGAAGGTGTGTACAGAGACCGCCTGAGCGCCCGGGCGAACACTCTCACCACCCTCACGAGTGATCCAGAGGCTATTCTCTCCCGCAGCACAGAACACCTGTCCGGGGAGTCGTAGATCTTGGTAGAAGCCGTGTCCGGGAAGGTTGCTATTTCCTGCACCAACAAAGGTCTTAAGCTCACCCGGTAGTCTAACATCATCAATATCTACCCATGTATCACCCTTGTCATAAGAGAATACCGAGATCTTCGACATCTGTGAGTGGAGGATCGTTCCATCGCAGTTGAAGCGGGCAAAGTTTGTAGACTTAGGGTCGTATGGGTAGCGATTCATCCAGTTGTCAAGATATTGGAAGGTGACGTTATTCCCAGTTGGGTTACCCCTCTTCTTCCAATACTCAATATCTCCGCCCGACTCCCAGTTGCGACCGTTGCGGAATGCTACGAACCAGTGCTTACCTCCATCGGTGGTGCGCCACATCTGACCCGGCATGAAGTTGCCACGGAAGAGGTTGGCGTACATATTAATAATGTATATATTGTTGGGGTCGTTGGGGTCAACCTCTATCTGGTTGTAGTTGGGCATTATGCTTGTTGGTGCCTTTGGGTATTTGCTGGCGAAGTCGTTATCCTTCATCGAGAAGTAGTAGGCTCCAGAGTGGATATATCCCTTCATGATACTCTTGTTCTTGCTGAACTGGGTCATGTCGATAGCTAGATCTCCATTGATGCACTCCCAGCTCTTGCCACGGTCGAGGCTGCGGAATACGCCACCTGCCTTATCGGTTATGGTCTCGCCATCGGGTTGCCACTCAACAGCAGCTAAGGCTACGAATGTTAGCTGGTCGGTAGCTTTGTCGTAGTAGTGGCTGA
>JBCQTG010000116.1:0-5486 GCA_047178765.1 Rikenellaceae bacterium | reverse complement strand
TTAAAGCTATGAGAAAGATTGCAATTTATGGAAAAGGTGGTATCGGTAAGAGTACCACAACACAGAACACAGTGGCAGGACTTGCCGAGATGGGAAAGAAGGTAATGGTCGTGGGTTGCGATCCAAAGGCGGACTCAACTCGCCTATTGCTTCACGGTTTGGCTCAAAAGACAGTTCTCGATACTCTTCGCGATGAGGGTGAGGATATTGATCTAGACGATGTAATGAAAGAGGGATTTAAGAACACAAGCTGCGTTGAGTCAGGAGGTCCAGAGCCGGGTGTAGGATGTGCTGGTCGTGGTATCATCACATCAATCAACTTATTGGAGCAGCTGGGTGCTTACGATGATGACAAACACCTCGACTATGTATTCTACGATGTATTGGGAGACGTTGTTTGTGGAGGTTTCGCAATGCCAATCCGCGATGGTAAGGCGCAAGAGGTTTACATCGTATGTTCGGGAGAGATGATGGCGATGTATGCTGCTAACAACATCTGTAAGTCTATATCTAAGTTCGGCAAGGTCGGAACAGTTCGTTTGGGAGGTTTGATCTGTAACTCTCGTAAGGTGGACAATGAGGCGAATATGATCGAGGAGTTCGCAAAGAAGCTAGGTACTCAGATGATCCACTTCGTTCCTCGTGACAACATGGTTCAGCACGCTGAGATCAACCGCCAGACAGTTATCGACTACGCCCCAGAGCATACACAGGCTGATGAGTATCGCGCACTAGCGAAGAAGATCAACGACAATACAATGCACGTGATCCCTACACCACTTGAGATGGAGGAGCTTGAAACACTCCTAGTATCATTCGGTATCATGAACTAACAAAAGTTGCAAGGCGGCGAAATCCACCTACCAACTTTTGAAAAAAGTAAAACAAAAATTAAAATTTAAGATTATGTATTTGATAAGAGCAATAGTAAGACCAGAGAAATCGGCAGTGGTAATGAAGGCGTTGATGGACGCAGGATTCCCAGCTGTAACAAAGATCTCTGTATATGGACGTGGTAAGCAGCGTGGTATCAAGGCGGGAAATGTAACCTACGATGAGCTTCCAAAGGAGATGTTGATGATTACCATCAAGGAGAAGGATAAGGATTTTGTCATAGAGACAATTATGAACTCAGCTCGTTCGAGCGCAGCAGGACAGTTCGGAGATGGTAAGATCTTCGTAACGCCTGTTGAAGAGACCTACACTATCTCATCAGGCTTCAAGGAGATGTAAAGTTGCAAGGCGGCTAAATTTCGCACATCCCAAGCTGTCGGCATCGGTCACGTACTTTTAGTACGCTCCCTCAACCGCCAACTTACGATGAACAAAATTTCATCCACCTATCAACTCTACAAAAACATTACACGTTAAAAAAAGATTACTATGAAATTAATAATGGCAATAATCCGTATCGCCAAGATGACCGAGACCAAAGAGGCTCTCTCTGCGGTTGATCTCCCATCATTCACAGCCCTTCCGGTTGTGGGTCGTGGCAAGGGTCATGGTGACAAGGAGCGTGCAGAGGGTATCGACCCAGAGCATTACGAGCATATCCAAGAGATCCCACGCCTCAAATCTAAGCGCATGATAACGCTCGTTGTTAGCGACGACAAGAAGGATTTGGCAGTTGAAACAATTATGAAAGTTAACCAAACGGGTAAGAGTGGCGACGGTAAGATCTTCGTAGTCAACACATTCGAGTCAGTCCGTGTTCGCACGGGAGAGACTGGAAATATAACACTCGACTAACAGATGATTCCTATGAAAGAAGAGACAAAAATATTACCAGACCTATCTCAGTTTGCCGAGGCGGTAACTGAGATCTATCCGAAAAAGGTTGCAAAAAAGCGTGCTAAGGCGATCGTTATCAACGACCCCGATCTGATCCCAAAGATCCAAGCCAATGTGCGTACCGTTCCGGGAATTATCACACAGCGTGGTTGTACCTATGCAGGTTGTAAGGGTGTAATCATGGGTCCTACACGAGACATCGTAAATATTACGCACGGACCTATCGGTTGTGGATTCTACTCATGGCTCACTCGCCGCAACCAGACTCGCCCAGAGACCGACACTGCGGAGAACTACATCCCATACTGCTTCTCAACCGACATGCAGGACTCAAACATCGTATTTGGTGGTGAGGAGAAGCTAAAGCAGGCGATCCGTGAGGCGATGGCGCTGTTCAACCCTAAGGCGATCGGAGTATTCTCGACCTGTCCAGTGGGTTTGATTGGTGACGATGTTCACCGCGTAGCTCGACAGATGGAGGAGGAGTTCCCCGGAGTAAATATCATCGGCTTCTCGTGCGAGGGTTATCGTGGAGTGTCGCAGTCAGCCGGTCACCACATCGCTAACAATCAGCTATATAAGAACTGTATCGGCAAGGATGACACTATAGAGGGCAAGCATAAGTATCGTGTGAATCTACTCGGAGAGTACAACATCGGAGGTGACGCCTTTGTGATTGAGGATTTGATGGATCGTTGTGGAATTGAACTTATCGCAACAATGTCGGGCAATGCAACAATGCAGAAGTTTGAGCGCGCCCACACAGCCGATTTGAGCCTTGTGATGTGTCACCGTTCTATCAACTACGTAGCAGAGATGCTCAACACCTCGTTTGGTATTCCATGGACAAAGTGTAACTTTATCGGTGCTGAGGCGACAGCAAAGTCACTTCGTAAGATCGGAGAGTATTTTGAGGATCAGGAGCTTATTGACCAGATTGAGAAGGTTATCGCCGAGGAGATGGTTCGCGTTAACGCAGCAGCCGAGGAGGCTCGCAAAAAGACCGTTGGCAAGACAGCGATGTTGTTCGTAGGAGGTTCACGCGCCCACCACTATCAGGAGCTATTCAATGAGTTGGGGATGACTATCCTTGCTGCTGGATATGAGTTCGGTCACCGCGATGACTACGAGGGTCGCCGCGTGATTCCAACAATCCAGATCGATGCCGATAGCCGTAATATCGAGGAGATCACAGTCTACAAAGATGAGGAGCGTTACAACAAGCGTAAGTCAGATGAGCATTTGACAAAGATCTCGAATGGTGCAGAGTTTAACGACTACGAGGGGTTGATGGCAGATATGCAGAAGGGAACATTGGTTATCGATGATTTGAGCCACTACGAGATGGAGAAGCTCATCGAGATGTACAACCCCGACATCTTCTGTGCAGGAATCAAGGAGAAGTATGTAGTTCAGAAGATGGGTATTCCATTGAAGCAGCTACACAACTACGACTCAGGTGGTCCATATGCAGGATTTGCAGGAGCGATCAACTTCTACCGCGACATCGAGATGATCTCATGCAGCTCACTTCGCAAATATTTGAAAGCACCTTGGGAGAGCGAGGCTTATGTAGAGGCATCATACGTAATCAACTAAAAAGTTGCAAGGCGGCGAAATTTTGCACATCCCAAGCTGTCGGCATCGGTCACGTACCTTTAGTACGCTCCCTTCTCCGTCAACTTGCGATGCACAAAATTTCATCCACCTATCAACTTTTTGAAAATTTTAACAGGAAGAAAATTATGTTACTAAGACACACAACAGATAAGGAGATCGAAAGAAAAGCTCTGACGGTCAACCCAGCAAAGACCTGCCAGCCTGTCGGTGCGATGTACGCAGCACTCGGTATCCATGGCTGCCTACCACATAGCCACGGTTCGCAAGGTTGCTGCTCATACCACCGAAGTGCGCTCACCCGCCACTTTAAAGAGCCAATCATGGCAGCTACAAGTTCATTCTCTGAGGGTTCTTCAGTCTTTGGAGGTTCAGCGAACTTAGTTCAGGCGATCGATACTATCTTCTCAGCCTACGACCCTGAGGTTATCGCAGTCCACACAACCTGTCTCTCGGAGACTATCGGTGATGACTTGACCCAGATCGTATCAAAGGCGCAGGAGGATGGAAAAATCCCAGCGGGAAAAGAGGTTATATATTGCAATACACCTAGTTACGTAGGTACTCACGTTACAGGATATGCCAATCAGGTAACCTCGATGGTGAAGTCGTTCGCTACCAAAACAGGTAAAAAGCGTAATGTCATCAACCTAATATCAGGATGGATGGAGCCATCGGATCAGGTGGAGATCAAGCGTATGTGCAAGGTGATGGAGAGTCGTACATTTATGTTCCCTGATATGTCGGGAGTTCTCGATGGTCCAATGACAGGAACATATAGGATGTACCCTAACGGAGGTGCTAAGGTTGCAGATATTCGTCTAACAGGAGATAGCAAGGTGTCGGTAGGTTTGGGTTCATACACAACTCAGGATGCCTGCATCAAGATGGAGAATCAGTGCAAAGTGCCATTCGAGGTGTTGGATATACCAATCGGATTCTTGGCTACCGACCGCTTCTTGACCTCTATCAGTCGCCATGCAAATGTGCCTGTTGCTGATGAGTTGACATATGAGCGCGGACAGCTACTAGACTTGATCTCAGATACTTCAGTCCATTTTTATGGCAAGCGTGTAGCTCTTTGGGGCGACCCAGACACACTTATTCCTATGGTAGAGTTCCTTGTTTCGATGGATATGCGTCCTGTATATATCGTTACAGGTACCCCCGGTAAGGAGTTTGATGATCGCATGGCGGAGCTACTGAAAGATATTCCTGAGGCTAAGTGGAAGAGTGGTGCAAATGCCGATATGTTCCAGCTTCACCAGTGGATCAAGCAAGAAGGTGTAGATCTCTTGATCGGTAACACCTATGGTAAGTATATCGCACGTGACGAGAATACGCCATTCTACCGCATGGGATTCCCAATTGCCGATCGTGCAGGTCACAACTACTTTGCAAAGACTGGTTATAAAGGGGCTGCAAATATGGTGACATCTATTCTAAATGAGTTGCTCTCACATAGGGATCGCAACTGTACCGAGGAGACAATAGAGTTCCAGATGTAATTTTATTTTTAACTTGAAGATCTATCCTTCGCGGATATGATCTTCAAGAACTTTAATCATCAATATTATGACTCACATTTTAAAAGAGAGGGAGAGGCAGGTCTCAACAAGTGGCGCAGATGCACCAACTGTTCAGGCTGGCAAGGTGAGTCTTGCTGGAAGTATGAGCCAACGAGCCTGCGTTTTTTGCGGGTCACGAGTTGTGCTATATCCAATTGCTGATGCTTTACACATAATTCATGGACCCATCGGATGCGCGGCATACACATGGGACATTCGTGGCTCCTTGTCGTCAGGACCAGAGCTACACAGAACAAGTTTTTCTACAGATCTTGATGAGACGGATGTTATTTTTGGAGGCGAGAAGAAGCTATACGCCTCACTAGTCGAACTCATCGAGCTACACAATCCTAAGGCGGCATTTGTCTACACAACCTGTATTGTAGGTGTGATAGGTGACGATGTCGAGAGGATATGTCGAGAGGTGACAGACAAGACAGGTGTCACAACAATACCCGTTCAAGCCCCGGGTTTTCAGGGTTCAAAAAAGGATGGATACAAGGTTGCATG
>JBCQTG010000115.1:0-5683 GCA_047178765.1 Rikenellaceae bacterium | reverse complement strand
GCACAACCCACACTCTGAGTCGATACTAGATATGTGCGATCAGATGGGTCTATTGGTGATGGATGAGTTTATCGATGAGTGGAGAGTAGCTAAGGATAAGTGGATTATACAGCGCTCGAAATCGGGACTTCCCGACTCACTACAGATGGGGTACTCCGCACACTTCGATGAGCGTGCAGAGCAGGATATTAAGCACTTTGTACGCAGAGGATATAACCACCCATCGGTAATCTTATGGAGCATTGGAAATGAGATTGAGTGGACCTACCCCTACTATTGGGCATCGAGCTTAGATCGCAAAGGGTATATAGGGTTGGAGTTTACCGGTAATCCTGAGATAGATAGCAAAAATACCGAGGCACGCTTTGCTGAGAAGTCGGGAGGTAAGGATGAGCTAGCTGAGACTGCCCACCTACTTGCAAAGTGGGTTAAAGAGGCTGACACCACACGTCCGGTAACGGCAGGTGTTGTGATACCTTCGGTTGCCCGTATCTCTGGTTATACAGATGCTCTGGATGTTGTGGGGTATAACTATAAGGATACCTACTACGAGTCACACCATAAATACTACCCAGAGAAGTTAATCTTCGGTTCAGAGAATGTTGGACAGTACTATGAGTGGGCTGCGGTGGCTGACAAACCCTACATCCCCGGAATATTCCTCTGGACAGGAATCGACTATATGGGGGAGAATGGACCCTATCCTGCAAAGGGAGGCACATACTCACTCTTTGACTTTGCCTGCTTTAAGACGCCTCGTGGAGAGTTCTTCGAGACCCTATGGAACGACGCCCCAAAAACATATTTTGGAACTACACCAGCCGAGATGAGCGAGTTTAAGTTGGAGGGAGATGGCTCGTTCAAGACTGTGTTCCGTAAAGACCCACTACGCAAATGGTTGTGGTTTGAACTCTTTGATAGGTGGAAGTATGCCGATGGGGAGCAGATTGTTGTTCAGGTCTATACCAATGCACCAAAGGTTGAGCTACTATTGAATGGTAAGTCGCTAGGTATAAAGAGTAGGGGTGATTTTGCGGAGGAGAATATTATCTTGTGGCAGATACCATACTCTGAGGGTGAGTTGGTTGCTGTAGGAGTTACAGAGGATGGTAAGGAGCATTCACGCTATTCGCTCAAAACATCTGGAAAGGTTACTCAACTGGGGCTTGATGTTAATAAAGCAGAAAAATGTATTGAGGTCACTCTACTAGATGCTAATGGCACACGAGTAGTCGATAGCGATGAGCAGATTACCATAACTCTTCCCGCTGATAGTGACATCTATATTGCAGGTGTTGACAATGGCTCCGACACCTTTGTTGGCAACCATAAAACGAATAAGATCGTAACCTATAATGGTAGGGCATTGATCGTTCTCGGTAGCGACAGCAAGAGCCAGAGAGAGAGATCAACGACTATACAGCTATCCTCTGCTAGCGGCATTAAACAGAGTGTAGAGCTATAGCGATAATTGGCGAGAGAGTACCTATTCGTTACAAATTATGTAAGTTGATTTTTTGGTAGAGATAAAAAAAAGAGTTACTTTTGCAGTGAAAAAAAAATTTAAATAATATATCATAATGTTAAACATCGTACTTTTTGGAGCTCCCGGATGTGGTAAGGGAACCCAAGCGGCTAAGTTAAAGGAGAGATACAACATCAATCATGTATCTACAGGTGACGTTATTCGTGGTGAGATCTCACGCGAGACAGAGCTAGGCAAGAGCATGGTAGCATATACTAGCACAGGTCAGTTAGCACCAGATGAGATTGTAATCTCAATGATCCAGAACTATCTAGAGGAGAACAAAGGTGCTGCGGGAAATATCTTCGACGGATTCCCACGCACAACAGCTCAGGCTGAGGCTTTCGACACTATGCTCTCTCAGATTGACGAGAGTGTAGATATTATGATCTACATGGATGTACCAGAGGAGGAGTTGGTTAAGAGAATTTTGCTTCGCGGTAAGGACTCTGGACGTGCAGATGACGCCTCTGAGGATGTTATTCGCAACCGAATAGCGGTATACAACCAGCAGACAGCAATCGTTGCCGACTACTACACTAAGCAGAATAAGTATGTGGCAGTTAACGGACTAGGAACAATGGACGAGGTTTTGGAGAGAATCTGCTCGGCTATTGACGCTGCAATCAAATAATGCGGTTTCGTACCGAAATAGAGATAAATCCTTTTGAGCCAAAGGTCAACTACTCAAGTAGGGTAGTTACCTTTGGCTCATGCTTTGCTGAGGTTATAGGCGAGCGGCTTAAACGCTCGAAGTTCAACACTGTGGTCAACCCCTTTGGTGCACAGTTTAATCCGATCTCTATTGCCCAAAGTATTGGGCGAATAGGGGCTATGGAGCTGATCTCTACAGATCAGATTGAACAGGGCAGCGATGTGTTGTTTCACTACGACTTCCACTCAATGTTCAACTGCTCTGATCGAGAGGTGATGAGCAATCGGATCAATCAAACTATAGCCTCATCACATCACGCTCTGCGTGAGGCAGATTGGGTTATTCTCACTTTGGGTACGGCTTATGTATATGAGTTAAAGGAGAGGTGTCGAATAGTAGCTAATTGCCATAAACAACATCCAAAGCTATTTATTCGCAGGAGAGTAAGCGTAGATGAGATTGTTGATCGACTATCTCAGTTGATAGAGAATGAATTAAGTGGGAAGAGAGTCATTATAACACTAAGCCCAATTAGACACATTGCAGATGGTCTGGCTGAGAACTCATTAAGCAAGGCGACGCTCAGGGTGGCTATAGATGAACTAATATCAAAGTATGATAAGTTGCACTATTTCCCCGCCTATGAGATTATGATGGATGATCTGCGAGACTACAGGTTTTATGACAACGACATGCTCCACATATCAAATATGGCAAAGGAGTATATCTGGGAGCATTTCTGTAGCACAGCGCTATCGGCAGAGTCGCTAAGGTGTATGTCTCAGGTTGAGAAGATTATTCAGGCAACCGAACACCGACCACGTGATCCATTTTCAGATGGGTATAAAACCTTCTGCCAACAACAATTAAAGAAAATAGAGAGCCTCAAAGAGGTTGATTTAAGTATAGAAACGGAGTATTTTAAAAAGAGAATAGATGGCTAAAGATTTAATACAAGAGCAAATAATAGAGGATTTTGAGCTTTTTGATGAGTGGTTAGATAAATATAACTACCTCATTGAGTTGAGTGGCGAATTGCCCGTAATTGATGATAGTAAGCGTACACCTGAGTTCTTGATCGAGGGTTGCCAGTCAAGAGTTTGGATCAATGCCGAGCTTAAGGATGGTTTGATCTACTTCACCGCCGATAGCGACGCTATAATAACAAAAGGGATTATCTCTTTGCTAATAAAGGTACTCAACGGACGTACACCCCAGCAGGTGATCGATTGCGACCTCTACTTTATCGATGCAATAGGTCTAAGCGAGAATCTATCACCTACACGTAGTAATGGTCTGCTCTCAATGGTTAAGCAGATGAGAATATACGCAATGGCTTATGCCTCAATAAATAATGCAAAAAACTAAAGTTATGACCCCAGCAGAGATAGAGAAGATTGAGAGTGAGATTGTCTTAACGCTAAAGAATATTTATGATCCCGAGATCCCCGTTAATATCTACGACCTCGGCTTAATCTATGATATTGATTATAACCCCTCGGGAGAGGTTGATATACGCATGACCCTCACTGCCCCCAACTGTCCAATGGCAGAGGAGATGGTGAACGATGTTAATACTCAGGTGGGAAAGATCCCCGGTGTTAGCGAGGTTAATGTAGTGCTGACATTCGACCCCCCATGGGATAGAACAATGATGTCTGAAGAGACATTATTAGAGCTAGGATTGCTATAGATAGACATATTTACTAACAAGCACCAAGTGCTGCCTTCGGCGACCGGGGTGACCCCCGGGGGACTGGCGAGATGCTTTGCATCTCTTCTTTTGTTGCGATTTGGACTTAGAGCTACGCTCTAACGTTTTGATGCTCATTAACTTATTTCAAGTAAACTTGACTAAGTTAATGAGCATCAAAACTTACAAACACCTAAAGGTGTTTGAGTCCAAAGCGAAAGATCTGTTACGAATATTATCTACTAAAGTATATCTCTATAATATACACTTTCGAGTGTAATAACTTTGTTGGCTACTCTCTCGCTTTTGGGTGCAAACAGCTGAAAGATGTTTGTGAAATTTTAGTCCTCTGTAGTTTAGACCAAATTTATTTGAGTCTAAACTACAGAGGACTAAAATCATATAACGAAGTTATATGCCCAAAAGTGCAACAAGAAAGAGATGCAGAGCATCTCGCTAGCCCCGCGGTTGGCAAACCGCCGCCGCCCGCGTAGGGCAGCCCCAGCCTATTTCGCTAAGATATACAATACAAGAAGGATCTCTACCTATTTCGGCGAGATCCTTCATTTTTCTATCGAGAGCAGCTCTATTTCTGAGCCTGTGCTGCTGCCGCTGCTGCGTCAGCTACTACCATTGTCTTGTCGATTTTGATTGTTGTATTGGTGTCGATGTCAACCATTAGAGTTGTCTCTTTAACCTCTTTAATTGTACCGTGGATTCCTCCAGCAGTAACAATCTTATCACCCTTTTTAAGAGCCTCGCGGAACTTTGCCATCTCCTTACGACGCTTTGATTCGGGTCTCAACATGAAGAGCCACAAAACAAGGATCATAAGACCAATCATAATAAATGGTTGCAAACTCTGAATCATTGATGGCTCTGGTGCTACTAGCTCCTCTGCCACCTGAAGAAATGTAATCATCTTTTTTTATTTTAATTTAATTTTACTGTTTTTTATTCGTAACGACCTGATTTCAGGCGCTGTACCTCAATATGCGTTAGGAATCTCCACTCCCCACGTTTGAGGTTTTTCTTTGTTAGACCAGCGTAGTAGACCCTATCGAGCTTCAATACCGAGTAACCCAGATGCTCAAAAATTCGGCGTACAATACGGTTACGACCCGAGTGGATCTCGATACCTACCACACACTTATCTTCCTCTGTAATATATGATATTGCATCGGCATATATCTCACCATCTTCAAGCGTCATACCATTTGCTACCGTATCCATATCGGCACGCGTAAGAGGCTTATTTAGAGCTACCTGATAGATCTTCTTCTTTTGGTGTGATGGATGTGTAAGCTGCTTTGTCATATCACCATCGTTGGTAAATAGCAATAACCCCACACTATTCTTATCCAATCGACCTACAGGGTAGATACGCTCTGTACATGCACTACGGACAAGATCCATCACCGTCTTATCGGCATGAGGGTCATCGTTTGTAGTTACATATCCCTTTGGCTTATTAAGTAGAATATATACCTTCTTTTCACCCTGCACGATACTATCGTTAAACTTCACCTCATCTGTTGGCTGCACCTTTGTCCCTAGTTCAGTTACGATAACACCATTTACACTCACTAGACCAGCAGTGATGAAATCATCAGCCTCGCGTCGCGAACATAGTCCAGACTGTGCAATAAAACGATTTAGGCGCAAATCGCCAGTCTGCTTATTAGGGTTGTATTTAGGATATGAATCCCCCCCCTCAGCTGATCGCTTATATGGTTTTCTATCCCCTCTATCTCCATAGCTCTTGCGCTCGCCGTATGGCTTATCACCGTAGCTCTTGCGCTCGCCGTAT
>JBCQTG010000114.1:0-5800 GCA_047178765.1 Rikenellaceae bacterium | reverse complement strand
CAAAGGGCAAGGGGGTGGATATTATTGAGATCGCAATGGTTGATGGTGATGAGGATAGGGAGAGGATTGCATCGATGATGGAGTCTCTTTCGGAGCAGATGGAGCTGAAGTTTCTCTTGCGTGATGCTATCAATATCCGCCAATGTGAGTTGGTGATCTTTATCGGTACACGCTCACAGCCTCAGGGGCTTGACTGTGGACACTGTGGCTTTGCCACATGTGCAGGTCGTAGCAAGGGTGTGCCATGCGCTATCAACACTATCGATTGTGGTATAGCGATCGGTTCGGCATGTGCTACGGCGGCTGATCTACGAGTTGATAGTAGGGTGATGTTCTCAGCTGGGCTGGCGGCACAGAGGCTAGGGATCTGTGGTGAGGGTGTTGAGCAGGTGATGGCTATTGCCGTTAGTGCATCCTCTAAAAGCCCTTTCTTCGACAGAAAAATCAATAAATAAAATAATAAAAACATGACACAGTACGCAATTATCGAGACAGAGAAGGGGACAATGAAGGCTGAGCTTTACAGCGATGAGACTCCAATCGCAGTGGCAAACTTCATCGACCTAGCAACACACAACTTCTACGACGGGTTGACCTTCCACCGCGTAATTCCTCAATTTATGATCCAAGGAGGATGCCCTATTGGCAACGGCACAGGGGGTCCGGGGTACAAGATCAAATGTGAGACCTCTGCACCTCGCCAATACCACGATCGTGGAGTGTTATCAATGGCACATGCAGGTCGCGACACTGGAGGATCGCAGTTCTTCATCTGCCACAATCGTGCTAACACACAGCACCTTGATGGTATGCACACATGCTTCGGTGCAGTTGTAGAGGGTATTGATGTTGTTGATGACATTCGTCAGGGTGATAAGATCCTCTCTATCACTATCGTAGAGGAGTAGTTTAAAGGGTGGATCAACCAAAGATAGAGAGGCTGCTGCGACTAATGAAGCTCCTCACTGCCAACACTCGATATAGCGTTGATGAGCTTGCCGAGCGTCTTGGCATGTCTCGCCGAACGGTCTATAGATATATAGATACCTTTCGTGAGGCGGGGTTTGTGATTAAGCGTAGCGGCGAGTATGTGCGACTCGATAAGGAGTCCCCACACTTCAAAGATATATCGCAGTTGGTTCACTTCACCGATGAGGAGGCGGTAATTATCCGCCAATCGATCGAGAGCATTGATGATACAAATGTGCTTAAGAGCGAGCTGAGGCGCAAGCTACTATCAATATATGATAATGGGGTGATTACCAGCAAGGTGGACACCTCACACTCGCGAAATATCCACACTCTATCAGAGGCTATAACAAACCACCAAAAGGTGGTTCTAAAGGGGTATAAATCGGCTCACGGACGAGTTGTCCGCGACCGTATAGTTGAGCCTTTTGCATTTACCGCCGGCTATGTTCAGGTGTGGTGCTACGACACTGAGGATGGGGTGAATAAACTCTTTAAGAGTTCACGTATTGGCGATGTGGAGATGATCGGCGAGTGGCAATATGAGCAGATGCACAGAGAGGGATTTATCGATATATTCAGGATGAATAGCGACTCACCGACAAGAGTTACTCTCGATCTGGGGATGTTGTCATATAGCCTTCTGATAGAGGAGTACCCACTAGCTGAGAACTATATTACTCAGATAGATAGCTCACGCTGGCGACTATCTGTCGAGGTGGCAAACTTTGTCGGTGTGGGACGTTTTGTCGTTGGATTGATTGATGACATCACTATTGTTGAACCGGCGGAGTTTAAGGAGTATATACTTAACTACGCTAAAAATATTTTTACACTATGATAAGAAACTTTCTAGTTATATCTGTCATTGCGTTATCACTGTATAGTGCTGTTGCACAGAAAAAAAAGGTAGAAAACCCACCGCTGGAGGACTCATGGGTCACCGCGAGTCTAGCTGATAGGGGAACATTTATCCTCGAAACACCTGACTCCACAGTGTGGGGGTGCGCACCTATCTACGATGATGAGGGTAAGGTGCATGTCTACTACTCAAAATGGCAACGAGAGGGCAGTTGGCTAATCGATAGCGAGATTGGACACGCCGTTGCCGATCATCCCGAGGGACCATATCGCAAGCTGGGAACGATCCTCGATGGTCGCGAGGGTAAGTGGGATCGTCACATGGTTCACAACCCGAGTGTCTATCGCATCGATGATAAATATGTACTGCTCTATATCAGTAACGACACTACAAAGCAGCATCGCTGGCTAAAAGATGGTATGGCATCGGAGAATCTACAGGTGGTTGGAATGGCTATCGCTGATAGCCCCTACGGACCATGGAAGAGGTTTGATAAACCAGTGATCGATATTTCAGCAGACTCAATGGCGTGGGATAGCTACTGCGCCGTTAATCCGACAATGCTTAAACACCCTAACGGTGAGTATTGGATCTACTATCGCGCACATGATCGCCACAATGACGATAGACGTAAGACTGGACTCGCGATAGCCAAAAATCTTGAGGGTCCCTATGTTAAGTATGGTGACAAGGCGCTTATCGACCATGCTGAGTATGGTGGGCAGACTGAAGATCCCTATATCTTCTACTACAAAGGGATGTTTCACTGCCTGATCCGTGACATGGGTAACTATGATTGGGCGGGTAACCTCTACCTCAGCTCAGATGATGGAATCAATTGGAGTGACCTAAAACGTGGACATTGGAATGGTGCGAAGTACTACCCAGTGCTGGAAGAGAAGTCTCGCTGCGAGCGAGTGCAGATCCTTTGGCGCGATGGCGAACCCGAGTATCTCTACAACGCCATCCACCGCCCCGACCGCGGTAGGGGTCTGAACTCCGGCGGAGTGATAAAGTTCAACCTAGTTGATAGCATGCGACTATAAAGAGAGAGGTATAACTTGTGATAATGGCAGGGGTAGTGATATTATATACTATTCCTGCTATTTTTTTACATATTTGTCTATCTCCTAGCAATAAAGATCGTCTCGGGCATTAGAGCATAGAGGCTCTGCTCCTCTGGGGTCAGCTTATCGAAATAGTCGATCTCATCGACCTTAAAGCCGTGGTTACGTAGACGATCAGCGTAGTCACATCCGTAGACTCTATAGTGGTCGTACTGCCCAAAGAGGCGGTTGCGCTCTGCCGGATCGGTGATTGTACTATCCTCAAAAGTTGTCTCCCTACTACTGTCGATAGGGACTAGCAGCACAGCCCAACCTCCCGAGCGGAGAACTCTATATATCTCATCTAGCGCCCCCCCCTCATCGAGTATATGCTCTAGGATATGGTTGCATAGTATCACATCGGCATAGCCATCCTCAAGGGGTATATCTTGAATATCAAAGTGAATATCTGCTAGTGGACTCTCTAGATCTGCCGTTATATAGTTACCCCCTAATGCTCTGCGTAGCCTCTTAATATATGCCACCTCGGGGGCTATATGCAGCACCTTTAGATCTGATTGCAAGAGGGTAGTCTCATGTTGAAGGTAGAGCCAGAGCAACCTATGTCGCTCCAACGACAGACAGCTGGGGCAGAGTGCATTTTCGCGCGACACATTATATCCATAGGGTAGAAACTTACGCCTCTTAGCGCCACAGATCGGACACTCCTTACCTCGCCCCAAATAGAGTAGACCAATCAGCGGCACACCAAAACTCGCCAACCGCTGCATCAGAGGTCGGGGAAGATGATTTAGAAGCCACTTAATTAATCTCTTCACTACTCTAGGATCTTTTTTAGCTCCTCTTCGGTAGCAACAAGCCTATTACGACAGAGTGTAATGAGCTCTGTTGCCCTCTTAACCTCAGCGGTAAGTTCATCTATCGAGACCTCATTATTGCGAAAACGCATTAAGATCTGCTCTATCTGCGCTGTCGCTTCATCATATGTTAGCTCTTTACTCTCCATAATCTTATATATTTCTGTCATGCTGAGCGAAGCGAAGTATCTCTTAATATCGGTTTAAGAGCATTGCGAGATACTTCGCTGCGCTCAGCATGACACTTATGTGTGTGTTATTTTGTTGACACATGCCTCTACTTCACCATCAATTAGAGTTATGTTTATTGTGTCGTTTATATTTAATCCCTTTGCTGTTGCAGCTTTATTATTTGCTTTCACTACCGCAAAACCGATCTCCATAATCTTACGAGGTGAGTAGCTCTCAACCATCTTTGCCCTCTGCTCACACTCACTTTTACAGATATTCAATCTATTGCGTGCAGCCAATGGTAGATCCTTAACAAAATCTACTAAAATACGTCTGTTATTATTTATGCTCTCCTCACATCGAGTAGCGATAACATTGGTATAGTTACTCAACTTAAGCTCATGACCTTTCAATCTATTGATTGTAAGATTATGAAGCTCTAGAGCCTTTGTTTGGAGTTGAGCATCGAGGTTTAACATCCTCTCATCTAGCCAATTGGCAACTGCCGTGGGGGTTTTAACCATTACATGAGCCACCAGATCTACAACACTAACATCCTTTTCATGTCCAATGCCGGAGATAAAGGGTAGCGGGAAACGGGCAAAGTGCAGAGCCAATCGATAGCCATTGAAGCACTCTAGATCATTCGCCGAACCGCCGCCACGAAGCACCGCCACAACATCAAACTCATCACGTCTATTCGCTATAGCTATCAAAGCATCGATGATCGACTGCTCGGCAGCTGCTCCCTGCATCACAGAGTCAAATATAGTGACAGCAAAGCGGTAGTTACTACGCTCCAACTCACGCATAAAATCCTCATATCCAGCCGATTTACTGCTCGCAACAACAGCTACTCTACGCACCAGAGTAGCCATAGGCTTTGCCCGGTTCATATCCCATGAGCCATCTTTTTTAAGCCTCTCAATCGCCTGTCGACGTCTCAACTCAGCCTCTCCGATTGTGTATGTTGGATCGATGTCGGTTATCTGCAATGAGAGACCGTAGAGTTCGTGATAGCTCACGTTAACCCTAGCAAGGATTGCAACCCCTCGTTGCAGCTCCATTGTTGTCTGCCCCTTGAACTTTGTTACGATCTGTGAATATGCACTGCGCCAGATCACACCACGAGCCTGAGCCTTAGCTAAACCATCGCTCACACCCTTCTCAACAAGCTCCAAATAGCAGTGTCCAGAGGAGTTAACCTTGATCTCTGAGATCTCGGCACTAATCCACAGCGGCGCAGTAAATTGCTCCGCCAACCGCTGATGAATCAGACACTGTAGTTGTGAGAGAGATATATTCATGATTATTAATATATGACAGGCGAAAGGCTCTGCGCGCGAGAGAACGTTGATAGGTGGATGAAATTTTAAAGATGGCGTAGAGGGCTGTGAGGGAGCGTACTAAAGTACGTGACCGAAATAGCCCTCTACGTTATCTTTGAAATTTCGCCGCCTTGCAACGTTCTCTATAATTCGCTCTCTTTCAATCGCTCTGCGTTCTCCACTACTATCAGCTGATCGATAACATCCTGAATATCTCCATCCATAAATGCCGAGAGGTTATAGATCGTATAGTTGATACGGTGGTCGGTGATACGCCCCTGAGGGTAGTTGTATGTACGTATCTTTGCCGAGCGATCTCCTGTCGAGACCAATGTCTTACGCTTCGATGCAATCTCATCGAGATATTTTGAGTACTCTAGGTTAAAGATACGTGTTCTCAACTCCTCAAAAGCCTTGTCAAAGTTCTTCAACTGCGACTTTTGATCCTGACACTGTACAACGATTCCCGATGGGATATGCGTTAGACGAACAGCCGAATAGGTTGTGTTAACCGACTGACCACCGGGACCTGAAGAGCAGTAGGTA
>JBCQTG010000113.1:0-5951 GCA_047178765.1 Rikenellaceae bacterium | reverse complement strand
GCAAAGGGGAATGGGG
Source organism: Rikenellaceae bacterium (assembly GCA_047178765.1). Classification (GTDB taxonomy): domain Bacteria; phylum Bacteroidota; class Bacteroidia; order Bacteroidales; family Rikenellaceae; genus Alistipes. The sequence goes on along the minus strand of JBCQTG010000113.1, from coordinate 5,935 downwards.
CATAGTCGCTAATCTCTACCTCGAAGGCTTTCAGATTCTCCACCAATCGAGCAACATCCTCAACAGTCATCTTCTCAATATACTGCTTTGAGAAAATATCTACACGGTCGCAAAGAGGTATTACAAGTAGTTTGGGGACTAGCCTACGTAGTAGATCAAAGAATATATCGGTTGGCTCCATCTCCTCAATATCACGATCTATTCGATCATGGAGCATCTCGTGGTCGAGACCCGGCTTAAGATCGAGAGAGATAACCACCTTTTTGCCATCAATAACCGCATCTACCGCAGCACGACTAAGTCGTAGGATCACCGCACCCTCCAGACCGCGATCGGAGATTGTCACCTCACCCATCTCATCACGTACCGCCTCACCATCAATGAGCAGCGTTGCACGGGTATTACGAAGCATCAAACCCTCCATCTTTCTTATAGTAGGGTCATTTGACCTAAGGGGTGTAAGCGATGGACGCACAGGGACAATATCGTGACCCAGATCGGCAGCAAAGGCTAATCCATCACCTGACGACCCTGTAGCCTCATAGGATAGACCACCCGTAGTTATAATTATTCGCTCAGCCTCAGCCTTACGCTCGAAGCCACGCTTATTCATATATTTAACACCATAGACTCTGCCGCCAACGACCATCACCTCAGTAACAGGGGTGTCATACATTATCTTCACGCCATTATCGACACAGTACTCCAACAGTGCATTAGCCACATCCCACGCCTTGCCGCTCTTTGGAAAGACTCGCTCGCCCCTCTCAACCTCTAGTCGACAACCCATACGCTCAAAGAAGCGGATAGCCGAACGGTTATTAAACTCCGCAAAGGCTACAGAGAAGAACTCCGCACCAGAACGCACATGCTCAGCAAACTCCTCTGCTGGACGCGCATTGGTCACATTACAGCGCCCCTTACCCGAGATACGCACCTTGCGCCCCGACTTCTCCATCTTCTCCAGAAGGAGTACCCTTTTGCCATTTTTAGCCGCCGTTCCAGCCGCCATCATCCCTGCCGCACCTGCGCCAACGACAATCACATCGTAAATCATCTCTTCCATGCTGCAAAGGTAGTAAAAATATTTGAGTTAATGAATAATAGTGTAGATATATAACCTCATGCTTAGCAAAGCGAAGAATCTCGCAAGATCTATAGTTGACCTTGCGAGATTCTTCACTCTATTTTACATAACGGGGTGCCTACTCCACGGTGAAGCTCCACACCTCACCTTGACTCTCACCGCGCTCACCTTTGCAATCTACCCTCCAGTAGTAGCTCTTGCCTGAGGTGAGTTGGGGTGGTGTGCAGATGTTGCCACTCTGGGTAGAGATGAGCTTAAGTTTATCGGCTGATGAGCCGAAGTAGACCTTATACTCTGTAGCTTTGTATGCACCGAGCCACATCAGATCGGCATCAACCTTTGCTGTTTTTGTAGCGTTGCATGGCACAGGAACAGTCGCCACGACATCTCTAAACCCGGGAATCCAATACTCCTTTGCACCCCACTCATACGCCCCAACATCGGGTGCTGAGCCAAGGAAGTCGATATTCTTTCCCTCAATAACTACTCCAGCATCGATAATCTCTGCCCCTTTACGAGGTCTAAAATCGAGGTTGTCTGGGTCGCGTAGCTGCGAACGAATATCTGCATCTTTATCCAATCCTACCCAGTTGTGATCGGCTGTTCCCGGCACAGGGTACTTCTCGTATGGTGCAGATTGATGACCCGAGAAGGTGTTAGTAAGGTTGTTACGCGTGATTGTCGAGTGGTTAATACCATTGATCTGCTCATTTGAAGAGATAATCAAATCACGCTGTATATTATCGAAACAGACATTGTTAAAGACAAAGTGCTTATCACCCTTGAAGAATGTTCCTCTATCTGTCTGCCACGAGACGTTACGATATGCCGTAGCGTTAACACCATATGGGTAGCCGGGCTTATTGACATTATCGGTACGTATAGCGGTCTTAACAGAGTTGTGCAGCCAGTTGTGGCGAACGATAGAGCCATCGGCAGCACTAACACGTAGCTGAACCAACGAACCATCATTCTGCAAATATCCAGTCTTTGAGAGGTCGTTATACTCGATGAGTGAGCGACCCGTAAGCTGCAACGTTGCTGAGGCACCAGAGGTGTGTAGGGTGTTATGTCGGAATGTAAGGTTCTCTGTACCATTGAGATAGAGTGCCGCTGCATCGCCATAGACACAGCTATAATCGATCACCGCAAAGAGGCAGTTCTCAAAGAGGATATTTTTTCCTGAGATAACAATCGCGGGACCATCCATATACTCAAATCGGCAGTTGATAACACTGAAATTTGCATCGCCACTATCACCCTGCTCAACAGCCTTTTTCCCGGGAGGGGTCATCTCAGTAACATCAAAATCTTCAATATTGCCCAACATCCTCTTGCTATATGTTGGGAACATAAGGTTGCAATCCTCGATTGCGATATTTGAACTTGTCGCAAAAGCAAAGGTTGTTCCGAAAAGATCAATTCCGCGAAGTTGAACAAAAGAGCAGCCGTTACCTCTGAAGGCGTATGACTGAACCTTTCCGCTAACAGACAATGTCGATGGATCAACTCCACCCTCAGCCCACAAGTAGAGCATCTTTGATTTGGGGTCGAAGAACCACTCACCCTCGCAATCGAGCAGTTCGAGCTTTCCCTCAAGGTAGTAGCGCATATGAGCAATATCGGGTTTGTGGCTACGATACTTCACAGTTGATGGGTCAAACTCGAAGTTATCACCACCAGCAGTGTGGCTGGTAATCATCGACTGCGATGTACCCCACGACGATGAGTTGACAATGATTACTCCTCCATCGGCAAGCGAGAAGTTAAAATCTTTGAGATAATCACCATAGAAGTGGTTCTTAACGCTCTTCTCACTAGGGATAATCATCGACTCATCAGCCCATATCGAACCATCATACCAGTTACCATTGGGGTAGCGGGCAGAGGTCATACTCTTGCCATCGACAAAGAGCTGCCAGATTGGGAAATCGAGCTTCGTCTGGTAGATATTACCCTTATACTTTGTCCACTTTGCCTTGATAGGCTGTGTGCCATCAAAGCAGACCTCCTCACCCTGATACGCCTCGATGCGTATTGGCTGGGCTGCTGTACCCTTGACCATACCGAGTTTGACCTCTTCGTGGTAGCGACCCTCGCGTAGATAGATTGCATCACCCGGTTGCACACCCTTCAATGCACGACCTACAGTGGCAAAGGGTGAATCAATTGCACCTTTGTTACTATCCTTACCGTTGGGGGCAACATAGTAGTTTGCAGCCGAGAGGGCTATACTGCTCGTCAGAAGCAGCGATGTTAAAATGGTTCTTTTCATCTCTTTATAATAGTTTTATTTTTAATCAATTGTATGAGGGATACTAACGTTTAATCTAGGTTAAACGACCAAACATCACCTGTAACATCTACCCCATTGACCTCACAGTCGACACGCCAATATATTGTCGATACACGTTCGCTAAGTGGATAGCTACTCTTATCGGTATAGTAACACCCCGACTCTGTCGAGACAATTAACCTAAGATCATTTGACGATGTCCCCATATATACCTTAGATGATGTCGACTCAAATGCGGGCAACCACGCCAACATCAACGATCCAGAGTTGGTTGTTGAGCCATCGGCAGGAACAGGTGACGAGCTAGCGGACTTCTGCGCCCCAACAACAACATAGCTAGAGGTGTTATACTCCAACGCACCTATCTCCCCCTCATCCTCATTGACATGTGTATTATCAAGGTTACCTGCATCGGTGACTAAGTTATCGAGATCAGCACCCTGCCCAACGACAATATCGGAGTAGAGAGGTCTGAAGTCGTAGTTGTCCACATCTTGGATATAGTCGGTGATGATCTTATTGTTTGTATAGTAACTAACATAGTTGCTATATGTCTGCTCGGGTAGTTCGTAGAGATCCCACTTTGCAGAGTCACGATACCAACCTGTGAGAAGATCCGCAAGGTTGTTATATGTCATCGTGTTAGTATTTGCCGTTCCACTCGTTCCATCACCCACCAATATAGTGATTGAGCAGGGAGATTCATAGCTCGTGTCGTAGGTAGTGAATAGGGTGTTGTTCGCCACGAGGTGGTAATCACCCTTAACCATAATGCCGTTGCAGTTCCACAGCACATTATCAACAAAGGTGGTCATGGTGGTGTTTGAACCAGCAGGGTCTGTAAATCCATCACCTTTAATATCTCCGGGTGAGTCGACACGAATAGCGTATCTATCGGTATCGTGGATCCAGTTATTTCGCACGATGGTGTATGGTGCTTGCGCCTGTTGGATCTGTATAACTGAACCATCACCCTCCAGATAGCCGGTACTGTGCATATTATTACCCTCAATAATAGCCCCTGTGCCGACAATGAGAGTTGCCGATGGTGCGCCAACAGAGAAGTCATTATTCTGGAACATATTCCCTGTACCCAACAAGACTATTGAACCCATCAACGAACGCATATTGACACATGCAATATCGATATTCTCAAAGACATTGTTCCTAATTATATTTGAGTTTCCTTGAATAGCCAGCGCCTCACCATCGCTATATCTAAATGTGCAGTTCTCGATGGTGTTGTAGTGGCAACTGCTATAGAGACTCGATACCCCAATCCAGTTATATCCATTGGTAGCCATACCCTCCTCATCCTCGCGCAACATCCTCTTCGATGCACTTGGATAGGTGAAATTACAGCTCTTAAAGTAGATACTTTGACACGACTTTCCATAGAATGTTGTCCCGATAAAGTCGATTCCCGAAAAGACAATATTCCGAACAGTGGTCATAAAGATGGCATAGGATTGAGTCTTTCCCTCGATAACCTTATTATTGGGGTTGCCACCATCCTTACAGTAGAGATAGAGTTTATTGGTAGCTATATCGTAGAACCACTCACCCTCCTTATCCAGAAACTCCAGCTTACCCTCAAGATAGAAGGCAGCATTCTGTGGCTTACGCCACTCCCAGTCATCTAATGTATAGTAGGTAAATTCGTCACTCCCCGCCACGTGAGAGTCGACAGTGGTGTAGTAGCTCTTATATGAGGCGATATTGAGCATCGCCACAGCCCCAGCAACAGAGAATGGCAGATCAGACAACTTAGCATAGCCATCCGTAACACCCCTAATCACACACTCCTTACCCGCCACAGTCGAGCCATTATAGCTATCACTCCCATCATATGTACCATAGTCCGACTCTATCCATCGTCCACGATCCAATATGCTACCCTCATTAACCGCCCCTAGAGTCCCTAGAGGTTGGCTATCCTCAATATACCCATCTACATTGGGGAAGCGGGCAGCATTAACCATCTCGCCACCCTCAAAGAGCTGCCACGGTCTGATATTGGGTTCTGTAACATATATATTTCCACTGTGTATAGACCAATCGGTGGTGATACGCTCCAGACCACTAACGGTAACCTTCTCATTAGGATATGGCTCTATCGTCAAGGTTTCACTCCTCTTGTAGTTATCTAAAATCAACTCTTGACGGTGAGTACCTTCAAGCATTAGTATACTATTATATCCCGCTGCATCACACCTTGCAACAGCCTCACTGAGTGTTAGCAGTGGGGTCTCATAGCTAAGTCCATCGTTGCTATCATCACCATTTGGAGAGACATGTATCGCTTGATAGCCACCTCTGGATAGTGGAGCATCAACAAACTGATCCTCAACAAAATCCTTATGGCATGCCACAATAGTTAAAGCTAATAATATAATTAAGACTCTCTTCATCACACAAATAGTTTTAGACAAAGTAAGAGCAAATATATCGAACTCACTACCACATTTCTGCGAAAGAGTGTAATAATTAGTGCAAATACCCATTGAGCAATACTATTTGTGTTATTGCACGAAAGATAGATAGCTACCAGC
>JBCQTG010000112.1:0-5967 GCA_047178765.1 Rikenellaceae bacterium | reverse complement strand
GAGACAATAATTATTCGTCCATCTTCAGTCTCAACACCTGTAAGGTTGCGCTCATATTGATAGCTCTTATCTCTATTCTGTGGGTGTGTACTCTCCCAGTCTATATCCATAACCCCAAGCCTCGTCCATGGTCCGTTGAGAGTCGGTGCGGTGAAGATCGTAGGATCCCAGTCAATTAGCGAATATAGAGCAAATGATCCATCTCTCAGCGCTATTATATCTGCATTGTGTCCCAATCCACCCTTATAATCATAAGCAATCTCTCGTTTGATTCTGTATGGACCCATGGGACTCTCCGACACGCTATGTGCAACTGTTGATGTGGGCCACTCCCAGTGTCCTTTGAGAGCATCCTCGCGCCAACGAACAATCATCATGTGATATTTACCATCATGCGGATCATATGTTGGTCGTCCGCCCCAACACGACCAGTCGGATAGTTCGATGCCATTCTCCGGATCACGAGGAAGAACAGACTCTGCTCCCCAAAGGTCACTACGTATTTCACCAACAATAGGCATTGGGAGAATCAAGTCGCTAAATGCTGCCCCTGTGACGATCTTCACCCTCGCTGTAACCTCCTGTGACGCCTCGCTTATATTTCCACTATAGTCATGGGCATATATTGTATAGTGGTTATCAACCATCTTAGGGGCTAGAATATCCTCAAATCTTGTTGGTTTAATACTATTTGCAATCTCTACGCCATCTCTGTAGACTGAGTAGCTCTTAAAGTCGGAGTCTTTGCAGCCATCCCACGTTAGCAACACCTCTGAATCAAACGCCTCTGCCCGAACATTTTGTGGTGCTGTTGGCGCTATACTATCATTAGCAGCTAGTATTATCATATTCGATGGTGCAGACTCAACCTCCCCCTTTCTAGTCACAACATATTGATACTCTACACCTGAGATAATGCTCGTGTCGTTAAGGTTTAGATCCTGCCCCTCATAGATTTTTGTATAATCAACAGATCCAACCCTGCGGCGATAGAGAGCAAAGAGATCACTGTGAGTTGCATTTAGGTCACTCCACGACAACCTAATTGCTCCATCTGACAGCTCTCCTTTGAGGGAGGGGCGACGATTCATCTGCTCATTAAATACAGAGATATTGATATAGTCAACTAATATCTTTATGCCCTTCTCTGAGCTGAATGTCATCCTAATTGAGGGCAGACCCTCCAGAGCATCCTCTGCTGTTACAGTATAACTACCACTAAAGATCTCATTCGTGCAATCGCTACCGACAAGTGCTATATTCTCAATTAATACCCTCTCCTTATCACCAAACATTAGACTTAACGTGAGGCTAGATTTAGAGCGATACTCTAGATCAGCACCAAGTTCCCAATTTAGAATATCGCCCACATGTGGCGTTTGGTACTGAGGGTTTGTATCCAGTTTTTTAGACTCAACAATAGCGTGAATATTGCTGCTAAAGAGAAAACCTGAATAGACCCCAATAGTTGCATCCTGTGTCTTAGCGTTGGGTGAATCTTTGCTTACCACGCTCCAAAATGGGGGTATAACACCTTTTCTCCATGGTGCGCGTATCTCAGTGAAGTCACCATCATTTAGGGTGCCATGAGGTGTATTATCCCCAATTAATACTATCTGAGCCTCAGTGATTGATGGAATAATAAGTGATATTAATGCTAAAAAAATAATTATAGATGGTCTTTTCATAATGATCTGCGATATAAAATTTACCTCGGTTGGTTAGACTAAAAGTTATAAGTGTCCAAAGTTAGATTAAATAGTATTAAAAACCAAATGTTAACTAGAGAGATTCTTCCATCTCAACCAATATTTAACAAGGGGTCTTAATGTAAAATTAAATGTTTATAGTGTAAAATAACCATTTAGATTGAGTGTAGGGGTGGTTTTTTATATGATATAAATTGAAAGTCTAAATTATTTTATATATATTTGTAGATAAACTACTAACTATATATTTTATGATACAGACAATCGGCTATTCAATTATATTATTTGGTTCGCACCACATATTTCATTCCATGCAGGGTGTCGTATGGGGTGCGTAGTAGTATTGCCTTAGTTGAATTTGCAGATCACCTTTATGTAAATATATGCTTTAGAAAAGAGTTAACCTATGAACAAATCTATTAGAGCAATCTCTTATGTTGCCGTTTTAGCACCAATAACCTGCACCACAACCAATAGGGTAGCGCAACCAAATGTAATTATTATCTACACTGATGACCAAGGTTATCAGGATCTGGGGTGTTTTGACTCTCCAAAGATCAAGACCCCCAATATTGATAAGATGGCTGAGGAGATATTGTTAAATTACTATCAAAAACTATAAATTATGAAACAGACTTTATCAATCATTGTGGCTCTGTTATTTAGCACCACGCTATTTGCAAACAATCTTGACCGTCCCTATTTCAACAAGAAAAAGGATCTTCTATTGGCACAATTTGACAGCAAGCCAGACCCCGACGATATTCATGCTCAGGCAGCTTTGGGTTCTATGATGCTTCATCCCGATTTAAAGGGTGTAAAGGTCTATGCCGTTTCGGGAGCGATCGGAAATCAGAAGGGGCTATTTCTAGACTCTAAGGAGTTGTTTGATCTCGCCTTTGGTAAGAGTTGGACTGCTGCTAATGAGGATTGGGATCGTGCCGTTGCCGATGTTGTAGCGGTTGTTACACCAATAATCAAAAAAGGTGGCAAGGTGTGGGTTCAGGAGGCTGGACAGTCAAACATTACTGCCGACTGGATCAAGGAGATTCTAAAGAGTTTCCCCGAGTCAAAGGTTAAGGAGAGTGTCGTTGTTGTACAGCACAGCAACTGGAATGAGAAGCACACTGACGATGAGGATCTAGCCTATGTTAAGGAGATGGCGACATACTTCAGCATCGACGATGGTAATGCTAAACCTACTGAAGATTGGGGTGACCGTGGTCCATACTCAACACCTGCATATCGTGCTAAGGAGGATAAGTGGATCAAACTTGCAAAGGAGTCGAGCAATGCAAAAGTTGCTCAGTTGTGGATCGCGGCTGATAAGGTTATCGACTCATACTTCCCCGATGGTTTCCAGCATAAGTGGTCATATCTCTTCACTGATGGTGTTGACTACTCAGATTGCTGCGAGAATTGGTGGATACTAAATATCGGCGAGAAAGCTGATTCCCATGAGAAGTTCTGGGAGAGATATGTAACAAAATAAAATTATATATATGAAAAGATTATTATTGACATTGGCTATTTTTGTTGTCGGTGCTGTTTCAGCAGCTGAGGCAACATACAATAACCCTATTTTAACCGGTTATCATCCCGACCCATCGATCTGTCGCAAAGGGGATGAGTTCTTTATTGTCAACTCATCGTTCGAGTGGTTCCCCGGGCTACCAATCCACAAAAGTAAGGATTTGGTAAACTGGGAGTTAATTGGCTATGCATTGAAGGAGAGTGACTACTGCTATAATCACAAAATCAACACCTTCGCACCAACAGTTCGCTACCATGATGGTCTATTCTATGTCATCTGTACAAATGTAGGTTCGGGCGGTAACTTCTATGTCACTGCTGAAGATCCAGCGGGTGAGTGGAGCAAACCGACATGGTTACCCGATGCACCGGGTATCGACCCATCGATCTTTTGGGATGATGATGGTAAGTGCTACTATATCGGTCAGTCTCATGCAGCCACACGCGACTGGTTGGGTCACAACCATATTTGGATTCAGGAGCTAGATCTTAAGGAGGGTAAACTAGTTGGTGAGCGCACGAGTCTCACCACAGGACACGCCTCAAATGCAATGTGGACTGAGGGTCCTCACCTCTATAAGATCGATGGAAAGTATATCTTATTGGTTGCTGAGGGGGGAACAGGATTCTACCATGCTGTGACAATCTTCCATAGCGAGAGTCTATTGGGACCATATATACCCGACCACTCGAACCCGATCCTTACACATAGACATCTAGGTATTGACTACCCTGTTTCTGCCGTTGGTCATGCCGACTTTGTCGATACACCAAATGGAGAGTGGTGGATGGTGTCGTTGGGTAAGCGCCTTAGAGATGGGCATGTCTACCTATCGCGTGAGACCTTCTTGTCTCCAATGAAACTAGAGCATAGAGAGGCATCTATTAGAGAGGAGCGTAGTGACTACCAGACAATAATAATAAATGAGGGTGAGGGCAAAATCCCCGATAGCTATACTCGTCCCAACCTGCCTTGGACACCTGTTCCACAGGATGTTGCACGTGATGATTTTAATGGTGATAAGTTGGCTTTGAAGTGGAATTTGCGCTGTGTGCCAACAACACAGTGGTACACTTTGCAAAAGGGTCGTTTGGTAATTGACGTACGCCCAGAGACGGTAAAGAAGGCTAAGGATAATCCGTCATTAGTTGCTCAGCGTATTCGAGACTTTGAGTTCGAGGCGACAACAAAGATGGAGTTCAAAGCGGCAAGTGATGATGAGCAGGCTGGATTGACACTCTATAGAAACGATAAGTGCTATATGATGTTTACTCGCAAGGGTAGTGATGTAGTTCTGGAGACAAATATGCAGGGCGAGGAGAAGGAGCTTTTCAGAGCGCCATACAAAAAGAGTGGGGTAGTGCTTAAGATGGTCTCTGATGGCAAGGATGTCTCGTTCTACTATGGTAGTGATGAGAAGAGCCTTGAGAAGATCTCAGCAACAGCACCGCTAGTGATTATCTCTGACCTGATGCAGAACTTCTACAATGGACCAATGGTGGGTGTCTACGTCTCATCAAATGGAGCAGCTAGCAATAATAACGCTACATTCGATTGGTTTGAGTATAAATAATTGAAATTTAGACTATTAGTCGACTTCGTTCAGTATTAATTGAATGGAGTCGACTAATTTTTTTATTAATAGACTTTCATATAAAAAGATCTTTAAAAATACATTCTATATTATTTTATATCGTAGCTATATTTTTTTTGCTATCTTTGTAGCAAATTTAAATATGATGATGACTTTAGAGAAGATCTTTAAGCTCAATGCGAACGGAACAAACTCCCGGAATGAGGTGATTGCTGGATTCACAACATTCCTGACGATGGCATATATCTTAATTATCAACCCATCGATACTCTCATCTACAGGTATGGATAGCGGCGCTCTATTTACCGCAACAGCTATATCCTCCTTTGTCGCATGTGTTGTGATGGGGTTGGTGGCAAATCTGCCTATTGCATTGGCTCCGGGTCTGGGAATAAATGTCTTTTTTGCCTATACTATTGTGTCGCAGATGGGGTATTCGTGGGAGATGGCATTGGCAGCTGTATTTATCGAGGGTTTAATCTTTATCATCCTCTCGCTACTCAATATTCGAGATCTGATTATTAGATCTATTCCTCTTGTTCTTAAGTACGCTATCAGCATTGGTATAGGACTGTTTATCACCACTATAGGATTGATTAATTCGGGTGTTATTGTGAGCGGAGGCGCCTTCTCAAAGTTGGGTGATGTATCCTCTACCCCTGTTTTATTAACCTTTATATCTATCATTATAATAGGTGTTTTGATGGTCAAAAGGGTTAAGGGTGCGTTGATGTTAGGTATGCTTATCACTACGGTTATAGCGATACCTATGGGGGTGGTGACAATTCCAGATGGTTTTTCGCCAATATCTATGCCTAGTTCATTGGAGCCTATTATGTTTAAGATGGACTTTAGTAATATCTTTACAATAGATATGCTCATAGTGATATTTATCCTTATCTTTTCAGACCTCTTTGATACTGCCGGGACACTCTTTGCAGTATGTTCGCAAATCGGGGCTAGTGGATAAAGATGGGAATATACACCATGCAAAAGAGGCGTTCTTCTCCGATGCATTGGCAACGACCGTTGGTGCAATGTTGGGTACAAGCTCTGTAACATCATATGTTGAGAGTGTCTCGGGAGTTGCTGCGGGAGGGCGCACAGGAATGACCGCTGTAGTTGTGGGG
>JBCQTG010000111.1:0-6074 GCA_047178765.1 Rikenellaceae bacterium | reverse complement strand
TAAGTTGTCGAAGGATGTTGCTGGTGGTACCACCTATGATGGTGTCTACTTTGAGATTACGGATGATATAAACTTGATGGGTAAGCAGTGGAGTTCTATCGGAAGTAGCTCACATATCTTTAAGGGTTGTGTTGATGGTGGTAACCACACTATTAGTAATATAACTGTCTATACCTCAGAGAGTCATCAAGGTCTATTTGGTTATATCTCTGGTGCTATATTAGAGAATATCAATGTCGATGGGTACCTCTATGGAGCTGGCTCATTGGGTGGTGTTGTTGGCTATGCTAGAGGTAACTCTACTATCCGCAACTGTCATGCTGATGTTAATGTATATGGTTCAGGTGATCTAGTTGGAGGTTTGGCTGGATCTATCTCTGATAGTGTTGTTGAGGGTTGTAGCTCAGCTGGAAAGGTGACATGTACTAGCACGGGTAACTACTACTATGGAGGTCTAATTGGTTATGCGTCAGATAGTGATGATATTGATGATACTGAGGTGATTAATTGTTCCAACTCAGCCACGGTAGTTGATGGTACATATACAGGAGGTATTCTTGGAGGAGCAACCGATTCAGATCAATATTCACACTATCGAGGGGTCTCAATCTTTGGCTGTTATAACACGGGTGCGATCACCACCTCAAAGAGTGCTGCCTATGCTGGAGGTGTGGCAGGACGTTTCTACGATAGTCAAATGTTGGCGTGTTACAATACTGGCGAAGTAACCTCGGGTGACCATGCTGGAGGTTTGATCGGTTGTGTGCATATCAATGCAACGACTACACGAATGAGTAACTTCTTTGGCTGTTACAACACAGGTACAATCTCGGGAACAATATCGTCGGATGCCCTCTTTGGATATAGTAGTATTTCGGGTGTTAATATGGTGATGAACTGTTACTATACTAGTGGTACTCAGACAAATGACTATGGCGAGATATGCTCAGATATAAATGCGCAGGTAGATTTGATGAATAATGCCATTGCATACTGGAATATAAATAGTGGTCGCGTCTATAGCTATATATATGTCACAGGAACAACTCCTACACTCGCCGCAGGAACGGCTGAGCTAGACTTCGATGAGTGGTCAGATATGGCGTGGATAGCGTTTGATGGCGGTAGTGGAACAGAGGGAGACCCCTATCAGATCGCTAATGGTTGTCAGCTGGCTAAGTTGTCTAATGATGTTGCAGGTGGCGAGAGCTATGATGGTATATATTTCGAGATCACGGATAATATCGATCTATTGAGTAATGAGTGGACTCCGATAGGAGGCTCTTCGTGCCAATTTAAAGGCAGTTTGGATGGCAATAGTCACACTATTAGTAACCTTAAGATCTCGGGATCGAATAGTAGAGTGGGCTTGTTTGGATATATCTATGGCGCTACGGTCTCTAATTTAACCATCTCTGGTGGTGATATTTCAGGTGGTCAGTATGTCGGAGGAGTTGTAGGAGAGGCTAATGAGGGTTCGACAGTTAGTCACTGTTCTGTCTCTGTTACGGTTAATAGCACCGGTGACTTTACCGGTGGATTGGTAGGCTATTTGACTGAGAGTGTTGTTGACTATTGTAGTGCTGCCGGAACGGTAACTGGAGATGGTGATAGTTGGTACTATATCGGTGGATTGATAGGTTATGCATGTGATAGTGACGATGTCGCAGATACGGAGGTGGTGAATAGTTATAATACAGCTTCGGTAAATGGTGGAACATATACAGGAGGAGTCTTGGGTGGTGCCGCTGATACAGATAGCTATGACCACTATCGCGGAGTATCGATCTATGGTTGTTATAATAGCGGAACGATAACATCATCTAGTAGCCATACTAGTTACGCTGGAGGAGTAGTAGGTCGCTTCTATAATGGTCAGATGGTGGCGTGCTATAATAACGGAGCGGTCAATGCAACGGGCTACGCTGGTGGTTTGAATGGTTGTGTACATGTTAATGCAACAACTAGTCGAATGAGTAATTTCTTTGGTTGTTACAACACTGGAGTAATCTCTGGAACAATCTCGTCTGATGCTCTCTTTGGGCATAGTGATGTCTCTGGGGTTAGTGGAGTATTGAACTGTTATTACACTAGCGGTACTCAGACAAATGGCTATGGTGAGAGCTGTACGGATCTAGCCGTTAAGGTTGCCTATTTGAATAATGCTATTGCATATTGGAACTATAACTCAGTGCGTCAGTATGGTTATATATATAGTTATAGCTCAGCACCTACATTAGTTGAGGGTGTGGCGGTCTTTAACTTCGATGATTGGTCTGATGTTGCTGCATTGGAGTTTGATGGAGGTAGCGGAACATCGGGCGACCCATATCAGATTAATGATGGCTATCAGCTGGCTAAACTCTCGTCTGATGTTGAGGGTGGTGAGAGCTACGATGGTATCTATTTTGAGATTACTGATAATATCGATCTTCAGAGTAAGAGTTGGAGTTCGATCGGTAGAGATGGCTATATCTTTAAGGGTATTGTAGATGGAGGCAACAACACAATTAGCAATATGAAGGTTGTGGAGGTGCCAAATCCACTAACCGCTGGTGGTGGTAGTGTGGGTCTGTTTGGATATGTTGAGGGTTCAACTATCGCCAATATCACACTGTCAGGTTACTCTGTGGATGGAACGATCTGTGTTGGTGGATTGTTGGGTCGTGCTGATCTCTCGTTTGTCAATAACTGCCATGTTGATGGAGCGCTCAGCTCAACTAGCAATTATGGTGGTGGTGTGATTGGGTATCTTGTTGATACCTCGGTTGCAAATTGTAGCTCTGCAGGTACGGTTAGTGGAGCATCTTATGTCGGTGGTCTGGTGGGCTATGCCTACCAGAGATCTGGGGTTGATGATATTGAGATCTTTAACTGCTCCAATAGCGCTACGGTGAGCGATGGTACATATATCGGTGGTCTGTTGGGTGGTGCTGCGGATGATGATGTGGAGACATATACTCGTGGAATAGCTATCTACTGTAGCTATAATAGTGGAGATGTGATAACTAGCGGTTCGGGAAGTAAATATGCAGGTGGTATTGCGGGACGTTTCCATGATGGTCAGATGGTTGGTTGCTACAACTGGGGCGGTGTCACTAACACATGCTCTACGGGTTATGCAGGCGGATTGATCGGTTGTGTGCATATTAATTCGACCACTAAGACTAGCGGTTTCTATGGATGCTATAGTAGCGGTGCGATCTCGGGAACAACATCTTCTGAGGCACTCTTCGGTGTGACCCATAGCCTTGAGGCGGTGATGGATTGCTACTATACCTCACAGACAGATAGTAGCGGAAATGGTGTTTCGGTCTCTTCGATCACTGAACTTAATGAGAATATTGCATATCTAAATAATGCAATTGCCTTTTGGAATCTGAATAGTGTGAGATATTTAGGTTATGTATATACTAGTGGATCGAATGGACCAACAATTACGACAGGTACGCCAGCGGTATACGATAGTAATTGGTACTATGCGGCAGCTAGCTCATATGCTGGTGGTAGCGGTACGGAGTCATCCCCTTATCAGATCTCTAATGGCTATCAGTTGGCAAAGATGGCGGTGGATTATGAGAGTGTTAGCCCCTCTTCTAGCACCTACTTTGAGTTGACCAACGATATAGACCTTACTCTTTTTGAGTGGACACCAATTAGACAGGGTTCAGAGAATCTAAACCATATCTATTTTGATGGTAATAACTATAAGATCTCGGGTCTAACTATTAATAGTGACTCAGATCATTTGAGTCTATTTGGGCGTCTAAGCTACTCTGAGTTGCAGAATATTAGATTGGTTGATTGTAATATCACCTCAACGTCAAATTATATTGGCGGATTGGTTGGGGCTTTATCTGAGTCATTGATCTACAACTGTAGTGTTGAGTCGGGGACTATATCTGGATCTGAGAATGTTGGAGGTGTTGTAGGTAATGTTAATTCTTGCAATGCGATTGAACACTGTTATAATAGTGGTGCGTCAGTTTTAGGCTCTTCTATTGTCGGAGGTGTTATAGGTTACTTGTGTTATAGTGGGTCTGTTTACGCTTGTTATAATGAAGGGTATGTCGCTAGTGATAGTAGTAGTTCTGGATCTGATTTCGGAGGGGTGATCGGCAAGGCTTACCAGAATGATAATTTTATTGCATGTTATAATAACGGGGCGATCTATGCTCCTAATTCAAGTATAATTGGGGGCGTTGTTGGGTATGTCCAAGGTTACAGCTCTAATTATACGGACATAACGTCATGTTATAATTCAGGTGTAATTACAGGTAAAAGTACTACTGGTAGTATTGCTGGTTCCTCTTCTTATTATGTAAGTTGGTATTGTTCATATTATCTTGCAGGAGATTATTATAGCTCCTCGCATGGAGTATCATGTTCAGATTACAGTGAATTGAATGGATATGTCTCTACTATGAATAATAATATCACGAGCGGATCATATCAAACAGAGTATGAATATGTTGCAGGAGCAGACCCAACTACCCAACCACCAACGTTAGTTGAAAAGTAATAGATGATGATGAGACGAGTAATTATATCAACATTAGCACTAGCCGTTATCGTAGCGGGGTGTAGCAGCGAGCAGGAGGGGACAACAACATCCACCGGCTCGGATGGGAGTGCAATCTTCTCAACCACTATCTCGCGAGTAGGTGATACGCAGTGGGAGAGTGGCGATCAGGTGGGTCTGATGGTGACAAAGGATAATGCAATATATGATGCTGCAACATATAAGTATAACGCACTCTATGATGCCGCACCTGATGGATCGTTGACCCCTAATGCAGGTGATCCTGATAATAAATTCTACTATCCGTTAGATGGTACCGATCTAGACTTCTACGCCTACTATCCATATAGTGAGCTGTTGAATGCGACTGATGAGAGCTATCCTATCGACCTCTCAGATCAGTCGATACCAACAAAGCTCGACTTTATGGAGGCATCGACAAGAGGTAATGGGGTGACATATTCAAAGAGTAACCCCAATGTCTCGCTAACCTTTAATCGCCGAATGGCGAAGTTGACATTTATTGTTGAGGCTGGTGAGCAGGTAGAGTTGAGTAATATCACATCGATAAGTATGGAGGGTTTCTATACGGAGGCTAGCTACTCGATGAGTGAGAATAGCTTTGAATTGATTGATAATGTGATGAGTATAACCCCTTATGAGGGGGCTAGTAGCACCTACTCGGCTCTGTTGATACCGATGGAGGAGGCTAATGGTGATGCAATTACTGAGCATGAGTCGCCATGCGTGATTTTCTATACTGATCTTGGCGTGGAGTGTAATGATACGGTGACGTGGGTGTTGGGTGATTATGATATTATCTTGAAGGCTGGTCAACACAATATATATACGGTGAGGATAAATCATGACGGTGTTATTGTGTCGGGAGGTATTGGCAGCTGGGATAGTAGTGAGTCGGAGGAGCTAATAGTAGTTGAGAATTAAAAATTATTGCTATGGAAGAGGGTAAGGATGAGTTCTTTTTGAACATTATATATAAGGGTAAGAAGGTGAAGTTCAAGGTTATGAATAGTGATTCTAACCTCGATCAGTTGCTTCATAATGTGCGCCATGCTACGGGTGTTGATGGGAAGTTGATCTTCGATTTCCCCTCTATAGACTATAGTGGTGCGCCTATGGAGTACCTCTTTGCTAAGGAGGATGGGGTATCACATGAGATAAGGGTGTTACGTTCAAAGATCGGAAAGAGCAACCAGAAGCTGGTCGATTATAGCATCGATAATGGTGATACGGTGCATATTATTCCAGATCCATATCCGGGGTAATGGTTGATAGAGTAGCGAAGCTCTCGGGACGCAATCGTCGGTTGCAACGTGAGCAGGAGATTATAGAGAGTCGGTTCTCGGGATGCGAGGATATAGAGTATCAGATTACCCGACTCAACCAGCAGGGGATGGCTGTGGAGTACCTCTTCATATTCAATATTCGCTCATTTGCTGGTGTTGATGAGGAGCAGAGACCATTTTTTGCTGAGCGATTTGTGATGGAGATGTTGATTCCAGAGGGTTTCCCCTGTATCGATGCTCCGGCG
>JBCQTG010000110.1:0-6279 GCA_047178765.1 Rikenellaceae bacterium | reverse complement strand
TAAGAACACGTTCATCATCCTTGAATCGTTCAATCGTTCGCTGCACATACCCCTTTAGTTGTGCATTATCTGCAGCTGTGGTCTTGCCCTCAGCATATCGCAACGCTACATCACGTGCTGGGCAGTTAACCCAACCCGAGTTGTGATACCCACGCACTGGTAGTGGCTGAACACCTAATTGAGGATTGGGATAGTGGCAATCATCGAAGAATACAAACCACGGCTTAATGCCTCGCTTTGCACATATATCGAGGAACTTATCCATCCTCTTATATAGCCCCTTTTCATCATCTGCCCAGACAATATCGTGTAGATATACACGCATCGTATTCATCCCGATTGACTCCGCCCAATCCAACTCTTTTGCAATCTGTTTAGGATCCCACGTTGATTTTTGCCACATATCAATCTGATTGATTGCTGTTGCAGGATAGTAGTTCGCACCCACTAACCAACCCTGCTGAGCATACCATTCGTTGATACGCTCTCTGCTCCATTGACCATCGACGACCTCTGTAGTTGAAAATTCTTGCGCTCTAATATTAAAAATTGAGATAAGTAGAAAAAGCAACAGTGATATTAGTTTCATAAGTGATATTGTTATTTTTAGGTTTATGTCAAATGTTATTGTTGTTGCAGTATTAATTATTTGCAATATAGACACAGTTCTCCAAATATAGTCTCTATAAATAATAAAACATGAAAATTTACAGCAAATTTACCGTAAAAAGTACTTTCACAAAGGTACAAGCGTCCCTAGTCGCGTACAACTACTCAGCGAAAGATGGCTGCAATTTGCGACCCCTAAATGTACGTATTGCTCAACATAACACTCTTTAGTAGTTACTTTTAACTCATTAGTCACAAAATACACCACCCTTCGGATATGCTTCGCTCTATCTCTTTTCGCCATAACCTTTAGCTCTTGGTATGTCACTCTGTGTCTCCCAGTTCTGCCCATCCTCTTGAACTATCGAGGGGAAGTAGCGTAGGTAGTTTCCATTTGTGTACTTCGAGATAGACTCTCGCTCCTCAACATTCATTGCGTTAACCACCTTGGTAGCCTCTGCCTGATCCCCGATTAGGAAGAAGTAGTTGTTGCTTGATAGCTCCTTGCCGCTTTTATCTTTAAGGGACAGCTTGACATAGAACCTATCTTTAATACTCTTTAATACATCCCATGAGATGTCGATAAGTTTAAATGCACAGTTCTCTCCGACGCTTTTAACTACAAATTGCTCACTCTTGACAACCTTGTTATTGTCATCTTTAATGGTCATCTCGGCGATTAATCCGCTATGCGAGTTGTATAGATCGTTGATAATCCATATTGCACCCTTGAAGTCCTCATCGGTGTGCCAGCGCCGGCGCTCAAAATCGAGGTTGATAAGCAGCGGCTGATAAGCCCTCTTAACGTAGTCGTACGAGAGTTTCTTCTGTTGGTAGGCATCCATAATACCCCACTTCATATCGGGTGAGTAGGTCATCCAGTGGCATAGTGCTATTCCACTTAGATTGGGCTTCTGCCTACGGAAGAACTCTACTCCATTTTGGAAGATCACACCCTGAGCTATTTGGGTGGCATTAACAAACTCCTCCAATCCATAATCAACCATCTCGTCACCATGAATATCGTAGTTCTGTATCCTCAATTTATTGAGATCAGCCCAGTGGTGTCCCCAGCTAGGTCCCGGTGTCCAGAGTTCTCCCTCGGGGATGAATCTCTTTAGGCTCTCGACAGATGGCACGGAGGTGATGGCAAACTCAGGAATGATTGGGTAGTAGAGTCGGCGATACCAATCCTCAGCTAACCAGCGCCCCATATTATAGAAGTATGCTAAGGCGTGGTGAGCCTCCTTCTTCTTATACCCCGCCTCATATGACGCCTCGCATGTCAATGGTGAGTCGGGTACATAGGGGATAGGTATATATCGCTGTAGAGAGTCGCCTAGACGTAGCAAGAAATCATTTGCAAACTTAGCATCACGTGTGCGTAGGAAGTACTCCTCACCACCCTCCATCATAATCAACGATGGGTGGTTGCGTTGCTGTTTAGCCACAGAGATACCGCTCTGTATGATCCTATTTGTCCGCTCCTCTTCGCGGGGGATATTACCCGATCCGAGTGGGATCATATCCTGCCATACCGATAGCCCTAAGGAGTCGCATATATTGAAGAACTCAGGTATCTCTGGGTTATGCCATCCAAATATACGTATATTATTTAGATTTGCCTCCTTAGCAGCTACGAGTAGTCTCTCATATGTCCCCGGAGCAGTGCGCCCAACAAAGATGTCGGGTGGTCCACCCCAGCAGGCTGAGCGGATGAAGATAGGTTTCCCATTGAGAAGAGTTGTGCGAGGGAAGCTAACATCTACCCCCTTTTTAAAGCCGGGGTTCCATGCCGATGTAACCTCGCGAATACCAAAGTTAAAGATCTTTGAGTCGTGATTTGTCCTACCCTCATTGGCTACTACGGTCGCTCTGTAGAGGTTCGGCTTGCCCATATCCCATGTTGTCCATAACTGAGGGTTCTTCACCTCTATATTTTGGGTAAAGGTGTGTTTTCCCGGAGTCACCTCGCAGTTAAATCGCACCGTTTGGGGGGATGAGTCGAAGTTCTTACCCTCTATCGTTGCCACCACCTCCATATTTTTACTCTCCGAAGAGGAGTTAGCTAGAGTAACCTCCATCGCTATAGTAGCCCTTTTATAATCCTTGCTCAATGTTGTGCGAGCATAGGCATCATCAATGTGTACATTGCCACTAGCCACCATTTTAACACCGCGCCAGATCCCCATAGGGATGAGGTCACGCCAATAGTCCCCAAACCATGGTGACTTAACACCTACCAGCTCTGTATTGATATGTGTAGGGGGATTCAACCGTACAAAGAGCATATTTGCACTCTCGCGGTTGTTCTTCCCTGTTCTAATATAATCTGTAACATCAAACTCAAAGCCATCAAATGCCCCCTCGTGTTTACCCAAGTATTCACCATTAAGCCATACATCACAGCTGTAATCGACACCATCGAAAACTATGCGAACCTTCTTCTCTTTGATATTTTCACGAACAAAGAACTGCTTTGTGTACCACCACTCATAGTGCTGCACCCACTGAGCCTTAAAGGAGTTTCGTCCAAAATATGGGTCATCGATAGCTCCTGCTCTCCACAAATCTGTATATACATCGCCCGGGACTTTTCCGGGTATCCATACAGAGGTCTCTAGATCCTCGGGGTATATTTTGTGGATATTCTGGCTCTCTCCTACACCTGCGGGCATCATCTTTATCTTCCAGTTGTAGCCGCTTAGATCTTGTATTATATCCCCCTTTGCAATACCCGCCTCAGCTAATCCCGGCTGAGCAAAGGCTAATGTAGCTGTGCATAGCAGTGTTAAAATTAATAGAATTTTTTTCATATCTAGTATTTAGATTGTAGTTTTATTTATAGGATTTGTTGTGTTATTACAAAGATAGTCAAATTTTTCTATTATGCAATGTATTGTCGGGTATATAATAGTTGACTAGCATACTACATAAATGTAGGTTTTATTTGAAATTGTAGTTTTTATTTTGAAATATATTTAATAATAGCAGTGCCGCGCTTTATAACTCCATCTTTACAACAAGCTAATAATCTGCTATTTTTATCTATTTTTGTCTAATTATTTGCTGAATTTGCCCTTTTGGCACATTGATTGCAGCGATGAAATTATATAAAAATATTTAATATTATGGTGCGGTTTGTTTTCTTGATTATCGCTACGCTTATCCTTAATGAGGCGGCGGCGAAGAGTGTGGTAAATGTTGCAGCAGCGGCTAATGTTCGCGATGCGATGGATCGGATTAAGGTCTTGTATGAGGGAGAGAATAGCGATGTGACAATCAATGTCACCTACGGGGCTTCCGGGGTTTTGGTGCAGCAGATAATGAATGGCGCCAATTTTAGCATATTTTTCTCTGCCGATGAGGAGTATGCAGAGCGCTTAAAGACAGATGGATTTGGAGAGGGCGATGTTGTGCCATACGCAACTGGAAAGTTGGCGCTGTATAGCAGATCGATGGATGTCTCAACAGAGGGTTTAAAGGCGTTATATATGGCTAATGTTCGTCGCATATCGGTTGCAAACCCTGCGGTGGCAACATATGGAACACGTGCGGTTGAGATGCTTAAGGATCAAGGGATTTACGAACAGATCAAATCAAAGCTAATTTTTGGCGCGAATATCTCTGTCGCTGCCCAATATGTACTCTCAGGGAATGCCGAGGTTGGTTTTGTGGCACTCTCGCAGATCAAATCGCCGAAAGCGGAGGTGGGCGGCTACACCTATATTATCCCACAGGGGTATTATAACCCAATAATCCAAAGCTGTGTTTTGATTAAGGGCGCGAGTGTAGAGGCGGTCAAATTCAGGGATTTTACCCTTACAGAGGGGTGCAAAGCTATATGGAGGGAGTTCGGCTATGAATGATGTGGATTTTATCGAGACGCTACTGCTTACGGGCAAATTGGCGTTCTGGACTACGCTAATACTCTTTGTCATAAGCATGCCTATCGCCTATATATTGGCGTATCGCAGATTCTTTATGCGCTCATTTGTCGAGGCGTTGATTAGCATACCAATGGTGCTACCCCCTATTGTCTTGGGTTTTTATCTGCTCTTGCTATATAACCCCACCTCCGCTTTTGGCGGGTGGTGGGAGTCTACGTTTGGCTCTCGCTTGGCATTTAGCTTTGAGGGCATCCTGATCGGTAGTATAATCTTCGGCTTACCTATTATGATGCAGCCTCTGAGATCTGGATTTATGGGCATCCCATCCAATCTGAGTGACGCTGCGGAGACACTCGGAAAGTCAAGGATCAACATATTCTTCAATATCCTAATCCCCAATATGATCCCCTCGATCATCACCTCTATCGCACTTACATTTGCACACTGCATAGGTGAGTTTGGGGTTATTATTATGGTTGGCGGAAATATTCCGGGGGAGACGCGAGTAGCCTCTATCGCCATTTACGATCAGGTACAGGCTCTTCAGTATGATGAGGCTAATAGATACTCATTGATACTATTCCTAATTGCCATAACTATATTGACATTGATCTATAGCCTCAATAATAGGTCGCGTAAAAATCAAAATGACTATGCTGAAAATTGATATAAAACAACCGCTGTATACCGTCAGAGGGCGCTCTCTACTGGAGGTTAAGGCTGAGATTTGCGATGGGGAGATTCTCTGCTTGCAGGGTGCTTCGGGGATTGGCAAGACCACTCTATTGCGAATAATCTCCGGGCTAATAAAGCCACATCGCGGCGTGGTGGAGTTTAATGGCGATGTGTGGTGTGATACCGATCGAGGTATCTACAAGGCTGCATCAAGACGTAAGACGGGTTTGATGTTTCAAGATTTCGCACTCTTCCCTAACATGACCGTTATGGAGCAGGTGCTATATGCACAGCCTAGCAGAGACGAATCTAGAGTAATGGATCTGCTTGATTGCTTTGGCATATCTGCACTGAAGGGGCGCCATCCGCACCAGCTGTCTGGCGGGCAGAAGCAGCGCGTAGCTCTCGCTAGGGCTATAGCCTCTGAGCCTACCATGCTACTGCTTGACGAACCCTTTTCGGCTCTTGATTGGGATCTCAAAGGGTCGTTGCGCGATAGTATTCGCGAGGCGCATAAGATGCTTGGGAGTATCACTATAATGGTGTGCCATGACCCCTCTGATATAGAGGCTATGGCTACCTCCGTGCTTAACTTTGGTTTCAAAAGCAGTGACGATAGTGTTGTGTCGACACATATGAAGGGGTGTGGTCGAGGCGGTATCTTTGGCAGATTACGCAGAGATAGGTGTCAGACGGTTATTACATGCCGTATGCAGAGTCGTGTTGAGGGTGGCGTATTGCAACCATGTCCGATCTGATTCATATACCTACATTTAGGTATGCGAAGTTACGAATATGTATGATTTTAAATAATATTAAAAACGATAGTAGATTCGTTAATCTGGATACCAAAAATAATTTCACTTTTTAAATCGCTGATATATTGCTATTTAAATAAATATCAAGGTGATTCTAATCCGAATAAAACTTTTTGGCACACAAAGTGCAATGTCATAGAGCATATGCAAATAGTAATTAGAAAATAATTTTAAAAATAAACTCAAATAATTAAAGCTATGAGAAAGATTGCAATTTATGGAAAAGGTGGTATCGGTAAGAGTACCACAACACAGAACACAGTGGCAGGACTTGCCGAGATGGGAAA
>JBCQTG010000109.1:0-6472 GCA_047178765.1 Rikenellaceae bacterium | reverse complement strand
CCATTATAAGCCCTAAACTCCATCTGCTGCAACTGAATAGTGTAGATCATCGCTACTCAACAACAATTAGGTAGTAGTTCTTCTTACCCCTCTGCACCAATATATATCTGCCAGCGATAAGGTCAGACTCCCCAACAGCTACAGCAGCATCTGTAACCTTGCTCTTATTCATCGATACGCCACCACCAGCGATCAACTTCCTACACTCACCCTTGCTACCAAAGATCGCGCACCTCTCAGCACAGACATCTACAAATGATGAGCCTAGATCATCTTTCGAGATCTTAAATTGTGGTACACCCTCGAAAATCTGCAATAGAGTCTGCTCATCGATGCTCATCAAAGCCTCGTTCGTAGCCCCTCCAAAGAGGATCGATGAGGCTTTTTTAGCCCTCTCCAACTCCTCAGCAGAGTGTATGATCGTTGTGATCTCATCCGCCAAGCGGTTCTGTAGTATACGCAAATGTGGTGCCGCCTCATGCTCGACAGTCAATGCCTCTATAGTCTCCTTATCTAGCAGCGTGAAGATACGGATATACCTCTTTGCATCCTCGTCGCTAACATTAATCCAGAACTGATAGAACTTATATGGTGATGTATAGCGTGCATCCAACCAGACATTTCCGCTCTCGGTCTTTCCAAACTTTGTTCCGTCAGCCTTAGTGATTAGAGGGCAGGTGATAGCATACGCCTCGCCACCCAACTTACGGCGGATAAGCTCCGTTCCGGTGGTGATATTACCCCACTGATCCGACCCTCCTAGCTGGAACTTACACCCCTCATGCTCATAGAGATGGAGGTAGTCGTAGCCCTGAACAAGTTGATAGGTGAACTCAGTGAATGACATTCCATCACCCTCGCCACTAAATCTCTTCTTCACAGAGTCCTTAGCCATCATATAGTTCACCGTAATCATCTTACCCACATCGCGAATAAACTCCAAGAAGCTCATTCCGCTCATCCAGTCATAGTTGTTAACCATCTTAGCTGTGTTGGGTGCGTCAGAGTCAAAATCGATCAACCTCGATAGCTGCTCCTTGATAGCCTGCTGGTTGTGTTTGAGTGTCGCCTCATCGAGTAGATTGCGCTCTTGCGACTTGCCGCTAGGGTCGCCAATCATACCCGTTGCTCCACCGATCAGCGCTATCGGGCGGTGACCACACTCCTGAAAGTGTTTAAGTATCATCACACCCACCAAGTGACCGATGTGTAGAGAGTCAGCCGTTGGGTCGATACCCAAGTATGCTGTTGACAACTCTTTGGCTAACTGCTCTTTAGCTCCCGGGGTGATTGTGTGGATCATCCCTCTCCACTCTAACTCTGCTATAAAATCCTTTGTCTGCATTATTTATATTTTTTATCCTTCAATATGTAAATCTAGTAGCCTTGTAAGCTCGGCTACTTCGCTGTTGAGGTTTAAGAAATGCTCTCTTCGCTCCTCAACCTTTATCGGGCGCTTAGCCCTAATCTCCTCATTGATAACCACCTTCAGCTCTATAACTCCATCAACCATAGATATATCCTTGATCTTAGTCAATAGATCTACCTCTGCGCGTCTAACCTCCTGCTCCAGCTCCTGTGATGGCACCTCAATCTTGATGGTGTTCTCCTCAATTGTCATAGCCTCAAAGGGGGTGGCAAAGCGTGGTCGAGCTGTAGTGACAAATTTAATTATCTCTGCGCGGGTGGCATTGAGCTTCGCCTCGGAGTCGGCATCAACTCTTGTCTCGACAACAGCTTTTTGCTCCTCTACCTTTTTCGTTGTTAGCGCACTCTTTAGTGAGAAGATCGAGCTGGTTTTTGGTGCTACCCTCTGCGGTGGCTCCTCTCTCTCGATAGGCGTAACTACAGGTACGTCAATGGACTTAGCCTCATTTAGCACAACTGTTGCTTTAGGTAGAAGTTCAACCCCTTTCAGCGATGGAGTATCACTCTCAATTAACTTTTTTTTTTCGCCCAACCCCGAGATTCTAATCAGGGTAAGCTCAACCAATAGTCGTTGGTTAGAGGAGCGTTTCAGCTCCCCATCGGTGGCGGTCAAGGCACTCAGCGCACCGAAGATAAACTCCACCTTGCAGCGTGACGCCTGTTCGCGATACCTCATTTGCATACTCTCGGTAAGCTCCAAGAGCGGCAGCGTAGCGGCATTGCTCGCCACCAGCAGATCACGCAGGTGCGCACCAAAACCGGTTAGGAAGGAGGTCATCGCAAATCCCATCCCAAGCACCCTATCAAATGTAACCATCGCTGAGTGGTAATCCCCCGCCAATAGTTGATCGGTAAGCGCGAAATAGGTGTCGTAATCGACAACACCTAGAGTTTGTGCAACAAGTTTAAAATCAAGATTATCGCCGCCAAAAGAGACCGCCTTGTCAAACATCGAGAGTGCATCACGCATACCTCCGTCAGCCTTCTGGGCAATCAGATTGAGCGACTCATCGTCGATAGTAACCCCCTCTTGTCCAGCAATATATCTCAGGTACTCCGCGCCATCCTCAACCCTGATCCTGTTAAAATCATAACATTGGCAGCGCGAGATGATCGTTGGCAAAATCTTATGCCTTTCGGTCGTAGCCAAGATAAATATCGCATGTGCAGGTGGCTCCTCCAAGGTCTTTAGAAAGGCGTTAAAGGCTGCCGTAGAGAGCATATGCACCTCATCAATGATAAAGAGGGAGTAGCGCCCAATCTGCGGCATGATCCTAACCTGCTCAATGAGCAGTCGAATATCCTCAACCGAGTTGTTGCTAGCCGCATCCAGCTCATGGATATTGAGCGAGCGCCCGGCATCAAACGATCTGCACGACTCGCACACTCCACACGCCTCGCCCCCTTTGCCACCCTGAAGGTTAAGACAGTTAATGGTCTTTGCAAAGATACGCGCACAAGTGGTCTTACCAACTCCACGCGGACCGCAGAAGAGGTAGGCGTGTGCCAACTGCCCCCTCTCGATCGCATTTTTAAGTGTGTCGGTAATGTGCCGCTGTCCAACAACCGTTGCAAAGGTCGCTGGTCGGTATTTACGTGCGCTAACTACAAAGTTCTCCATCTCTGCTCTTTAAAATACTCCGGTGTAGCTGTGTGGTGTGATCTTGCGTAGCTCTACCTTATCAGCTTCGCTAACATCTAGCCCATCGATAAATGTAGCTATCGACTCAGCGGTAATATGGCTATTTGTACGTGTAAGCTGCTTCAAAGCCTCATATGGCGATGGGTAGCCGATACGTCTTAGATATGTCTGTATACCCTCCGCAACAACAGCCCAGTTGTTATCAAGGTCGGCATCAATTGCGTTCTGGTTAAGGATCACCTTACCCAACCCCTTTAACAATGAGCGTAGACCGATCAATGTATGAGACATTGGCACACCGACATTACGCAAAACTGTCGAGTCGGTAAGGTCACGCTGTAGTCGAGAGACCGGCAATTTAGATGCCAGATGCTCATAGATAGCATTTGCTATTCCGAAGTTACCCTCAGCATTCTCGAAGTCGATAGGGTTAACCTTGTGTGGCATGGCGCTCGATCCTACCTCGCCCTCTTTGATCCTCTGTTTGAAGTACTCAGCAGAGATATAGCTCCAAAAGTCACGCGCAAGGTCGATAAGTATTGTGTCAACCCTCTTCAGAGCATCAAACATAGCTGCCAACATATCGTAATGCTCGATCTGAGTGGTATACTGCGAGCGGCAAAGCTCCAACCTCTCATCGACAAAGCTATTTCCAAACGCCACCCAGTCGATGTCGGGATAGGCGATATTGTGTGCATTGAAGTTACCCGTAGCGCCACCAAACTTAGCCGCCATAGGGATAGAGCAGATCATATCCACCTGCTTATCAAGACGCTCCACAAAGACCATCATCTCCTTGCCCAACTTAGTTGGTGAGGCTGGCTGTCCATGTGTACGAGCCAACATCGAGACCTCGTTCCACTCCTCAGCCCTCTGAGAGAGTACATCGATCACCTCGTCAATTGCAGGTAGGATAACATCCTCCAGCGCCTCTTTGATCGACAACGGCACGGCGGTATTATTAATATCCTGCGATGTTAGACCGAAGTGAACAAACTCCTTATACTCGCTAAGCCCCAGTGTATCCATCTTCTCCTTGATGATATACTCAATAGCCTTTACATCGTGGTTGGTCACCGACTCAATCTCCTTTACCCTCTGAGCATCCTCAAAAGAGAAATCGAGATATAGCGCACGAAGGTCAGCAAACTTCTCGTGAGGGAATGTTGCTAGCTCGGGGAGGGGGATCTCGCAAAGTTTGATAAGATACTCCACCTCGACACGGATGCGATATTTGATTAGTGCCGCCTCAGAGAAGTAGTCACCCAAATTCTCCGTTACTCGGCGGTATCTACCATCGATTGGCGATATTGCTGTAAGTGCATTTAGCATAGTTTATATTTATTAATTTATTTGTATTCTACTCTTTAGCTCTCAAAGTTACGGATTTTTGTTGAATATTAAAAAAAAATAATTAAATTTGTGCTATCTACATATAAAAGATAAGTTGTTATGAATATATTTAAGGATAATCTTTTTCTCTGGTTTCTGCTCTTTTTAGCAGTTGTTGCCCCATCATTCTTCTTTGGTGCGGTCCATTTGGTGGCGCTTATCATCTTTGCATTTGTGTTGCTGCTTATCATTGGCGGTATTGTTATTAGATGGAAGCTATACTCAATCCAGAAGAGTGCGCGTGCCGCACAACAGGCATTTTACCAACAGGCTGAAGAGACAGCAGAGGGTGATGTAAAGGTCTATAAGACAGAGGCTTCAAACAGCAAGAAGGTTGCTGATAACGTGGGGGACTATGTGGAGTTTGAGGAGGTAGAGCAGACAAACAAATAGAGAGGATGAGGGTTAGAAAAGGGTTGCTTGCCTCGATTGGCAGCTACTCACTGCTTATTGCAAAGGTCTTCTCATCGTTTGAAAAGAGAGCTATCTACAGACGACGCATCGTGACAGAGATGATTGCGCTGGGTCTTGATTCGATAGGGCTTACGGCGATCATCTCCTTCTTCATTGGTGCGGTTATAACCCTCCAGATGGCTATCAACTTGGAGTCGTCGTTTATCCCTCCGTTGTTGATTGGCTACGCTACGCGCGAGACGATGATATTGGAGTTTTCATCGACCGTTATTGCCCTTATTTTGGCGGGCAAGGTGGGTGGTAATATCGCCTCGGAGATAGGCACAATGCGAATTACAGAGCAGATTGATGCTCTGGAGATTATGGGTGTGAACTCGGCGTCCTATCTCATCCTGCCGAAGATCGTTGCTACGGTGACATTCTTTCCTATGCTCACCATCTTGAGTATGATTGTCGGTATGTTTGGTGGCTATATCATCTCTATCTTGACTGGAATTATGCTTCCCGATAACTATATCGATGGTCTGCTATTTGATTTTAAACCCTACTCAATCACCTACTCACTCATCAAGAGCGCGGTGTTTGGCTTTATTATAACCACCGTATCTGCCTATTACGGCTACTTTGTCGGGGGTAATTCACTAGAGGTTGGACGCGCTTCGACAAAGGCTGTTGTCGCTAGTTCGGTTGTAGTGATGATATTTAACTTGATCCTTACACAGTTGCTTTTAATATGATTCGTGCAGTAAATATAGATAAGAGTTTTGGTGACAACCATGTGCTGAGAGGTATCACCGCGGAGTTTGAACCCGCTAAGACCAACCTTATTATCGGTCAGAGCGGCTCGGGCAAAACAGTGATGCTTAAGTGTTTAGTTGGTCTGTATGGGGTAGATAGCGGGGATATATACTATGGCAAACAGCAGGTCTCGCAACTTAGTTCAATAGAGCTGAAGGAGATACGCAAGGAGATAGGTATGATCTTTCAAGGTGGCGCACTGCTCGACTCATCTACAGTGGTAGAGAATATCAAGTTGCCTCTCGATCTCTTTACCAACCAGAGCGAGGAGCAGAAGCGCGAGAGGGTTGACTTCTGTCTACGTAGGGTGAAGCTAGAGGGGGCGGATAAGAAGTACCCCGCTGAGTTGAGTGGAGGAATGGTTAAGAGGGTCGCTATTGCGCGTGCGATAGTTATGAACCCCAAGTACCTCTTCTGTGATGAGCCAAATTCGGGTCTCGACCCTCAGACCTCGATAGTCATTGATAATCTCATTCAAGATATAACACACGAGTATAATATCACCACGATAATCAATACGCACGATATGAACTCAGTGATGGAGATTGGCGATAAAGTTCTCTACCTATATAAAGGTGAGAAGTGGTGGGAGGGGAGCAGCTCTGAGCTGATCCACGCCGATAATGCAGAGTTGCATCGATTTGTATTTGCCTCGGCAATGGCAAAGAGGGCGATAGGAAAGAGTAGGTAGTGTAGTATAAATAAAGTTAGTTAGTTAGTTAGTTAGTTAGTTAGTTAGTTAGTTAGTTAGTTAGTTAGTTAGTTAGTTAGTTAGTTAGTTAGTTAGTTAGTTAGTTA
>JBCQTG010000108.1:0-6477 GCA_047178765.1 Rikenellaceae bacterium | reverse complement strand
CCTACCCAAAATCTCAAAACCAACTCTTTTTCAACTATGTTGCCCCAAATTTCCTACTCTTACATTTTTTTTGTATCTTTGTTCTGCAAAGATAGGGCTTTTTTTATGATTTAAAAATTATATGTACATGAGAGATATATGCGTCTCGGTAGCACATAGGTGTAGCTATTTGGCTGGAGGTAGCGCAGACCTGTTGTTGAACCGCCCGAGGAGTAGAGGGTTCGATTAGACTCTCTACCCGACTGCTCTAGATCGCTGATGCCTAGAGCATTTTCGAGTCGTAGGTATAGAGTTAGCGACCCTCTATCACCACCCATATAGATTGTGCGCATTACGCTTAGCGATAGATCGTACATATTTGATAGCTGCTCCTGCTCGACCACCTCATCGGTTAGTCCCGAGCTGAGCAGTGAACTCACCACCCTGTCGGTACGCCGCACGAATGAGGGGTCGACATAGCGCCCGGTGCTGATTGCCATCTGTGTCGAGACCATCCATCCACGATTTAATGACAACGATAGCTGAGTCGTTGAGTAGAGCGATGCTGTCTCTGCAATTGCACACCCCTCAATAGCATTTGCTCTGCTGACAGAGTAGAGTGTAAGATCGCTATCGTCATAGAGCGAGACTAGCGGTGCATCACTATAGCGGTATCGACCAATGCTAAGAGTGTTCTCTAATCGTAATACCCTATTGATCTGCATAGCTAGAGCCACCTCTACACCCACTCCGCGGGTATCAATCTCACTCACTACGGCATTGGTGTAGGTATAGCTCAGATCGTCATAATAGCGAATAATATCTGTCACATTATTGCTCCAGTTATAAAATGCCTCTACAGAGAGGTGGAGACCTACACGAGAGAGGTCGTAACGTGCCGTTACCTCTCCGTTGGTTGAGCTGCACGGATTTGTAATAGCGATATTAGCATATTCGGGCTGAATGAAGAGGTCATAGCTTTGGGTTGGCAGTTGGAGCAATGTGCCAGAGAGTGATACGCTATTTCTTCTATCTATATCATAGTCAACACTATAGCTAAAACTATTGTTCGGCAGCTCAATAGTTGAGCTAGAGCCATAGGATAGTGATCCTGCGAAGCGCTCCTTCTCATAGTGACCTACTCTCTGGACTGACTGGCTACCCAGCTCTCCACTCAGTTCGATCGATAGCTGTTTATATTTGTAGTTCAACGCCATGAGTAGAGAGTAGTCGATTGTTGCTAGTGTATAGTCATATCCAAATCTATCGCCACACTCAATCTTTCGATTCGGGTTGCGCAGATCATTATCCATGTTAATATCTAGATTCTCATAATCCCCAATATATTGATCATTATTGAGTAGATAGTCGCCACCCAATAGATCGTCAAGACGCTTGTAGCTCCTTGTGGAGTTGTATGACCCTCCGCCACCATAGCTCAGAGTAAATCTTGAACTGAGAGCCGAAGAGGCTATAGCATCTAACTCTATATCGGTCACTCGTCTCACTCTACTCTCCATTACATAGTGCGACTCCCCATCTGAAGAGATCTGATTTATCCACACCAACTGATCCCAATTGATCTGTGTGTAGTCGCTATCGCCACTCTGCCACGCCCGTTCAACTGTTGTGTGGCTCGACTCGTTCTGGATATATGAGGGGAGGTTACGATAGTAGTCGGGGTAGGGGTTATATGCATCGTACCACCCTAGCTGGCTACGGCTACTCACTCCATACCTTGCGCTCAGTTCACTTGCGAAGGTGGTTGAGGGGGTTAGCTCATGTTGATAGCGAGACTCGAACTTGGGTAGTGCATAGGTGTCGATCTTACTACTACGCACCTCACCGTTGTAGTATCCCCACGCATTGTTATAGAGGGGATCGGATGTTAACGTAACCACCTCATCATTTACACCACCACGCTGAGAACCATTGACATATGGAGCGTAGAGAGAGGTGGTGAGGTAGCTCTTATCACTAAATTTGTGGCTCCACATAAGATTACCTCTCAGCTGATTGGAAAAGAGTCCATCCACAAAGAGATCGCGACCACTACGCCAATCAATTGAACTCTCGATAGCGTTTGAACTGTTAATATTTGAATTGTATGCTGCGTATATACCTATGTTATACCTCTCCATTGATCCCGATAGTCGCACTTTAGCTCTCTCGGCAGTTGGTGTTAGAGGTTCGATTGCTGTTGTTCGATCTCCGATGTACTCCTTTAGTAACCAACTCTTTACTCCGCGTCGATTAATATCTATTGCACTTTTGTAGTATAGAATCAGATCACCATATAGATCGTAGTATGGATCGATGAATTTAGAGAGGGTATTTTCAGCAGATATTGAGGATTGACTCACACCGCTCCGCTCTCCTTTCTCTCCATTCTCTCCCTTCTCTCCCCCCTCGCCGCTCTCTCCCCCCTCGCTCCAATCTACATTTAGATCTTTGAAGATGATATAATCCTCTCGTTTGAATATCTGCTCATCGATCTGTTGCGCAGAGGCTCCTATTATGATTAGTGTGGTAGCTGCGATAGTCGCAATCAGCCTCCCTGCCAACATCATCTACAACTATTTGCCCAACTCCACCTCGCGAATCTCTCCGCCAGCAAGAAGAAGTGCGCGAGCAGGATAGCTCTCTAGCAACATTGTATTGTGAGTCGACATTATCACAGCACAACCATTCTGCGCTATCTTATGAAATAGCTTCATTATCTCATCAGAGGTCACAGGATCGAGATTTCCCGTAGGCTCATCGGCAATAAGTAGATCGGGTGCATTGAGTAGCGCGCGTGCAATCACCAACCTCTGCTGCTCACCCCCCGATAGTTCAAAGGGCATCTTATACCCCTTAGTGCGTAGGTCAACAAGTCCCAAAACTTGATCGATACGACTAGCTATATCTGCCTCATTGCGCCACCCGGTAGCCTTCATCACATAGTGAAGATTCATATATAGGTTGCGATCGTTGAAGAGGTTATAGTCCTGAAATACAATACCGAGCTTACGGCGCAAATAGGGTATATCCTTCTGTTTCAAACCCTTAAGCTGATAGCCAACAACATACCCCTCACCAACCATTAAAGGTTGCTCCGCATATATAGTCTTGAGCAGTGTGCTTTTTCCGCTTCCTACCCTACCGATAAGATAGACAAACTCTCCCGCCTTAATATCTAAATTAACATCCTTTAATACTAGCTCTCCCTCACGAACAACATCGCGAATACTCATACGTCCATATGGATCATCCGCGTTATATAGAGCTACATTTCGTAGCGACACTACACTCTCTGCCTTCATAGTATTTAAAATTGTTTAGTGGAGTACATGCTGTACAACCCCACCATTAAACGAAAAAAAACCGCACTCTTACAAATTTAGATGTTTTAAGCTAAAAAAGCAAATCTTTATATATAATTTTTTTTGTCTATTATTTTGTGAAATTTTAACATGAGTAACATATGTTACCAACTAGTTGAGGCAATCTATATATATTTGCATCAACATAATACAGATAAATGATGAACAAGATTATTTTAACTATTGGAGTCTTTGCAGCTAGTGTTGCATCGCTCATGGCTCAAATCTCGGTGAGCGACAAATTCTCTATTTATGATCTGCCAAACAGCAAGTTACATATCTACCAAACAGGCGATGTTATGGGTGATGTGAGCTTTATTATCGAGGGGGCAAAGGAGCTTATTATCCTAGAGCAACCACTCTTCTGGGATAACATCAAGGAGTTTAACAGCTATGTGGAGTCACTAAATAAGCCTATAGATAGAGTAGTTGCCAACTACCACTCGCTGGGGCTAGCGGACTACCCCCCTAAATCGGTGGTTATGCCAGCCGAGATGATTGCATTTAACCAAAGCCCAAAGGCGCTAGGTATGGTGGAGCGTTTCAGCTCTATGTTTGGTGATGCCGCTGATTTTAGACCCTACACCAAGGCAAAGAGCTTCGCTGTGCCATCGAGACAGAGGTGGGCAGGTGTAGAGATGCAGTTTATATCTGTCGATGGAGGTGACTTCCCCGCTGCAAATATCCTGATCGATGAAGAGGCGTACTACCGCCACTTCGCACCCTCAATGTCGCACCTCTCTCCTATGCAGCTCAAATCACCTGAGGGTGTAGAGACCATGCTTGCTGAGCTTCGTAGCATAGCTGAGTCTGGTGCTAAATATATCGTTGGTTCACACGGTGCTACAGCGACACAGAGTGAGGTCTCTTTTCAGATCGACTATCTAGAGAGGATAAAGAGCCTCCTCGCAAAGTGTAAAGATTCAGACTCATTTACTCAACACCTCATTACAGCATACCAATCACTACCGGGGGCAGAGGGGTTAAAGAGTCTTGCAAAGTCACTCTATCCCAATGAGGAGAGAGATGTAGTTAAGGAGGAGGTGAGAGCGAGGGTGCAGGATTACTTCACTATGGTCTCGACACTCAATGAAGAGGTGGCTAACGCTCTGTGGGCTGAGAGAGATGATATATCAATTATCACTCCACGATCACTCTTTGTTGGTCAAGAAGCAATAATGAATGACTTCCTTATCAAGAACTTTTCAACTATGCAGAGCCGCAAATTGCATAGTCTATGTGAGGTGATTAATGTATATGGAGAGTCGGCAAATGTTCAACTCTATTGGATCTTCGATACGGTGGACCAAAATGGAGAGGCTCACCAAACACGTGGTCGCGAAAGCCTAATATTCTCGAAGATAGATAGTGAGTGGCGTCTAGTACATGTTCACTACTCGCGCATGCCACAGTAGCCCCACAACACAACAGGAAGAAACAATCCCACAGCCGCCCGCATAGGGCTGCCCCATACGAACACCCTCCTCAATGCGATCTTTTATTGAAGAATCTCATTGAGGAGGGTGTTCTAGTAAACCACAAATCTCTGTAATGCCATGACTATTCTCTCATTTTAAATACAAGGGGAATAGAAAATTTAATACTTACAGGTTCATAACACTCCGTGCGAAAGTTCCATCTAAATGCAGGTTGTTTCCAATTATGCTGCTCCTTAATCGCCCTTTCAGCCTCTGCGCTCAGCTCATCATCAGGAGAGCTTACCACCTCATGAAATGTAACACTACCATCCTTCTCTAATATAAAACGGGTAAGCACAAGCCCTTCAACTCTATTCCTCGCTGCATTTTCAGGATAACGCATAGTTTGCATTACAGCCAACCTAAATCCCTTAAGAGCCTCTTCTCGATCATAACTCTCAAAGCATGGAGCGACCCTCTCACCCATAAAGACATTCATCTTTTTAAGTTTCCCATTAATTATCGAAGCCTCCTTACTATAATAGTCAGGTGCAGGTGATGGAATAATATAATCAAAATTTATCCTCGCCTTAAATCGCTGCTCGCCGACACCCGGAGGGACAATCCACTTTGGCTGGGATTGTATAGCAGATGTTATAGCACGTTTAAACTCTGGTTCAATAGGCTTCTCACACTCGAACGACACAGAGCCATCCTCTGAAATTATATATACTAAATCGACGATAAAAGGGTTATCGAAATTGGTTATCTTAGATCGATCATATCGCAATAACTCACTATCGCTCACCATCTGTTTAAATTTACTTTTAGAGCTATCAAACGATTTAGCATCAGCAAACTGGATAACATCACGACTCTGTGCCGGGGCATAGATCGAATAAAAAGCAAAACAGAGTATAAAAAGAGTCTTTCTCATAAGTCAAACAATAATAATTAATATTAAAATGGAATAATGCAATATAGCAAAAAAAAACAAACCGCAAAAAAAGGAGAAACAAAGTTTCTCCAGCTCAGCGGGGAGCACCCCGCCGCCGCCCGCGCAGGGCAGCCCCAGACGACCGCCCTCACTCAATAATAGCGATTTTTCATTAAAAAAATCGCATTGAGGGCGGTGGGTTCAAAGAACCCATGTAACCCATATTCATTGCCCAAATATCTCTTAATTCACCTCCCCACCCACCCCCACCACACACAAGACACAAAAAAAGAGCGACAAACAAATCATCTCTGACTGTTTGTCGCTCTGAAAAAAAAGGCGGCTACCTACTCTCCCACGGGAAAACCGCAGTACCATCGGCGTTAACGAGCTTAACTTCTCTGTTCGGAATGGGAAGAGGTGGAACCTCGTTGCTAAAACCACCTAAAAGAACTTATGTTATCAATTTATCGATAACTATACGATCGACCATATCCATGATCTAATTGTCGTACGCAATATAGCTTGACACTTCAGAGATGAGATAAATTGTGTTATTGAAAGCCTTTCGGGTAATTAGTATTGCTCGGCTTTGATATTACTACCTTTACACCTGCAACCTATCAACGTAGTAGTCTCCTACGCCCCTCAAGGGAAGACTTATCTTGGGGAGGGCTTCGCGCTTAGATGCTTTCAGCGCTTATCCCGTCCGAACGCGGCTACTCGGCACTACACTTGGCAGCATAACCGATACACCGGAGGTTCGTCCAACTCGGTC
>JBCQTG010000107.1:0-6559 GCA_047178765.1 Rikenellaceae bacterium | reverse complement strand
CCTTTAACTCATTGACACCTGCTCTGGCGGACAAGGTCGAGTAGTTGGAGGCAGATGATGACAACTGCTCCTTTAAGGCTCAGGGCTTTAAGGTACGATTGCACATCGATGAGAGGTTGGAGAATAAGCAGATTAAGATCGTCCCCGCAGCTGATGGTGGCGCACCTGTTGACTTCGCCTTTTGGATCCAGCTTCAGTCGATTGCCCCCTACGACACTCGCTTTAGGCTAGTTGTTCAGGCTGAGTTGAATATGATGATGAAGATGATGATCGGGAATAAGATCCAAGGGGCGTTGGATAAGATGGCTGAGCAGATAGCTATGGCATTCTCACAGGCTCAGGCGGGGTATGCCCCTCAGCCTCAGTAGCCCCATATGGTTAGCTCCTCTATAATTAAGAGGCTGGTTGCAGAGGCTGGCTTTGAACTCTGTGGAGTGATTCGTGCCACTCCATATCCCGAGGAGCGCAACCACATCAACCGTTGGCTAGAGAGTGGCTGGGGTAGTGATGTTGGTTATATAAGCAATAATCTTGATCTGCGTCTCGACAGCTCGATGATTGTCGATGGCGCAAAGAGCGTCATTGTTTGTGGGCTAAACTACAATAGGGAGGGTAGTAGAGTAGATGGCGACAGGGCAAAAATAGCTAGATATGCACAGATGCGCGACTACCACAAGACAATCCGTAAAGCTCTCAAAACCATTCTCTCATCTCTTAAACTGAGCTATCCGCAGATTAATGGTCGAGTATTCACCGACTCGGCACCACTGCTTGAGAAGAGGATGGCGGTGGAGGCTGGGCTAGGGTGGATCGGTCGTCAATCGCTTTTGGTAAACCCTGAATATGGAAGTTATATCCTTCTGGGTGAGATAGTTATCACAGAGGAGGTGAATGCATATGACACTCCGATGTTGAATGTCGGATGTGGCTCATGCAGAGGGTGCATAGATAACTGCCCTACGGGTGCAATAGGCGAGGAGAGGACAATCGATACACGAAAATGCATCTCCTGCCAAACCATTGAGATCGATGGCAGAGATGGGGGTTATCATGGTTGGATATTTGGGTGTGATAGATGTATTGAGAGCTGCCCATATAGCCGACAAACACCATACTCAACAAACCCAATAACCGCTAGAGTATTGACCCCTCCAACACGCGAAGAGTGGCTATCAATGGATAGCGAAGAGTTCGATCGCCTCACAGCCGGTACAGCTATAAGGCGATCGTCACTAAGTCGAATAGTAAATATCTTACGAAAGGATACTCTTAGTTAGCTCCTCAATATCGTTTCTGATCTTCTTATCGGTCTCAATCATATTCGCCACGCTCTTACATGAGTGGAGAACAGTAGAGTGGTTACGTCCACCTATTGCCGAGCCGATAGATGAGAGTGATGACTTTGTAAGCTGCTTAGATAGGTACATTGCTATCTGTCGCGCTTGAGCCAAATCGCGTGTTCTCTTCTTGGTGTGGAACTGATCGATAGCGATAGAGTAGAAGCTACAAACCTCCTCAACTATACTATCTACAGTCACCTCCTTATGGTTAAAGTTAACATATGACTTTAGAACCTCACGAGCTAACGGTATAGTAATCTTACGATTCATAAACTGCACATTAGCCATTATAGCCGACAGCACACCTTCAATCTCACGAACATTAGAGATAATATTCTCCGCCATATATGCAATCACCTCCTCAGGAAGTTGAGTGCCATACTTCTTACACTTAAGTGAGATAATCTTATGTTTAGTCTCATAACTAGGTATATCTAGTTGAGCGGCAAATCCCCACTTAAAACGCGACAACAATCGCTCCTCAATATCTCGCAACTCCACCGGAGGCTTATCCGATGTTAGGATAATCTGCTTGCCCGATAGCTGCAGGTGGTTGAAGATATTAAAGAATGCCGTCTGTGTACCACTCTTATTACCCGAGATCTCCTGAATATCATCTATTATAAGGACATCAATGGTTTGATAGAAATGGATAAAATCAGGCACCTCCTTATTACGCACCGCTGTCTGATACTGCGACTGAAATCTATTCATCGAGACATAGAGAACATTAAGTTGCGGATGGGCTAAGCGGATCTTATGCCCCACAGCCTGCACAATATGGGTCTTACCCAAACCCGAGTTACCATATATGTATAGCGGGTTGAAGGGGTTTGATCCCGGAGAGTCTGCTACAGCATTTCCTGTCGCTACAGCCAATTTATTACACTCGCCATCAACGAAGTTGCTAAATGTATATGCTGCGTTTAGATTTGGATCGATCAGATTACGCTTCAACCCCGGTATAACCATTGGGTTCTTAATCTGCGATGCACCACCCACAGGTAACTGAGACTGTGACGAATAGAAGTTTCTATCAGCAACAGTTGTCGATGACTCAGAACGCTTTGGTATTGAGTAGAAGATACGAGTCTTATCACCATAGCACTCACTAATAATGGGTTGGATCATGGTAATAAATCTACGCTCTATCTGCTCAACATGCTCCTTGCCGAGTAGTCCTAAGCGTAGTCCAGAGCCATCAAACCCTAGTGGTGTGATTGGCTTAAACCATGAATCGTACTCCTCCTGCGATGTATGTGAGCGGATAAGCTCCAAACATCGTTGCCATTGTTGATCGTATTTTGAGTTGCTCTGCAACATTTATAACTTCTCTCTCGTTTAAATAGTAATTGTCAAATCAGCTCTATTTGTAGTGTTAAATATAAGGGGGGCAAAAACCACCGTAATAACAACTCTGCTACTACGAATTCTACTCCAATAATCTCTAAAACTACTCTTTGTAATCGAAGAATAGAACCACCTCCGACAGTGCAAAGTTGGGTAATTTTTTTTCAAAAAAAAAACTTTGAAGTATTGCATATTTCCTTTTATTTGTTATTAGTTATAGGCAAAAAAAAAGTGCAAATTATTTAAGTTGCTGATAACCAAATATCCAAAAAAATTACTACCTTTGCAACAATATTTTTTCTGATTATAGACCGGCGAGGTATAAGCAAAACTTATATATAGCTCACAGAGTATTCAGAAAGAGTTATGATAATTTTAAGTAAATATGATACATATTCATTAAATAATTTATATATAAAAAGTAATGACAAACGAATTGGAGAAGAGTGTTGTTGCCAAGGCACAACAGTGGCTTGATGGGGCTTATGATGCAGAGACAAAGTCGCAGGTTAAGGCGATGATGGAGGGTGACATGAGCGAGCTTATAGAGGCTTTCTATAAGGATCTTGAGTTTGGTACGGGAGGATTGCGTGGAATCATGGGCGTAGGTTCTAACCGTGTTAATATATATACTGTAGGTGCTGCTACTCAGGGACTTGCAAACTATTTGAAGAGCAATATCGAGGGTGAGCAGATCAGCGTTGTTGTGGCTCACGATAGCCGTAACAACTCACGTTTGTTCGCTGAGAGTACAGCTGACATCTTTGCCTCTAACGGCTTTAAGGTCTATCTTTTTGATGCTCTGCGCCCTACGCCAGAGTTGTCATTTGCTATCCGCGAATTGGGCTGTCACTCAGGAGTTGTAATCACAGCATCTCACAACCCAAAGGAGTATAACGGCTATAAGGCTTACTGGAATGATGGCGCTCAGGTTACTGAACCACACGACAAAAACATCATCGAGGAGGTTGGTAGAATCACCGACGCATCGATGATTAAAATGGGCGAGAACAAGGAGAATATCACCATCCTTGATACCAACTTCGATGAGATCTATTTGAAGATGGTTAAGGGTCTATCTCTATCACCTGAGTGTGTAGAGAAATATAAGGATATGAAGATCATCTACACACCTATCCATGGTACTGGTGTAGACCTCGTTCCTAGGGCTTTGAAGGCGTATGGTTTTGAGAATGTTATGATGGTTCCTGAGCAGGCTATTGTTGATGGAAACTTCCCTACTGTTGAGTCTCCAAATCCAGAGGAGAGAAAGACAATGAAGATGGCTATCGACCTAGCTGCTAAGGAGGAGGCTGATCTAATTCTTGCTACCGATCCTGATGCTGACCGTGTGGGTGTTGCGTTGCGTAACCAGCAGGGTGAGTATGTATTGTTGAATGGAAACCAGACATTGGTGCTTATCCTTAGCTACCAGCTTACTCGTTGGGCTGAGTTGGGCAAGATCGATGGCAACCAGTTTGTTGTTAAGACAATCGTTACCTCTTTGATGGCTAACGCTGTGGCAGATAACTTCGGTGTTAAGTGCTACGACTGCTTGACAGGATTTAAGTATATCGCACGTATCATCCGCGAGCAGGAGGGTAAGTCTACCTATATCGGTGGTGGTGAGGAGAGCTTCGGCTATTTGGCTGGTGACTCAGTACGCGATAAGGATGCTGTCTCGGCATGTTCATTGGCTGCTGAGGCTGCAGCATGGGCTAAGGATACAATGGGTGTAACGCTCTACGAGTGGTTGCAGCAGTTGTATGTTAAGTATGGTCTATTACGCGAGGGGTTGGTATCGGTTGTTCGTAAGGGCAAGGCTGGTGCTGAGGAGATCCAGCAGATGATGGCTGACTTCAGATCTACACCTCCTGCATCTATCCTAGGATCAGCAGTTGTGAAGATCAATGACTACCAGACATCGGAGACTACAGATGTCAAGAGCGGTACAGTTACTAAGATCGAGGAGGATAGAAGTAATGTATTGCAGTGGTTCACAGAGGATGGAACAATCGTATCTGTACGCCCATCGGGAACAGAGCCAAAGATCAAGTTCTACTTCGGTGTTAAGGCTGAGTTGCCAACCGTTGAGCAGTACGATGCTGTTTTGGCAGCTCTCGATGGCAAGATCGAGGCTATCAAAGCGGAGTTGAAGTTGGTGTAATCTCACAGGTTCACTGCGGTAATGTGCGCTAGGCTGTCATGCTGCCTCCCCCCGTCATCCTGAACTTGATTCAGGATCTCATGCCGCGGTAATGTGCGCTAGGCTGTCATGCTGAGCGTAAGCGAAGTATCTCGCAAGGTCTATCAACGATCCTTGCGAGATACTTCGCTTTGCTCAGATACAAAAAGTTAACGATAATTTTGCATAACCAAAAAAATAGAGTAATTTTGTGATATAATTTAATTCAAAATGCCTATGGTAAAATAAAAGCTGATTAAGATATAGACTCGCAGTGTTGCTAAGTTAGCAGTGCTGTTTGAAAATTAACATAAAAGCGTTTGCATTAATCTTGTTTCTTGAAACTTAGGAAATTTCAACTACAACCAGGAGTAAGGCGTAGACGCTCACGGGTTGGATTGCTATTTGCAATCTGATGCTCGTGGGCTTTACTTATTATTTGGTTGTAATGGTATCCTAAGACCTCAAGAGACAAATAAGCTGTAATGTCCCACGTTTTTTTGTGTGTAATAATCATTTGTTACAGTGTATAAAAAAAATCTAAATTTATGAAGGAAATAAAATTTTGGAGCAGAATGCTACTTATGGTAGCAATGCTTTTTGCTATCAGTTCGTGCGATATAGAGGATGGAGGTGAGCGAACAGCGGGAGAAATGGGCATTGGGTCGATAGTTGGAGAGTGGTCATCTCCTAGTTTTTATAGTAGTGATCCAGATGCGACTTTGATATATGTATTTGGAGAGAGTGGCGAATTTATAGAGAGTTTTACTGAGATTGGATATAGTGAAATTAACTACGGAGTATTCTCACAAGAGGGACGCTCTGTAATACTTGAATATGATAATCAACAATCATGGTATGATGAGAAGTGGTACATATATAAATCAACTGGTAATACTCTCTATATATATAATATGGAACTAGATAGTTGGGAAGAGGATTGGGCGGATTATAGTGAGTATATATCTGAATTTGAGAGCGAGTCAAATGCTGATCCAGCAGATTGGTTTTTAGTGTTGAATAGAGTAAAATAGCCGAATAATGAAAAGAATAATACTATCAATAGCAGCGACCATGGCGGTTGTGCTATCAGCAAATGCAATAGATCTTAGTAGCGTTCAGTTGTGGGGTTATGATGTTCAGCTCGGTGCTAAGGTGGGAATGAATATCTCAAATGTCACAGGGTTGGAGGATACAAATGCTAAAATCGGATTGACATTTGGAGTTACTGGCGAGATCGATCTTAATGATCAGTCGGGCGTAGGTGTCGAACTGCTCTTCTCTCGTCAAGGATATTCATACAAAGCGGATGATTATAAATTCAAAGAGAGATACACCTATCTTAATATTCCTATTCTATATCAATACAA
Source organism: Rikenellaceae bacterium (assembly GCA_047178765.1). GTDB lineage: Bacteria > Bacteroidota > Bacteroidia > Bacteroidales > Rikenellaceae > Alistipes. Next base: position 314 of record JBCQTG010000107.1, on the reverse strand, counting down.
TCTAAAGGATATAGTGACATTTAAGGCGGGATTGCAGCCTGGTATCAAGATGGCGGCAAACTATCGTGAGAAGGTTGGTGACACAAGGTATAAGGGAAAGCTTATCGGTGTTAAGACCTTTGATATGGCTATTCCTATTGGAGCATCATATCTATTTGAGAAGTATAACACGGCGATAGATCTAAGGTATAATATTGGACTAACAAATATCTACAATACAGGTAGTTCACAGAAGTGCCGAAATAGCAACTTCACTATCTCTGCTCAGTATCTCTTTTAATCACACCCGCAATGTCATCCTGCCCCCCCTGTAA
>JBCQTG010000106.1:0-6891 GCA_047178765.1 Rikenellaceae bacterium | reverse complement strand
CGGAGGTGATCTTATAGATATACCTCATCGACTTAACCTCTCTCTCTATTGGTTCGGTGATGAGCTGCTCAACCTCTAGGGGGGTGGCGCCGGGGTAGCTGCACATCACCGAGGCGGTCTTGATTACAAAGGTAGAGTCCTCCTTTTTACCCAACTGCATAAATGAGTAGATACCCCCAATGATGAAGAGTGTCAATATGAACCATGCGAGGTTACGATTGCGTAGTGTTAATTCCGGTATACTCATCATGGCTAGCGTATTATCTTGACGTGTTGATTCTCACTAAGTTGGTATATCCCTGCTGTGACTATACGTTCGCCACTAGTCACCCCGTCAGAGATTATAACTGAGCTACGACCAATGGGGGCATCGATGGTTACATTCCTCCTCTCCACACGATTGTTTGCCCCAATAATCCAAACATATGTCCCTCCTGTTATGGGGGCATATATGGATGATAGGGGGACAATTACTGCGCTGCTCTCACTCTGTGGGGTGGTCATTGTGATGACACACGACATCCCCGGAGAGATGCGATACCTCTCTGGATCGGGGTTGGTGAAGAGTAGAGTCACAGGGAATCCTGAGGCATCGGAGGAGGTCTGTGCATACTCCTTGACCGTTGCAACAAAGTCGATGTTGGGGATATTATCAAAGTGTATGCTATAGCTGCTCTCTGGGTTGCGAATATCATCTATTGCAATCTCCGGAAGGGTGAATGCAGCTTGGTTTGTTGTTGGTGTGACCAGACGTAGCACCCTCTCCCCCGACTGTACTCGTTGATAGGTGTCTACATATACACGTTCGACAATTGCTGCAAAGGGTGCGCGAAGAGAGGTCTCAAGGAGATTCTCTCGCGTATTCTCATATGCCGACTCTGCGCGTGTATACTCCGATTGAGCAGACTCCATCTCCTGCTGAGATATAGCCTCATGTTTAATCAATCTGCGCGCACGATCCAGTCGCGAAAGTGACTGCTCATAATTTGCCCGGTCGGCACTAAGTTGAAGCTCAAACTCGCGCCTATCCATAAGTGCTACAATCTCCCCCTTAGCTACTAAATCACCCGTGGCGACTGGAATAGAGAGTATCTGCCCCGCAACCTTGAAGGTTAGGTCAATAGCATCTGTAGCTGTCGAGAGCGCTACAAACTCTCGCTCAATATAGTTTGCAGGTGCGGCAACGATGCTCTTTACAGGGCGAATAGTCTCGCTGTGAGATGATCTGCTGTCGCTGTTGCCTGAGCAGGAGCAGAGCATAAGTAGAATGATGGTTATCCACATAATAGCACAAAAGTTGATTATCCATATGAATAACCAACTTTTGTGCCAAATTAATGGGGCTGAAAATAGAGGTTTGTACCCTACAACCCATTACCCTCTTCGCGTAGCCTCTTTGCGTAGGCGTCGATCTTGTGCAGCTCCTCGACGATGTCTATTCGCTGAGGACACTTCGGGCTGCATACTCCGCAACCGGTGCAGTGCTGTGCCTGTCGTAGCTTTGGGGCGCTACGATCGTAGCCTATCAAGAACTCGCGCCTAGCACGGATATATTCGGGGTCGGAGCTATCCTCGATAATCTTATCCTCAAAGATACACTTGTTGTAGTGGAGTAGTATTGCAGGTATATCAACTCCATAGGGGCAGGGCATGCAGTATTTGCAGTCGTTGCAGGGGATGGCGTTGTACTCCATAATCAGCTTTGCCGACTCGTCCAACATCTCAGCCTCTTTATCGTTGATCGGCACAAGGGGCGAGAAGGTGCGTATATTATCTTGAAGATCCTCTAGGTAGGTCATGCCGCTTAGGATTGTGATGACATCGGGTAGCGACCCTGAGTAGCGGAATGCCCACGAGGCGATGCTCTTGTTTGGTTCGAAGGATTTGAACTTCTGAGCGATATACTCAGGTACACTCGCCAATCGCCCACCTAGCAGTGGCTCCATGATGATGACAGGGATATTTCGTCTGTGTAGTTCGCTGTAGAGATACTCTGCATTGACATTTTTCTTGTTGATCTGGTTGGCGTATCTCCAATCGAGGTAGTTGCACTGTATCATCACAAAGTCCCAATGCACCTCATCATGCATGCTTAGGAAGTTGTCAAAGACCTCTTGGTCACCATGGAACGAGAATCCGAGGTTGCGTATACGCCCCGCTTCACGCTCCTCCATCAGGAAGTTGAGTATTCCATTGTCGAAGAATCGCCTCTGTTCGCGCTCAGCATCTCCAATCGAGTGGAGTAGCATAAAGTCGATATAGTCTGTTCGCAACGACTCTAGTGAGCGTTTGTAGATCTTCACCGACTCCTCATAGCTCCACGCCTTGGGGTTCTGGTTCGACATCTTTGTCGCTAGGTAGTAGCTCTCGCGGGGGTGGCGACTGAGTGCTGCGCCTGTTGTCCTCTCGCTCCAACCCTGTATATACCCGGGTGCCGTGTCGAAGTAGTTGATACCATGCTCTAGTGCGTAGTCAACAAGTTCGTTTACAGCCTCTTGATCGCAGACATTCTCACCCTTCACGGGGTTCTTTAGTCTAGGGAATCTCATACAGCCATAGCCCAGTAGCGAGATCTTCTCCCCCTTAGGTCCCGTTCTGTACTCCATTTTACCCTTGGGAACATCGCCCTTTGGTTGATCCTTTTTTGAGCCTGATGCACAGCTCGCAAGTGTGATTGTAGCTGCTGTTCCACCCACAATCTTGATAAAATCACGTCTATCTATCTTTGTCATAATCTTTCGTTTTTAAACTGTTCGGTGGTTCTTATGTCCCTCAACATATATGGCGCTCAGAGGACGCGAAGGGCAGAGGTTCTCGCACGCTCCGCAGCCTATGCAGCGCTGAGTGTCGATAATTGGGGTGGGGTATTTATGTCCCATGTCAACCATCGAGATTGCCTGAACAGGACACTGTCTCTGACAGTTATTACACTTAACCCCATCCTTAACTACCAAACATCTGCTCTCGACCCACTCGGCATGTCCAATCTGTATTGAACTCTTCTCCGCACGGTCGATCTTGGTGATCGCCCCCGATGGGCAGACCTCTGAGCAGCGTGTACACTCTGGGCGGCAGTAGCCTCTGTCGAATGCCATCTCTGGCTGCATAAAGGTGTTGATAGAGTTCGATGGTCGTAGAACTCCATTTGGACATGCCGAGACACATAGTTGGCAAGCGGTACACTTGCCCGTCATATTGCGCGCTGAGAGCGATCCCGGAGGGGTGATTTGGGTTGCACGTTCGGGATTTCTCTTCTCTGTGATCTCCGCTAATCCACCATCCATATTGACCGCAACGATATTTTTAGGTAGCACCTGAGCTTTAGCTGCTGCAGCGGTGAGTAGAGCTACTGCAGAGACAAACTCTCGACGACCAGTCGCTTCAAGTGTCGGCTTCGCCTCTACTGGTGTAGATTTAGCGGTGTACCCAATTGCATCGCGTTTACATATTGCAACACAGTTGAAGCAGCTAACACAACGACTATAATCGATACTTTTACTCTTAGCATCGATACAAGCACCCTTACACACGGCAGCACATAGACCGCAGCTATTGCACTTGTCGTTCATACGTACTTTAAAGATCGCAAACTTAGATATTAGACCAAGCAGAGTACCCACGGGGCAGATAGTATTGCAATATGTGCGTCCATTGCGCCACGCCAAAACAGCGACTACAACTAGGGTGATAACAGCTACGGTAAAGGTTACAGCAGACTTTATCCATAGATCGACACTATAAAAGGCGTAGCTATCAACCCTCTCTGCAACATATGCAAGGGCGTTATTCCCCAATATCCAGAGTGGCTGAAAGAGGTTGTTTGCTATACGTCCATAGGCTGCATAGGGGTCGAGAAGCGAGACTATTGCAGATATACCAACAGCTATCGAGAGGATAAATATTGCCAGCATAATATAGCGTAGCAGACTCTTAGCCTTAGAGTATGAGTAGGGCATCTTCTTACCTCGCTTGCCAAATCGAGCTACCACATCCTGAAACAGACCCAAGGGGCAGATCACCGAGCAGTAGAGACGTCCAAAGAGCAAAGTCAGAAGAGCCAAAATGATTATCACCCCCACATGTATTCCGAGAATAGCGGGGATAAGTTGAATCTTCGCTAGCCAGCCGAGCCAACCGTGAAGAGAGCCAGTAAAATCTAAAAAGAGTAGAGTTACTAGCAGCAGAGTGATAGCCGCAACGACTACCCTTATTTTTCTCAACATAACTACCTCCTTATTATATATTTAATAAATAGGTAACCCCCAATAACCTGAACAGCCATCCCCGGTAGACCCATGCGGAAATCCTGTAGAGCTGTATTCAAATTGCCCACCAATGCCCACTCTCCAAGAGAGCCTACTGTCTGATAACCAGCCACTACTGCGATCATCAATAGCAGCGTGACGCTCTTAAATCGATAGGCGATATAACTAGCTACCACAGCTAAAACAGTTGATTTGATAAGTATTAGCGGTAGTACAGCTGCAGGAGGCATTCCAAAGAGCAGATGGTTGGCAAGGGGTGAAAGGGTAGCAGTGAGTAGCCCCACGCGCCAGCCATATTTGTATGCTCCAATAAGGGTGAAAAAGTATATCGGTAGCCATGTAGCACCAGCGTTTGGTACTAGGTGTAGCAGTTGCGGTAGCGCAATATTACCTGCAACAAATAGCGCTGCAAATAGATAAGTACTCACCTCGCTATAGCCAAGTGAGTAAAGTTTAACACTTCTCTCCATAATCTTAATCTCTTTTTTTAATCCCAGTTATCTACTATTGTCATCGCCTCTTCGGCGGTATTGGTCTCGCGACAGGCTCGCTCTAACGGACACATGCCGTCTCCTGCTCGGTTTATAACATACTCTATCAACTCATCGTAGCTCACCTTGATATTGCTCTCCTCAATCAACCTCAATGCCTTGTGGCTGATAGCCTTTGTGTATAGCTCTCTCACCTCTCCAGTGACAATTATCGCAGCAGCAGCAGTGCCGATAACCTTATCGGCAACCATCGCTCCGCATAGTGAACCCGGTTCGCTACGTAGAAGATCGTAGAGGTCGGCAACACCACGGCGATAGAATAGCCTCGGTTCCACACCATTATAAACAACACATGAACACCCTTCGTTGTGTAGTATCTCTTTTAGTTCTGATATTAGCATATTTAACAAATATACTATTTTTTTGCGAAATATGAGAATCTGTTTAAGTTTTTCTGGTTAAGATTCAGAGAATTCTTAACCAGATTCTAAAAAAAATTATACCTTTACATTATGGAGGAGAATTTAAAGGAGCAGATAGCGGCATTGCCTTTGACGGCAGGTGTATATCAATTTATCAACCGCGATGGCGAGGTGATCTATGTTGGTAAGGCTAAGTCATTGCGCAAGAGGGTATCATCATACTTCGTTGCTAGCGCTAACCATAGCGCTAAGGTGCGTATTATGGTGCGACATATCTCCTTTATTGAGCATATAGTGGTGAATAGCGAGGGGGATGCTCTGCTGCTTGAGAATTCACTTATCAAGGAGCTGCAACCGCGATATAATATCCTGCTTAAGGATGATAAGAGCTATCCGTGGATAGTGGTGATTAATGAGCCATTTCCGCGTATTCTCTCTACACGTCGACTCTTGCGCGATGGATCATCATACTTTGGACCATACTCATCGATCTCGATGCAGCGATCTATTTTGGAGTTTATCGCTGATGTCATCCCTCTGCGTACATGCAAACTCAACCTCTCTGATGCTGCCATTGCCCGTGGACGATATGGCGTATGTCTACAGTATCATATTGGTAACTGCCTTGCTCCATGTGTGGGTAGGCAGAGTGAGGCGGATTATAGAGAGTCGATAGAGTTGGCAATATCGGTCCTAAAGGGTGACCTGAGACCTGTGCGTCAATATCTTAATGAGCAGATGGCGACAGCTGTGGAGCAGCTCCATTTCGAGGTGGCAAAGAGGTGTAAACAGCGGTTGGAGGCGTTGGAGAACTACTCTCATCGCTCGGTAATTGTTAGCTCTCGAATAGTCGATGTCGATATATTCTCGTTGGTATGGGAGGATGAGGATGTCGCCTACTCAAATTATATCCGTGTGCGACATGGTTCGATCGTTGCTCTCTACACCGTGGAGGTCAATGTGGGTATCGAGCATGATCGCTCCTCTATCCTTACCTCTGCTATAAAGATGATTGTCGAGCGTACTGAGCAGCCTCTAGCGCGAGAGGTGATTGTCTCTGATAACCCCGCTGGACTATTGCCGATATTTGACCGAGTGACATTCACCGTGCCTAAGCGTGGTGAGAAGATGGAGATGTTAGAGTATTCACTCAAAAGCGCTAGACTCTATCGTGCCGAACAGCGCAAAAAGGCGGAGATGCATAATCCTGATCGCCACATAGATAGGGTGATGGCGGCTATGCGTAGCGAGCTGAACCTCGATTGTGAGCCTCGATATATTGAGTGTTTCGACAACTCAAACCTTCAGGGATCAAATCCTGTCGCCTCATGTGTTGTCTTTCGCAATGGTCGACCATCAAAGAGAGAGTATCGACACTTTAATATACGCACCGTGGAGGGGATAGATGACTTCGCCTCTATGCGCGAGATTATCCATCGCCGATATAGCCGATTGATAGCCGAGAGTCAGCCTCTGCCCGATCTGATTATTGTCGATGGCGGTAAGGGACAGTTGTCTAGTGGCTATGCTGTTCTCTGTGAATTGGGTATTGAGGAGCGTGTGGCTATGGTGGGGCTGGCAAAACGTATCGAGGAGATATTCTTCCCCAATGACCCCAATCCATACTATCTTAGTCGTAAAGGAGAGCCATTAAAGGTGGTGTGCCATATACGTGATGAGGCACATCGATTTGCTATCACACACCATAGACAG
>JBCQTG010000105.1:0-7032 GCA_047178765.1 Rikenellaceae bacterium | reverse complement strand
TTCACTCATCTATTAAGTAGTTTTTATGGTCTTATTCTTGGGGGTTCTCCTCACTTGTCTCCTTTGGATCTAGCGGTGAGCCTCCCTTTCGTTTTCCTAGTATACGCTCTACATCCTCGGTGAAGATAACCTCCCTCTCTAGCAGCAACTCTGCAATCTGAGTCATACCCTCACGATGCGTTGTTAACACCTCTTCAGCCATCTTATACGCCTCGCTGATTACACTCTTCACCTCAACATCAATCTTTTGAGCCGTACTCTCCGAGTATGGTTTGGTGAAGCTCATCTCTGCACCACCAGTAGAGTCATAGTAGCTTAGTGTTCCCACCTCACTGCCCATACCGTAGTAGGCTATCATAGCATATCCAATCTTTGTCACTCGCTCTAGGTCATTCAACGCCCCTGTCGAGGTCTCGCCAAAGTGTATCTGCTCCGATACCCTTCCACCCATCAACGACGCCATCTCCTCCATCAAGTGTTCACGAGTGGTGATATGTCGCTCCTCAGGGAGATACCATGCAGCACCCAGAGCCTTTCCTCGTGGGATAATAGTCACCTTAATCAACGGGTTTGCCGACTCCAACATCCAACTAACCGTAGCGTGTCCAGCCTCATGGTAGGCAATGCGCCTCTTCTCATCGGGTGTAAAGAGTTTATTCTTACGCTCCATACCCCCAACAATACGATCTATCGCAGCTAAGAAATCCTCCTTAACAACTTGACTCTTATTGTGACGTGCCGCAATAAGTGCCGCCTCATTACACACATTAGCTATATCTGCACCAGAGAAACCGGGGGTCTGTCTAGCTAGGAACTCTCTATCTAGATTTGGATCGAGTTTGAGCTTACGCAGGTGAACATTAAATATCTCACCCCTCTCAAGAACATCGGGTAGCCCTACATCTATCTGCCTATCGAAACGTCCAGCACGCAAGAGCGCTTTATCCAATATATCTACGCGGTTAGTTGCTGCCAACACTATCACGCCGGCATTGGTCTGGAAACCATCCATCTCAGTAAGCAGCTGATTGAGGGTATTATCTCTCTCATCATTGCCCGAGAATCCAGCATTCTTACCCCTCGCTCTACCGATAGCATCAATCTCATCGATAAACAAGATACATGGCGAACTCTTCTTAGCCTGCTCGAAGAGATCGCGCACACGTGACGCACCCACACCCACAAACATCTCCACAAAGTCCGAACCCGAGATCGACAAGAACGGCACATTAGCCTCTCCCGCCACAGCCTTAGCAAGTAGAGTCTTACCAGTACCGGGAGGACCTACGAGCAATGCACCCTTAGGGATCTTAGCACCCAACTCAATATACTTATCAGCCTTTTTGAGGAAGTCAACAATCTCCATCACCTCCACCTTTGCCTCCTCTAGTCCAGCTACATCTTTGAAGGTAACTCGTCTGCTCTCATCCTCTTTATCAAAGAGTTGTGCGCGAGCCTTACCCACATTCATCAACCCACCAGCGCCACCGCCTCCACGCGACATTCCACGCATAATGAATATCCAAAAGGCGATGATAAATATCCAAGGCAGGAACTGAAGCATAATATCTTTCCAGCCACCACTCCTATTTTCGTAGATCACCGGTATCTCTAGATTAGATGCCGCCATAGTCTCAGCCAAGTCGCTGCGTAGAGCATCAACCGAGGCAATAGTAAAGTATATTTGATACCCCGAAGTAGGGATATTTTCATACTTACCATCGACCTTATTCTCCTTATATCTTGCCACAGCCTCAGGGGTAAGTGTCACCTCTGCCTGATCGCGATTGATGACCGTAATCTTCTGCACATCACCCTTTGTAATCATCTGCTCGACACTCATCCAATCGCTCTTGACAGGTGCTGTATCCTCACCTGTAACCACATAGTACGCCACCAGCGCAATTGCAATGATGGCGTAAATCCACATCCACGATGGGCGTTTAAATCCCATGAATGTAGCATCTATATTTTTATTAGGGTTCGTCTTCTTCCCCCCCTTATCCTCTTTATTAGCCATTAATCACTAATCAATTATTCATTACTCTTCGCTCTCGTAGCTCACCTGCGGTTGATCCGCCCACAGCTCCTCAAGTTTATAAAAATCTCTCATCTCAGTCTGAAAGATATGCACCACAACATCTACATAGTCCATTGCAACCCACAGACCAAGTTGACGACCCTCAACTCTGTATAGTTTCTCACCCAACTTCTGCTCCATCATCTCCTCCACCCCATGCGAAATAGCCTCAACCTGAGTGGTTGAGTTGGCATTGCAGATGATAAAGTGTGATGTGATAGCACCATCTACTCCATTCATATCAATCGATACAATATCCGCACCTTTCTTATCTTGGATTGCCTCTACTACTGTCGCAACCATCTTCTCTATACTCATTCTCAAAAATTTAAAAAAATAAAACCCTGCAAATTTAGTAAAAAGTTACGACTTATCACCACTTTTGACCATTAATATTTTTATCTCACCCCCATTACGCACTCTAATATAGTCTTGTTTAGAGCATTAACTATCGACTTTTTAATATAGGTACGTCTAACAGCTACTGCTATTTTACGCGAAGTTGTACCGCGAGCCAATGTCTTAACCCTAGTCATATTACGTGCAGGAATATACTCTAATGCCATCTCTGGGATTATCGTTAGCGTATTCGTGCAATCAACAATTCGCATCATTGTATCGATCGATCCCGATATAAATGAGTATTGCGATGAGGGGTTCGCCGCCTTAGCCTTACAGAGTTCAATCACCTGATCGCGCATACAATTTCCACTGCTCAACATAACCAAATCATTCATATCTATCTGCTCGATAGTTATATTCTTTCTCACAGCCAAGGGGTGATTAGGGGATACATAGGCATAGAAACGGTCGCTATAAAGCTCATGTTCGATTATCCCCTCGCCACAAGTCCCGCCAGCAACAATTGCCGCATCTATCTGGTCACGTTTGAGTGCTTCAATAATATCAGCAGTCTCCATATCTCGAATCTCCAACTCCACCTTTGGATAGCTATGTACAAACGCAGGAATGAACTTGTGTAGTATGTAGGGAGAGATTGTTGGGATCACAGCTAGGCGAAGTTTACCCGCTGTCTCACCCTTTAGCCCAGCCACCGACTCATGGATATTACTATATGCTTCGAGAGTAGCGCGAGCAGCAGCAATGACCACATCACCCGCCTCAGTTGGAATAACTGGTTTGCGCGAACGATCGAGTAGAATCACCCCAAGCTCATCCTCAAGTGATTTGATCTGCATACTCAACGATGGTTGGGTAACACAGCAATGTTCAGCAGCTGCCGAAAAACTACCATAACTCGCCACCGCCACGAGATACTCCAATTGTACTATTGTCATAAATATTAACTTTGAAACAAATATAGAAAAAAATATGGATAATATCTAAATCATTAATCATTAATTTGTATATTTGCAGCGAATTTAAAAAAATTATATATATCATGGAGATAGTATTGAGCGGAATCCGTCCTACGGGTCAGCTTCACTTGGGGAACTACTTTGGAGCGTTGAAGAACTTTACGAAGATGCAGCACGATGCTGAGTGCTACTTTTTTATCGCTGATTATCATGCGCTAACAACTCATCCCGACCCCTCGTCACTTCATACTAATATACGTGGTGTATTGGCTCAGTATCTAGCAGCTGGTCTCGACCCTGAGGTGGCAACGATATATGTTCAGAGTGATGTCCCTGAGGTGACTGAGCTATCTACACTGCTCTCAATGCACGCCTATCTTGGTGAGTTGGAGCGTACCGTGTCATTTAAGGATAAGGCTCGTAAACAACCAAATAATGTCAATGCTGGTCTGTTGTGTTATCCTGTGTTGATGGCTGCCGATATTCTACTACACCGTGCAGCAAAGGTACCTGTAGGTAAGGATCAAGAGCAGCACCTAGAGCTAACGCGTCTATTTGCACGCCGATTCAACTCATTATATAAGACCGACCTCTTCCCAGAGCCTCAAGCCTATAATTTTGGAGCTGAGACAGTTAAGATACCCGGACTCGATGGCTCGGGTAAGATGGGCAAGAGCGAGGGTAACTGCATCTATCTATCGGATAGCGATGAGGTGATTCGCAAAAAGGTGATGAAGGCGACAACCGACTCTGGACCAACAGAGCCAAACTCACCAATCAGTGAGCCAGTACAGAATATATTCACCATCATGGAGTCGGTATCTGAAGCCTCAACTATTGAGTACTTCAAAGATAAGTATGCATCGTGCGAGATCCGCTATGGTGATCTAAAAAAGCAGCTAGCAGCAGATATTATTGAGACAGTAACACCTATCCGTGAGAAGATTGCAGATATATATAACAATGATAAATATCTCCATGAGGTGACTGCCGCAGGTGCTGAACGTGCGCGCAAGAGTGCTAGCGAGACCGTCCGTCTGGTTCGCGAGACCATGGGTATTTACCACTTTTAATGTGTAATGAGTCGAGCATATAAAATACTCCAAAGATTTTATGAACGGTCGTATGCTCTGTTGCTACGACTAAGTCATCGCCTAAGCAATAGGCAGATGATGATTCTGCTGGCGGTAATTATTGGTGTTGCTGCGGGTTTTGCAACCTATCTCTTTGAGATGTTGCTACACATTATCAAGATTGCTCTGGTGAGCTGGTTTCCGGTAGATGAGTCACATATACTCTTCCTGCTCTACCCTACTATGGGTATTATCTTAGTAACGCTATTTGTTAAGAATATTGTTAGAGATAATATCTCTGAGGGTGTAACAAGGGTTCTCCACGCCATATCACGCCGTAGCTCAATTCTACCCGCACACAATACATGGAGTTCAATTGTAGCATCATCAACAACACTAGGCTTTGGAGGATCAGTAGGACCTGAGGCTCCGATTGTCCTCACGGGAGCAGCTATAGGATCAACGGTAGGTAGAGTAGCTCGACTCAACTATCGACATACGACGCTGATGCTCTGTTGTGGAGCCGGTGCTGCTCTGGCTGCGATCTTCAAAGCCCCAATCACTGGAGTGGTCTTTGTGTTGGAGATTCTGATGCTTGACATCACCGTTGGATCAATTATCCCACTTCTAATCGCCTCTATATCAGCTACCACCGTAGCATTTATGTTGAGGGGGTTTGAACCTGTTCTTCCAGTCTCGCTAAATGCCTCTGACGCCTTTACACTGTGGCAGATTCCACTATTTATACTATTGGGAGTGGTATGTGGATTGACCGCCTACTACCTCACAAGTGTTAATGAGTGGGTAGGTGCGCAGTTCAGAAAGCTAAAGAGAAAGAGGTTGAAGTGGTTTGCTGGAGGATTGATTATTGGACTGCTAATATATATTTTCCCTCCTCTATACGGTGAGGGTTATGAGGCTATCACCTCGCTAATGCGTGGTACACCCCAAGATCTATTTGACAACTCCCTCTTCTTCGCCTTTCGCGATATTGACTGGGTGATAATCATCTTCCTTATCTTCACAATGTTCTTTAAGGTGATCGCCATGTCGACAACGCTAGCCGCAGGGGGTATTGGAGGTACATTTGCACCATCGCTATTTATGGGTGCCTTTTGTGGTGCTATCCTTGCTTTGACGTGTAATCTTATCTTTGGGACAGAGCTGTCGATCGTTTCATTTACACTGGTGGGTATGTCGGGTGTGATGTCGGGTGTAATGAAGGCTCCACTAACCTCTATCTTCTTGATTGCCGAGCTATCGAGTGGTTATGGACTCTTTATCCCTCTGATGATCGTCTCATCGATCGCCTTTGCAATTGATTACTATCTTGAGCCAGAGTCTATATATACCAAACCACTGAGCAAATCGGGTGATTTGGTGACACATAATAAGGATCAGTCAACATTGGTATTCTTAAGTGTTGAGAAGTTGATGGAGACCGACTTTGTTATTTTGAGATTGACAAATAGGCTAGAGACGGTGGTTAATCTGATAGCTACAGCTAAGCGCAATGTATTCCCTGTTCTCGATGAAGAGAATAGATTGATCGGTATTGTTCAGCTCGATGATCTGCGCGAAGATATGTTTAAGAGGGAGAAGTATGAGAACTCTATCCGCCACTATATGCGACAATCCCCCGATAAGATCTTAGAGGGTGAGCCGATCCAGAGTGTACTACGTAAATTTGAACACCGCAGCACATGGATGCTACCGGTGGTAGATATTGACAATAGGTATCTAGGTTTTATCTCAAAGTCTCAGATCCTTAACGCCTATCGTAAGCAGCTAATAAATATTTCGCAGTAGGATATACCCTACTCCTCTCCGCCTAACGCACTATTTGTGGTAAAATATGGAGTTGAGAGGGTGGTAAATAGCATTAAAATAATACTATATCTATTAATTTATTCTTAAAATTAATAAATAATACAAATAATTGTATTATATTTGTGTGCTATTAAGATAAAATATATAGATATTATTTATACCATAAAGGAGATTTTAAATCATGAAGAAACTAATTTTAGCTATAGTTGCAGTAGTTGTAACTACTCTAAGCGTAGATGCTCAGGTCCTAATTGAGTCACCACACCCCGATCTTGATGTGAAAATTACCAGATGCTCATATGCTAGTGGCACAGTAGTAATTGATATGGTTCTCACAAACTATGGAGATGAGACATCATTTGATTCGCGAGGTAGTGCTGTTCAGATCTATGATGATGAGGGAAATGCTTACACAAGTAGTAATACAAAGATTCTTCTTGGTTTAACAAGCCTAGGTCTTGGCACCTCTAAACAGATTATTCTTCCACAGGATATTCCGCTTAAATTTAGATTGCAGATTGAGGGTATTAGTCCAAAAGCATCTAAGTTCACATTAGTTAAGTTCCCTCCTCACTATGGGGGAAGTGAGAATATTATGGGCTTTGATCGCAGTAAAGCTATTATGATCCGAAACTTGGAGTGGAGTAAATAATCTAGAGATGGTAAGAGGTTTTGTAAATACGCTACTCGCACTAGCGGTAGTTCAAACTGTAGCTATAACACCATGTAG
>JBCQTG010000104.1:0-7069 GCA_047178765.1 Rikenellaceae bacterium | reverse complement strand
GAGCACCCCAAAGGATGCTCTTAAATATATATGTATCGAGTAAATTACTCAGCAACAACTGACAATTTAACAGTAGCTGCAACCTCGCGGTGAAGCTTAACTGTAACCTCGTACTCACCAACTGTCTTGATAGCCTCAACTGAAACAGACTTGCGATCAACAACAACCTCTTTAGCAGCCAATGCCTCAGCGATATCTGCTGAAGTAATTGTTCTGAAGAGACGTCCCTCCTCAGCCTTAGCCGAGATTGAGATTGGAAGTGCAGCCAACTTCTCTGCCAATGCCTGAGCATCAGCCAAGATCTTAGCATCCTTGTGAGCGCGCTGGCGCAAGTTCTCAGCAAGTACCTTCTTTGCAGAAGCAGTAGCTGATTTAGCGTAACCCTGTGGGATAAGGAAGTTGTTCGCGTATCCTGGCTTTACATTTACGATATCGTTAACGTAACCTACGTTCTCGACATCTTTGATCAAAATAATCTCCATTTGCTTATGCCCTCCTTATTATTTCATACAATCTGTTACGAATGGCAAGATTGCCAAGTGACGAGCACGCTTTACAGCCTGAGCCACCTTCTTCTGGAACTTCTGAGAAGTACCTGTAAGACGACGTGGCAAAATTTTACCCTGCTCGTTAAGGAACTTCTTCAAGAACTCACCATCCTTGTAATCTACATACTTAATACCTAGCTTCTTGAAGCGACAGTATTTCTTCTTCTTTACGTCAACTGTTACTGGGTTCAAGTAACGAATCTCTGACTGTGGTCTGTTATCTGCCATTTTTACTCCTCCTGCTTGTTAGATAGTTTCGCGCGACGACGTGCTGAGTACTCCACAGCGAACTTGTCTTGCTTAAATGTAAGGAAACGGATCACGCGCTCGTCGCGGCGATACATTGTCTCCAACTTCTCGATAAGGTTACCCTCACCTGAGAACTCGATTAGGTAGTAAAAACCAGTAGTCTTCTTTTGAATAGGGTATGCAAGCTTCTTCAAGCCCCAGTTCTCCTTGTTCTCAATCTGACCGCCGTTCTCGGTGATAACACCTTGGAATTTGTCAGCTACCTCCTGCACCTGAGCCTCAGATAGCACGGGAGTGACGATGAAAACGGTTTCGTAATTGTTCATAATTACCTAAAATTAAATAAGTTGTTAAACTTCCTACTCACTATCGTGGTGAATAAGCGTGGCAAAGGTAGTGTTTTTTTTATTCTTATGCAAGTTTTTGCGGTTTATTTTATGATACGACTATTTTGATAATTATATTTCCGTGTGAAAATTTGTAAAATATAACTATTTTGTCTATATTGGGAACTATACCTATAAAGATTATGACTATGAATAGATGGATTACAGCTCTACTATCGCTTATCATACTCGCCATAACTCCTTGTGCTATGGCTGCTCAGATTGAGGTGAAGGGGGTGGTAAAGGACTCTAATATGGAGGCTGTCGCGGGGGCTATGATCCTTGAGAAGGGGACAGCTAATGGTGTGAAGAGTGATAACAAGGGTAACTTTGAGATTGTGGTGAAAAAGGGTTCGTCGCTATATATCTCACACCCTGATTTTGAGGTCTCAGAGGCTAAGGTTAAGGCTAAGGGCGAAGTGGAGATTGTTCTCCCTCGTCCCAGTAAAAGTGTCAATATAGGTTATGGATCGGCTGATAAAAAGGAGATTACTGGATCTATAGTCTCGCTTGATGAGGCTGATCTCATGGGTAGTGCCAATCAGCTAGATTTTGGAGAGGCAATGGTTGGTCAAGTTGCGGGTGTCTCTGTAAGCTCTGATTATTCAGGGTTAGGTGAGTCGTCACAGGTGGTCATCAGGGGTTACAGTTCTGTTTACGCTGATAGTACTCCGCTATATGTTGTCGATGGAGTGCCTCAAGATAGTGTCCCTGTTCTCTCCCCCGGAGAGATTAAATCTATTCAGGTTCTTAAAGATGCAGCCTCATGTGCTGTATATGGAATTCGTGGTGCCTCAGGGGTGATTCTTATAGAGACAAAGTGACAAAAAATAACTCTCCAGTCTATGTAATAGGCTGGAGAGTTTGGTAATAATAGTAGAGTTATTTATCGTCCACCCTTGCAGACTCCTCTGCTTGAGGTGCGGATAAATTCGATGATTGTATCGCGCTCCTCGCTGGGTGCATACTCCTGCTCAATCTTTGTGCATGCCGAGATATAATCTAGCTCTCCGTAGAAGATCTCCTTGCAGATTGCCCAGATGGTATCGATGCTCTCTTGTGTAAATCCGCGACGGCTAAGTCCCAATTTATTTACTCCGCAGAAGCGTGCCGGCTCTCCTCCTATAGTTGAGTAGGGTGGAATATCTTTACCAATCATCGTTCCTCCCTGTATCATTGAGTGTTGACCAATCTTAACCCATTGGTGTACAGCGACATGACCGCCTATTACAGCCCAGTCGCCAACCTCAACCTCTCCCGCTAGAGAGACTCTGTTAGCGATGACACAGTGGTTGCCCACAACATCATCATGGGCAATGTGTACATACGCCATTAGTAGGTTGTTGTTACCTACTACGGTCTTGCCTCGTGACGCTGTTCCGCGGCTGATGGTTACGCACTCGCGAATATCGTTATCATCGCCAATCTCTGCTGTTGCGTACTCACCATCGAATTTCAAATCTTGGGGTAGGCATGAGATTGATGCTGCGGTGTGTATCTTACACCTCTTGCCGATTCTTGCTCCATCGTGGATCACCGCGCCCGGACCAATCCAGCAGCCATCGCCAATAACTACATCACCTGCAATATATGCAAATGGCTCTACTGTCACACCCTCGCCGATCTTTGCATCGGGGTGGATATATGCTCTATCACTAATCATAACTATCTCTTTGTCTTTACAATTTGAGCCATCATCAACGCCTCACACGCTAGTGTGTCGCCAACGAATGCCCTTCCCTCAACTATTGCCACTCCACGGCGGATCGGCTCAACGAGTTGTATCTCGAACTGAAGTGTATCACCCGGAACAACCTTGCGCTTAAACTTCACGTTGTCGATCTTCATGAAGTAGGTGGAGTAGTTCTCTGGATCCTCAACCTTGCGAAGAACCATCAATCCACTACACTGTGCCATAGCCTCAACAATTAATACACCCGGCATAACTGGCTCCTCGGGGAAGTGACCAACAAAGAATGGCTCATTCATCGTTACATTCTTGATTCCTCCGATCGACTCCTCGTCAATATGGAAGATTCTATCAATCAACAAGAATGGTGGGCGGTGGGGTAGGAGGCTCTTGATGGTGTTAATATCCATTACCGGCTCCTTGCGGCAGTTATACTTGAAACGAGGTTTAGCGCCCTCCTTGCGGATCGTCTGTTTGAGCTGACTCATAAACTCGCTGTTGGCAAAGTGACCGGGGCGAGTAGCCCATACGCGACCCTTGATGCGCATTCCCAATAGCGCAAAGTCTCCCAGAAGATCGAGGAGCTTATGACGTGCTAGCTCATTGCTAAATCGCAACTCTAGGTTATTTAGATAGCCACCGGTGATGGTTATATCATCCTTATTGAAGAGCTTTTTAAGGTGGTCGAGCTGGTCGTTAGATAGCTCATTCTCAACCACTACTATAGCGTTGTCGAGATCACCTCCCTTGATAAGATTCATCTTCATCAATGGCTCTAGCTCATGAAGAAAGCAGAATGTGCGACTCGGAGCGATAAGACTCTCGTACTCCTCAGTGGGGTTAAAAGTTGCATATTGATTACCTATTACTCGTGAGTTATAGTCAACATGAACAGATACTGAGAACTCATCGTCTGGATAGATGATAATTGCTACCCCCTTCTCTGGGATTGTGTAGACCTTCTTCTCCTTAACCTCGTAGTATACTCTGTCGGCATCCTGCTCCACTAGCCCCGTCTCTTTAATCGCTTTGGCATATTCGCGTGCTGAGCCATCGAGGATAGGTGCTTCGCAGTTGTCGATCTCGACTAGTGCATTGTCTATGCCAAGTGTCCAGAGCGCAGAGAGTAGATGTTCGATTGTTGAGACCTTAGCCTCTTTATTCTCTAGTGTTGTTCCACGCGAGGTATCTGTGACATATTCGCATAGTGCGGGTACTTCGGGCTGACCCTCAAGGTCGATGCGACGGAAGATTATTCCGTGGTTTGTCGATGCTGGTTTTACAGTCATGCTCACCTGTACGCCTGTGTGTAGCCCCTTTCCGCTGAACGATATTGGAGCGGCAAGAGTCTGTTGTTTAGTAGACATCTCTAATTTTATCTTTTGTTAATGTATATTGCAAATCTATTTATTCTTGCGAAGATAGTGCTTTATTTCTAAATATCCAAATTGGACAATATTTAGTTGTAATATTTATGATATATGAGCCTCTATTGTGTCGAAATACCTACAACAAAAATAGTCACCCCTTTGTGATTGGGATGACTACTATATGTAATTTTTTTATGTTCTGGAGGTGTGAAACGCTCTACCTCCTCGCGGTGTAGAGCAGATCAAACGCTATGTCAAGATCGTTAGAGATAGTGTAGTTGTCTAGCTCTATTTGAGTCGTGAGATCATGATTTTGCCTAAGTAAACGGCGGCGATTAAGCCTATTGAGGATGTCGTAGGGGAGTTGGAGTAGCTGGCGCGGTAGGCGGTGTTGTAGGTCGAAGATGTCGAACCTAGTTATTCGCTCTACCCCCTCTCTATTCCTCTGGTAGTACTCCATTATCTTGCTGTCTCCCGCCACCCCTTTGGCTGTTACATTAGTGAAGCTGCTGCTTAGAAGGGTTGTGAATTGCTCTGCGGTATACTCCCTCACATGCCATGGGTTACGGGTTAGCGACATAGGTGCGTTGGGGGTAGATATAATCAGACAACCCGTGGGGCGCAATACTCGTGCTATCTCGGCGATAAACTCACTATCATTATCTATATGCTCAATAACCTGAAAGGTGACCACCCAGTCAAAAGAGTTATCACCAAAGGGTAGCTTAGGTGCTACAGCTCTGATAACCTCGCAGTTTGAGGGGAGATTATCTATCGCTGGTGGCTGTTTGTCCATAGTCACAAAGCGATCGGCTCGCGGTGCAATAATATCCACCCCATAACCCGACCCTGTGCCAACCTCCAACACATCGCCCCCATCGATCAGCTGCGCCGCATAGTGATAGGCGAGTAGTGAGCGTTGAAAGACAAAGTTGTCGGATGGATCGCGACTAACCCTCTCGGCAGTGATGATCGCCATTATTTAATCAATTTGATCCCTTGATCGGTCATCTCAATCTCACCCGCTTTGAGCAGTACTCCCGCTGAACGTTTGAAGAGCTTTTTGCTCATCTGAGTGATTTTGTATACCGCCTCGGGTTGGCTATTGTCATTGATTGGGAGCTGCCCGCCATTGTCGCGTAGTAGATCGCGTAGAAGATCGGCTGAGTTCTTAACCTCCTTATAACCCTGCTGTTGCAGAGTTAGGTCGATTCTGTTATCCTCGGTGATCTTACCAACGAAGGCTCGTAGCTTATCTCCAACCTTAACAGGGCGGAAGAGCTGATTTTTGTAGATCATTCCCCAGTGGCGATTGTTGATAATGACCCTAAAGCCTATCGGCATCTCCGAGGCAACAAGAATATCAACCTCTTCGCGTGGGTTTACCGTTATCACCTCGTTATCGACATAGCTCTTGATCTTGCTTGTTGCAACACAGCGACCAGTGATATTATCCTCGTAGAGGTAGACAATCACCGTTCCACCAACCAAGACACCCCCCTGCTGATTGCGATTTGGCAGGAACAGATCCTTTCCAAAGAGTCCCCAATCGAGGAATGCTCCGTGGAGGTTCTTATCGACAACCTTTAGGGCAGCGATCTGTCCAACCATAGCGCTAGGCTCCTCGGTTGTTGCCACTAGTCGATCCTCCGAATCGTGGTAGATAAATACCTCAATCTGATCCCCCTCCTTCTGTGAGAGTGATACATATCTGTTTGGCAACAAAACCTCATCACCCTCATCATTTGCGAGGTAGAGTCCAAAATCCGAAATGCGGTTTACTGTGAGTGTGGCTTTGCGCCCTGCTTTAATCATATCATCATCGTTATTATGGTGCAAAGATAGGTTTTTTTGATGAAAGATTCTAAATTATTGTTGAATTATTATTTTAATGGTACTTTTGTAGCTTAGTTATCAACCATGGAGAGAGAAAAAAATTTATCAATATATAGAGTTGCATCGTCAGGTTCGGATGGAGGGCAGCCAATAATGAACGATCGAGTAGCCGCGGGATTCCCCTCGCCTGCTGAGGACTATTCGGATGTTAAGCTGGATCTAAATAGGTTGGTTGTGCGCAATCCCGCCTCGACCTTCTATGCCCGTGTGAGTGGACTGTCGATGGTTGGTGATGGGGTTGATGATGGTGATCTGCTGGTTATTGATAAGAGTGTTGAGCCGACCGATGGGGTGCTGGCGGTGTGCTTTGTCGATGGCGAGTTTACCCTCAAACGCTTTGAGAATCATGGTGATTATGGTCTGCTGCTCCCATCAAACCCCGACTTTGAGCCTATACGAGTTGATGCCGATAATGAGTTTCTCATTTGGGGTGTGGTGACATATGTTATTAAGAAGATGTAGATGTTCGGACTTTGTGACTGTAATAATTTCTACGTCTCGTGCGAGAGACTCTTCAACCCTGCGTTGGAGGGTCGGGCGGTTGTGGTTATGAGTGGTAATGATGGGTGTGTGGTGGCGCGATCAAATGAGGCTAAGGCTCTGGGGATTAAGATGGGGCAGCCGATGTTCCAGATTGCCGATCTTGTCCGTAGTAGAGGTGTGGTGGCTATCTCTGGTAATCTGCAACTCTATGGAGATATATCTAGCAGGGTGATGACTACCCTTACTGAACTGTTGCCCTCCATTGAGGTCTACTCGATCGATGAGGCTTTTATTGACCTCTCAGGCTTTGATGTTGGTAGATTGAAGTCGTTAGGCGAGGAGGTGTCGAGGCGAGTGAGACGATCTGTAGGTGTGCCGGTGAGTCTGGGTATCGCACCCACAAAGACACTTGCTAAGGTTGCAGCTAGGCTCTGCAAAGGTTATCCT
>JBCQTG010000103.1:0-7076 GCA_047178765.1 Rikenellaceae bacterium | reverse complement strand
CACTTCAACCCCTCAAATTTCAAGATCGACGATACCCCCGTTGTGCCAATAATATCAGACTTAAAAATATCTGGAGTGAGCATCTTCGACTCCCCAACATTAGAGACCATTCTACCCTCTGGACTCTATGGCACTGAGGGGGCAGTTCTCAACTACGACCAAAACGACATTACAATTAAATTCGCAGGGATCAACTATCGCAATTCACACTCAAATAGGTATCAATATCAGCTAGTGGGTTTTAATGACCGATTTAACTCAGGTGTGGGTAGCGGTAGCGAGATTAACTACACCAACCTCAAACCAGGTAAATACACCTTTGTGTTGAAGGTCGCTAATCGTAATGGCGAGTGGAGTAGCACCATCTGTCAACTACCAATAACCATCAATCCACCATTCTGGGCGACATGGTATGCCTACCTTATATTTGTCGCCGCTATTGCTATGATTGGTTATACAATCATTCGGAACTATCATCAAATGTTAAAACGTCGCAATCTAATTGAACAGGCTAAGTTTAAACATCAACAGATGGCTGATACACTAGAGAGTAGAACCCACTTCTTTACAAATGTGTCGCATGAGTTCCGCACCCCATTGACTCTCATCCTCTCCCCTCTTCAGCAGCTGCTGAATGATGAAAAGATTATCGAGAATCCACATTGGAGCAGACAGCTTAAGATGATGAACTATAGCGGAAACACCTTGATGCGTCTGGTTAATGCCTTTCTCAACTACTCGAAGCAGGAGAGTGGAGTGCTTGGCGCAGAGTTGAGTGTCGGCGAGTTCACCACCTTTGTCCATCGCCTATATGAGCAGTTCGTTTTCTGGGCTGAACAACGCCAGATAAAGTTGAGTTTTGAGAGAGACGATGAGCAGATCAATCTCAACTTTGACCCCTACTTAATGGAGCAGCTAATCTTAAACCTCATCTCTAACGCAATTAAATACACCTCGGCAGGTGGTGAGGTAGCTATTAAAATTGAGAATCAAGAGGATAGTATACTTCTGTCGGTCAAAGATAACGGAATGGGAATCCCCAAAGAGCTGCAATCAGAGGTGTTCAAGAGATTTAAGAGCCATGCAAATGCCGCCTCTCGCGATATTGGAGGTAGCGGTGTCGGTCTCTACCTATCATCGAAACTCGTTGAGCTTCATAATGGTGAGATCTGGTTTGACTCCTCAACCGATGAGCAGAACCACGGAACAACATTCTATGTCAAGCTGCCTAAGGATGGTGTCGACACCGCGGTGAAGAGCCATGAGCAGCGGTCGATAATAGAGACTACACCCTCTGTCAATATCGATTTGCCAGACGAGAATCAAGAGGAGCTACCATCACTTCTTATTGTTGAGGATAATATAGAGTTGAGAAGTCTGCTCAAAGAGCTATTCTCCGATAGCTACAATATTGCTGAGGCTAGTGATGGCGAGCAGGGTCTTGACTACGCTATTAACAACCTCCCCGACATTATCTTAACCGATGTGATGATGCCAAAGATGGATGGTTTGGAGCTATGCAGAAGGGTGAAGAGCAATGAGGTGTCACATATTCCTGTTGTTATTCTCTCGGCAAAAAGCTCTAGCAAAGATATAGCTGCTGGATTGCGACTATCTGCTGATGCCTACTGTCCTAAACCCTTTGACAACCTAGTGCTGATAGAGACTGTTAACTCCACGTTGAACAATCGTCGACAGCTAGCATCGATATATCTTCGCATGGGTGCATTCACACAGGAGTCTTGTGATACAAACCAAATCTCAAATGTTGATGCTCAATTTCTAGAGAAATTGCATGAGTATATAAAGGAGAATATGCACAACTCAGAGTTTATAGTAAACGATGTTTGTGAGTATATGGGAATGTCGAGATTGGTGCTAAACAAAAAACTAAAGGCTCTGACCAATATAACTGCGGTAGTATTAATTCGTAGACTTCGACTACAACGCGCAGCGGAGTTGCTTCGTACATCAAGGTACAATGTATCGGATGTAACCTTTGATGTTGGATTCAACGATCTCAAATACTTCCGTGAGATATTCAAGAAAGAGTATGGTGTTTTGCCACAGGAGTATAAGGAGCAGCACTGCTCGGTAGAAAGCGACTAATTCAATAAAAAACTACGCTCCTGTCATGCAGCATGACAGGAGCGTGGATAAGGGAGTGGGGTTGAGTAGTTGCGAATTATTTAACCTCGCACCGCAACGGCTCGTTATATCGCTGCTGTTGCTGCTCGACGTAGCCGAACCAACTCTCTGCCGTAGGGAATCCCCATCGGTTCCACCCTGCGCCCATATAATACTGCATCTTTGTGTCGGAACTATATTCGCCCTTAGTAAGGATATGCCCCAGAGCATTACCTCGTGGTTTCGCAAAGAGAGCCACCTCACTACTCTTCGACTCGGGATAGATCACAGCATTATAGGTCTGCCATCCATAATAGTGCTTCGGCTCGGCATAGGCTATAAACCCCTTACCCAAGCGGCTACACTCTCCGCTATCGTGTAGTACAATACCCACCACCACCTCTCTCGGCGATGTTAAATTTAGATACTCCACCTCGATATGGTTGAAGTGGCTACCCTTGTCGAGGGTTATTGTGCGAACCTCCTGCACCATATCCTCACCTACTTTAACTGGAGCGAACGTCAAGCGAAAGGTAACTCGCAAACCTCCACGATCCAAGATCTCGCTCTTTGAGTGGTAGAGCGGATAGAGTATCTCGCCATTGTCTATCAGTGCAGCTGTTCCCGACCCAAGTGTCGGACCAACAACATAATAATCTACTCCAAAACCGTGATCCAGATGGTATGTTGTTGCATTTGAGAGGGTCTTTGAGAATGATGGATTGCTCTCTCTATTTGAGCGTATAAGCGGACCATAGTATTTGTCGAATTGCGTATTATACAGAACATCTAACACTGGCGTTCTGCTCCTCTTTGTGAATATATCGTAACCATAGAGCGGAGTGCCTCCCATCTTTAGTATCTTATCTGAGTAGGCTCTAAAACCGATCTTATCGTTCTCCCACGCAAAGTCATCATACCATTGTGGAAAGACCGCTCCTGTAGCAATAGTATCTAGATCTACTCGCAACTCCTTGCGTAGAAGATACTTAGTAGAGGACTTTGCTGCCACGCTTGCACAGAAGATCAATTTCCCATCGTATGTCGTCTGAGCCTGAATAGGCTTGCCTTGCGCTGTGTAGACTGCGTAGCTATCAGCATCGGCTATCTCCACCTCAACAACCTCATCCATACGATCAATAGAGGAGCTATTTGACACCACTACACACCTCTTTGCTGCACCGCACGATGCGAGCAGCAAAAGAAGTAGTGTTGCAGTTAAGGTCTGAAATCTCATAACCTAGTTTATTTTAGGTCGAGGATATTAACCTTCTCTATATCGCCATAGTCGAGGTTTTCGCCAGCCATACCCCAGATGAACGAGTATGAAGCTGTTCCAGCAGCAGCGTGAATACTCCACTCTGGTGAGATCACAGCCTCATAATTGTGCATCCACAGGTTGCGAGTCTCGTTTGGTAGTCCCATGAAGTGTGACACCGCATTACCCTCTGGAAGCTCGAAGTATAGGTATGCCTCCATACGACGATCGTGGAAGTGAGTTGGCATAGTGTTCCATACGCTACCTGTCTTAAGCTCAGTCATACCCATCTGCAACTGGCACGTCTCAGTTGTCTGATTGACAATATATTGATTGATAACTCTGTCATTTGACTCCTCCAATGATCCTAGCGGAATAAGTTTCACATCCTTGCGTGTGATAACTTTTGTTGGACACTCTTTGTGAGCTGGAGCAGAGTTGAAGTAGAATCGAGCAGGCTTAGAGGAGTCAACAGAACTCATCACAACCTCTTCATTACCCTTACCAATATAGATAGCCTCCTTGAAACCCACCTTATACTCCCTCTTGCCAACCTTCACAACACCCTCGCCACCAATGTTTACAATACCAATCTCACGACGCTCCAAGAAGTACTTAGACTTTAGTGGGTCGATTGTCTCCAACTTAATTGGGGCAGCAACAGGAATTGAGGCACCAATCACCAGACGATCGTGCATGGTATAGACCATATTTGTCTCATTCTCTACAAATAGGTTCTGGATTAGATACTCACTACGTAGACGCTCTGTGTCATAGCTCTTGTAGTCTGTTGGGTTTGAAGCGTAACGAACCTCATAATTAACACCCTCTGCTGAGGCAGCAGCGAATGTTGCAAGTGCAAGTGTACTCAAAATTAACTTTTTCATCTTTAGTTTTTATCAGTTTTTAAAATTATTCTACGGTTATATAGCATCATTGCCAAGGTGAAGAGTCCCAGAAGAGCTGAGCCAACGATCTTAGCAGAATATACTAAGTGATAGATAACCCACGCGAAGATACTCGATGCAAAGTCGAGTGAACCGCCCAATGTGAAGCCCTCGGGGATACGTACGGTGGCATCGTGTGTCATCTCATAGACGTGAGCCGCCGACATCGAGAATGCAGGGGCAAGGTTTGTCACAAAGTAGAGTCCGACAACTAGTGCCACAAGACCAACTATAACACTCTTCACAACATTACCCTTCGTAAATGGCAATATCATAGGAAAGAGGTAGAACATTCCAGCCAACGATGCCAATGGCAGAAACTTATTTCCGGGCAGCACCACTGAGAGTAGCAATATTATCGGAATAAGGATTAACGAAGCAACAAGTGTCGTGGGGTGACCAATCACCAGTGCTGGTGTCATACCGATATTCAACCCCTTAGACCCTTTAAACTTCTTAGCGATAAGCTCTTTTGTCGCCTGTGAAATGGGAGTCAAACCATCAATGAATAGGCGTGTGATACGTGGAATAAGTTCCATCACAGCACCCATACTAATTCCAACGATCAAGATATTTTTCACCTTGTCAGCAAACGATATATCCGCAGCATCGGGACCGAACTGTGCAAAAATCGAGATTCCACAACCCACGATAACTCCCAGCACTAGCGGCTCGCCCAACACTCCAAAGCGTCTCTTTAGCCCCTCAGCATCGACATCCAACTTATTAAACCCAGGGATCTTATCCATCAACTTATTCAACACAACAGCGAAGATCACAAAGCTCTGGCAAAATGGCTGAGGGATCGATATACCCTCCATACCCTCGTAGTACTCTTGAAATTTTGCAGCTGTCAAATCCGCCATAACCATAGTTATCATATAGCAGATAATAGCGGCATAGAGTCCCCAAAATAGCGACTCCGAGGCGAAGTAGACGATACTACCGATAAATGCAAAGTGCCAATAGTTCCATAGGTCAATATTTACAGTACGAGTTGTCTTTGTTACGATCATCAATATATTGACAGCAAGACAGACAGGGATAATCAAAGCACCCACAACAGGGGCATTATAAGCCACCGATGCTGCCGCGGGCCAACCCATATCGAAGATCTCTAACTTTAGACCATAGTTATTGATAATCTCGCTCAACACAGGTCCAAGTGTTGTTGTGAGGAGTGCAGTTACGATCGATAGACCAACAAAACCGACTCCCACCAACAGACCCGAGTGGAGTGCTTTTCCATGTTTAATGAGCAGTAGCATACCCAATATCGTAAAGATAATAGGCATCATAACACTTGCTCCAAGTTTTATTATATATTCAAATATCTCCATAGCATTACAAGTTTAATCCACATATTACCACACGTGATCTTTTGGGAATGGCTCACCACTCCACGCCTTAACACTTGTCCAAGGCTGTGCAGCATCTGTCCAGAATGGATCTGTCGCAGGCAATCCGAGTGGCATAAATGCCAATGTTGTCATATACATACTACCGTTGTTGGTGTAAGGATCAGCCATATTGGGCTGGTGTCCTGCAACACCGATTGTCAAGAAACCACCATCATTGAATGTTGCATCACTTTTAAACATACGCTTTAATGTTGCTGTGAGAGCGCATCTTACCTGTGCTTTGCTCACCCCCTCGGGAAGTCTTTCGTACCATGCCATTTGTGCTAGAGGTTGCATCGCAGCCATACGATAGGTTGCTGAACGTCCGAAGATTGGGAATGTACCCTCTGGTGAGATAAAACGCTCAAGGATCATACTATAACGCTGCGCTCGGCGGAGAGCTATATTATATAGGTTATTGTGGTTTAGAAGTGTATAACCTGGCGTTTTGCGCATTACATCCAACGTCTCGAGTATCATTCCGTGAAAGACATAGCTACTATAGTAGTCAAATGCAAAATGCTCACCATCGGCAAACCAACCATCTCCTACATACCACTCGTTAACCTTGCGAATAGCCGATGATATTCTATAACGATCAAATGGACCACCGCACTTCGCCAAGAATGCCTCCATCGTAGCCGAGAATAAAACCCAGTTTGTATATGGAGGGTCAAATCTACGAAGCGATACAAACGCATCAATATAACGCTGCTTAGTCACATCATCGAGTGGCACCCACAAAGCATCGTAGCCACGTAAGAAACTCTCAGCCAAATAGGCTGCATCAACCATCAGCTGTGCGCTAGCTGTCTCCCACTCCAAATAGTCTGGACTGTTGGGATCTACACCATTCGCATAGCTCTGAAGCGCCCACTCACGCAGCTGCTTACGCTGCTTTCCCTCTGCCGTATCGTCATCTGGAAGAGACAACCAAGGTGCAATACCCGACATCAAACGTCCAAATGTCTCAAGATATACCACACGTGCGTTGCGCTTACCCCACGATGGACTCAACTCAACCTCCATATTTTTCTTGAACTCACCCTTAGCCATATTGCTCAACACAGGAGCTGCCATCTTATATGCTAGCTCACTCCAATAGGCACGATCCGCCTGAACTGGAGCCTCCAAATATCGCACATACTCACACGCTGCAAGTAGGAATGCTCCCACTCCAAAATTGGCAGTTGATTTGGCATTGACAACCTGACCAGGGATCGCCTTCTCTCCGATTGGCTGCACATATCCCACCTCGCCACTCTTCTGTAATGCAGTCTTTGATAGATAGTTCCAAGCCTTGTTAATCACAGGCATAAAGGTCGCCTTGTCGAGCAGCCCATT
>JBCQTG010000102.1:0-7212 GCA_047178765.1 Rikenellaceae bacterium | reverse complement strand
AAGGGGATGGGTATCCTGTTTCAACTTAATATACCCTCACTGTTAGGGATCTATGGTGAACAGGTGGCTAAGCGAGCTAAACGCTTGTTAAATAGGGGTATGTATGATATTATGGGGTCTGATCTTCATTCGTTGAAGCAGTATAAAGAGACAGTTCTGTCGGCAGGGTTGCCAAGTAGTGTTATTCAAAAAATTAATAGTTTAAAGAGTAGTAGTATATGTGTGGAATAGTTGGATATATAGGGACTAAAGATGCCTATCCAATCCTTATCAAAGGGTTGAAACGTCTGGAGTATAGAGGGTATGATAGTGCCGGAGTAGCACTGATCTCGAACGATGGTGATCTAAATATATATAAGGAGAAGGGTAAGGTCTCTGCGCTAGAGAACTTTGTTGCCAACCATAATACAGATGGTGTGGTTGGTATAGCACACACTCGTTGGGCAACGCATGGCGAGCCTTGTCAGCGTAATTCGCACCCACACTACTCTGAGTCGGAGTCATTGGCGATTATCCACAATGGGATAATTGAGAACTACGCAACGCTAAAGAGTAAGCTGGCGTCAAAGGGGCGAACATTTAAGAGCGATACCGATACGGAGGTGCTGATCCAGCTTGTTGAGTATCTTAAGGATGAAAATGATTTAGATCTGTTGACTGCGGTGCAGTTGGCTTTGGGTCAGGTTATTGGGGCGTATGCAATTGCTATTCTAGATCGTACTAACCCTAATCAGATTATCGCTGCGCGTAAGAGTAGCCCATTGGTTATTGGTGTGGGTGATGATAGCGAGGAGTTCTTTTTGGGATCAGATGCAACACCAATCATTGAGTATACCAATAGGGTCGTTTACCTCAATGATAATGAGATTGCAGTGATGCATAGAGGTGAGGAGTTGAAGATAGTCAATATTGATAATATTGAGGTGACCCCAGATATTCAGCAGGTGGAGTTGACACTTGGTCAGATAGAGAAGGATGGTTATCCCCACTTTATGTTGAAGGAGATCTATGAGCAGCCAAAGTGTATTGCTGATTGTATGCGTGGTAGGGTTAATGCTGAGTTGGGTGAGATCATTCTCTCGGCTATTATTGACTATCGCGAGAGGTTGTTACATGCTAGTAGATTTATCTTTGTTGCGTGTGGTACATCGTGGCACTCTGCGCTTATTGGTAAGCAACTTATTGAGAGTTATGTAGGTATACCCGTAGATGTAGAGTATGCCTCGGAGTTTCGTTACCGTAATCCTGTGATCCTGCCGACAGATGTAGTTATCGCTATCTCACAGTCGGGAGAGACGGCTGATACATTGGCGGCGATTGAGTTGGCACGCTCAAAGGGTGCTTTTATCTATGGAATTTGTAACTCGGTTGGTTCATCTATCTCGCGTGTGACTGATAGCGGTTCGTATATACATGTAGGACCGGAGATTGGTGTGGCTTCAACCAAGGCATTTACAGGTCAGGTGATGGTCCTTATTATGTTTGCGTTGAGTCTGGCTAAGGAGGCGAAGAGTATTGATGAGGCTGAGTATAAGTCATTTATTGCTGAGTTGAGTACTATCCCTGAGAAGATGGAGCGTACGCTGCTGGTCAACGATCAGGTGGCGCGTATCTCTCCTATGTTTACCTATGCTCGAAACTTCCTCTATCTGGGTAGGAGATATAACTATCCTATTGCGATGGAGGGTGCATTGAAATTGAAGGAGATCTCATATATCCATGCTGAGGGTTACCCCGCAGCAGAGATGAAGCATGGACCTATTGCACTTATTGATGCAGATATGCCGGTTGTTGTTGTTGCTACGCATAACGATATGTATGAGAAGATGTTGAGCAATATACAGGAGATTAAGGCTCGCAAGGGGCGTATTGTTGCGATTGTGAGTGAGGGTGATACACAGATGGCTAATATTGCAGATA
The DNA here is from genome assembly GCA_047178765.1 of Rikenellaceae bacterium. Classification (GTDB taxonomy): domain Bacteria; phylum Bacteroidota; class Bacteroidia; order Bacteroidales; family Rikenellaceae; genus Alistipes. The sequence continues at coordinate 5,292 of JBCQTG010000102.1, read as the reverse complement.
GTATAATTGAGATTCCTCAGACTGTTGAGTCGTTGGAGCCTCTATTGTCTACTATACCGTTGCAGTTATTGGCTTACCATATAGCTATATGTAAGGGGTGTGATGTCGATCAACCACGTAATCTTGCAAAGTCGGTTACTGTAGAGTAGATATAGTATAGAGGAGTTCATCTATATTTTGTTCTTTGAGTTTTTAACAATATTAAAAAAAGTGCTTTTTTTTGTCATTATATAGATATTTATTTGTACATTTGTGGCATTAATGAGCCTATATTGTGGCGGAATAGAGAATATACTGTAGATGAAAGTATTTATTAGAGTATCTTTAGTGATTCTACTTGTAGTATCTATGAGTGGTAAACTCTCTGCCCAATATATATCTGGAACGACTGGTTTGATTACTACGCCAACGGCAGATATGCAGGATGATGGACGTTTTATGGGAGGGTTTAACTATTTGCCTAAAGAGGTGTTGCCCAGTAATTGGAGCTACGACACCGCAAATTACTTTCTCAATATTACATTTTTGCCATTTCTTGAGGTTGCGTTTGTTAATACGATAGTTAAACTTGGGGGTCAGTATGAGGGTAAGGTGAACCAAGATCGATCACTCTCGGGACGAATACGTCTACTTAGGGAGCGAAAGTGGATTCCAGCAGTTGTTGTGGGGGCAAATGATCTCTTTACCACCTCTACGGAGCAGTATAACCCATTTGAGGATAGTGATACTAATAGAGGTTTTGCCTCATTGTATTGTGTGATGACTAAGAATTTTAACTTCAATGACCACACTATTGGGGCTTCGATAGGGTATAACGTATCGAAGTATGACTATGAGGATGGTGATGGTGTTTTTGGAGGAGTTAGCTATCGACCAGCCTTTGCTCGTGAGTTGCAGTTTATGGCTGATGTAAGTAATGGTAGGGTGAGTTTGGGTGCAGCGGTATTGTTTTGGAAACACTTGGCGCTGGATCTTTTTTGTTATGATTTTAAAGCCCTAGGGGCAGGAATACGATATGAGATCACTCTTTATTAGTATACTGTTTGCCTTGGTGCTACACGCTGTGGGAGTTGCACAGTCGAGAGAGGATAAGATCAATAGACTTATCCAGATGGGTATGGAGGATATTCGTATCGTAGAGGCTGACACGATGTGTTATGTCTCGTTTGAGGATAATATATATCGTTCGCCAGCTAATGGTATTAGTGAGGTTATTAGGGCTTTGCGTAGTGTAGACTCGCTGAGTAACTATCAGCTGGTGTTGGTTGATGAGGGTGTGCCGCAGATTAATATTAGTGTACCTCGTGGTGAGTGGGTGAGTGAGGTGAGCTATAACACGGATGATGTTACTCGTGTTTTAAGAGATGAGAAGGCGCAAAACCGTACAGCAGGAAGGGTGGATTTGGTTCTCTATCCGGAGTTGTATTTGGCGAATAACTGGTATGATAAGCTCTATGGTGTTGCGGTAAATATTTCGCCAGCGGTAGAGATGAGGTTGTGGCGAGGGGCTACAGGAGTTGCTCAGGTTGTAATACCTCTCTATACCAATATGACAGATGAGAAGCAATATGTTCGTCCGGGGGTATTGGCACTGCGACAACAGGTGAAGATATATAAGCAGTTGATTGGAGAGTTGTCTATAGGAAACTTTCAAGATGATAGGATTGGTGTTGATCTGGCGTTGAGCTACTACCTAGCAAATGGTCGTTGGGGGGTAGGTGCTAGAGGGGGATTGAGTGGCTCGTCAACCTTTTATGGAGGAGAGTGGGTCATTAGCCGTCTGCAACGAGTGACGTGGGATGCGTGGGTAAGCTACTATGAACCCAACTATGGATTGGAGTTTAAGTTAGCTGCTGTACGTAAGATATATGGAGATACAGGTGTACAGGGTGAGCTTAGTCGCCGCTTTGGAGAGGTGATGATTGGTTTTTGGAGTAGCTATACCACAGCGTTGAATGGTGGTTTTAACTTTACAGTTACTCTGCCATGTGACCGTAGATTAAAGAGGAATAGGGGATTTAGGGTTACCTATCCTGAGTACTATAGCTTTAATTATAAGGCGCGTAACGGAGGGAATGAGGAGTTGTATGGTTATAGTTACAATACCCGTCCTGATGCCGGTAGTTTGGATAGTTACTTCAATCCGAATTATATTATGACAGAGTTGCAAAAGCGTAAGTAGGGATAAAATAAAACAAAATAAAATAAAATGAAAGCAATGAAGAGATTATTTTTAAGTTACGGCTCAAAGGCTGTGCTTGCGATGATGGTTGGTGTGGCAACACTAACCACCGGGTGTCGAATTAGCGATGCTGAGGTTGCTCCAGTGCCACAGGATGCAGTGAATCCACTTGATGCTAAGGCATTCTATGTTGTTGGTAGAGTTATCGACCAGAATGGAGCAGGTGTAGCTAGTGTGCCAGTTAAGGTTGTTAGTGGTTCGGCAAGTGCTACAACTAATAGCTCAGGTTACTATGAGCTTACTATTGATGCGGAGAAGGTTAGTGAGGCTAATGCAGCGCTATCTGGCGGGTTGAACTTTACCATTCCAACAGGTTATGTTGGTCAGGCATATGTTGCTGCTCAGTTCCCTAATAGTGAGACCTCTTATGGTGCGACTCTAACTATTAACCATAGTATATCAAAGGCTAATACGGGTACCTCTATTGATGTTTCAGTTCCAACGACTTTTTACATAACTAGCAGCTCGATGGGTGTGAATTATGTGGCAAATGCTGTTGCTGTTACATTGCCTGCAAATGTTACCACTACTAGCCCTGTTACATTCTCAGGTACACTATTTATCCCTTCAGTTGTTGAGGAGGTATTGGTGATGAATGCTGGGGACTATATAACCGATTATTATACTCCATCTACAGCTACTAATATGGAGTTCACATATGCATCGGTAAATACTAGTAAGGAGATTGATGTTAAGGTACCATTGGAGAGTGCAAAGTTGATAAGCAGAAGTGGTTCAACATACTATTTTAGCGATGTTCGTTGGATGTTGTATGATGGAATCTCATCATGGAATCATATTAAGGATATTAGTTTTAATAGTGAGTACTACACGTTTAGTGTTGATAATAACTATCTAGCTTCTGCTAATAGTGCAGCTGTAGGTGTTGCTCCAAAGACAAATATTGCTATTGTTGTTGAGTCTATAAATGAGAATGGTCGACTATTGTCAACTGAGGTTATCGATAACTACAATAATACTGAGGTTCTTACACATAACTATACATATTCTAAGTGTTCAAACTTGGTATTTGATAGCTTTACGATCAATGATGCCGATGCTGCTAGTACCAATCCAGTGGTTCTTAGTGAGTTGATGGGATACCTAGAGACTATGGTTGGTGTGAGTCATAATGATGATATGGTGACTATGGATCAGACAGCTGTTTTGTCGGGTGATACTAAAGTTACTGTAACCTATAGACAAGATTATAAGAAATATCAAGTTACTGCCGATGTTACAGATGGTGTGAATACCTATAAAGCGATATATAGAGCTGTTTATTATGGTGTTGTAAACAGAACTGTAGTGACTGAGTATGGTAACCTACGTTATTACCATAACTTTTAATAGAATCGAATATTAAATTGTAGAAACAGATGAAAAAGATAATTAGAATAGCCCTCGTAGCGTTTGCTGCATTTGCAGTTATTGGTAATGTGGAGGCAAAGGAGAAGGGTAGTCAGAGTGCGAAGAGATCATCGCTACGCAACACGCCTACTGTGGAGAGTTACCCTATAGTGTTAGGTGTAGGTAAAGATGGTGATAACAGTGGTGCGACTAGCTCATTTGATAAGTCGTTCTATATTGGTGCAGGTGCTGGAACAGCGTTTGGTATCTCTACATTCTCAACAATAGGTATTGATAAGACTACCCCTCGTGTAGCAGCACAGGTGTTTGGAGGTTATGAGTTGTCGCCTCTATTGTCAGCTGAGTTGAGTGTTGGTTACACTAAGATTAGCTCTACTACAGCAAAGGGTACACAGAGCTACTATATCGCTGAGGGCGAGGCAGTATTTATTCCATCGCCAGATGCTGCGACATCAGGTGACTATGCTATCTACTCAAACTTGGAGTCTAATAGTGATCTTATACATGCTGAGGCGAAGTTGAATATTAACCTATTGGGTAGCAGCAAGAGCAAATGGAGTATTTATGTTACTCCAAAGGTGGGTTATGCATACTCAAGTGCTAAGGTAGATGCATTTAGAGGAGACATCAACAATACATTTGTGTCGTATGACCAGACTGCGTCGCACTTCACTATGGGAATGGATCTTGGTGCTGAGTACTCATTTAACAAGAGAATGGGATTGCGTCTAACTACAGGAATGAACTATTTCACTGGTGATGGTATCGATGGTATTCCTCAGGTGCAGTACAACAGTAGTTATGTAATGGCTACAACTTTAAATTTCGTATATCGATTTAAGTAGTCAACCAAAATAGTGACTCATTTTTTTGAGTCGTTGATTGGAGATGGTGAAGAGCCTTGCAATATTATTAAAGATATTGTGAGGCTCTTCGCCTCTGTTTGTACTACTCTGAACCTCTATTGAGATGTTTTTTTCAAAAACTTGTCATTTAAGGTTTGCAAATACCATTTTTTAGTCTTAATTTTGCAGGGTAAATAGAGTAAAATTAAATTGGGGAGGAGATTGAACTCCTATTAAGTTCTTATTATATATTATGTTGAGTAGACGATTATTACGTATTAAGGTTGTAAAGGCTCTTTATGGGCATGTACAGTGTGATGGAGATAACCTTATGGCAGCGCAAACGACGCTGTTGAACTCTGTTGATGCGACCTACAACCTCTACCTTTTGCTACTCCAACTTCCTGTCGAGATCGCCTCAAACATAAGAAAGATGCAGGAGATAGCTAAGGCTAAGCATCTAGCTACATATGAGGATCGTAATCCCAATACCCGTTTTGTTGATTGTAAAGTTGTGCAGCTTATCGAGAATAATGATGAGCTGAATGATTACGCCTCTGCGAAGGGTGTGAACTGGTCTCAATATCCAGATGTCGTTAAAGAGATAACTGCGAACTTTATCGCGAGTGAGGCTTATAAGAGGTATTTGAAGAGTCAATATAATAATCCGGTTGATGATGATGTTATTCTGCTTACAGATCTTTTTGTTGAGCAGTTGCAGTCGAGTGAGATGCTAGAGGAGGCTATAGAGGCTATCTCTATCTCGATGAGTAGTGACCTTGTCTATGCACTGCCATTGGTTATGCGTACGTTGAGTTCTATTCGTAACTCATC
>JBCQTG010000101.1:0-7252 GCA_047178765.1 Rikenellaceae bacterium | reverse complement strand
GAGTAGTCCTGAGGGGTCTTTTGCACCCTCCACATATCGAATGTCTCGACCAAAACATATAGTCCCAACTTGTCGCAAAGATCCATAAACTCAGGTGATGGTGGGTTGTGTGCCGTACGCACTGCATTAGCACCCATCTCCTTCATTATCTGCAACTTGCGCTCATCGGCACGATCATACTGCGCACCTCCCAAAGGTCCATTATCGTGGTGTAGACAGACACCATTAAAGCGCACCATCTCACCATTGATATATATACCATCGGGGTCATAGGTTATTGTGCGGATACCGAATGTTGTCTCCGACTCATCGATCGGTGTGTCGCGGCTCAACATCTTTATCGATACCTTATATAGATTTGGAGTCTCTACATCCCACCTCTTAGGCTCTTTGACATCGATCCAGACTCCTGCCATAGCGGTACTATTAGCCTTAACAAAGAGTGTCTCGCTCCTCTTCGCCACCACTTTATTCTCGGGTGAGATGATTGCATAGTTTAGTGTTACGGTCTGATCTGACGATGAGTCGTTCTGAACCTCTGTCTCCACCTGCACAACAGCCAGTTTATCGGTTACAGTCGGGGTGGTGACAAATGTTCCCCACTGAGGAATATGAGTCTTGAAATCGCTACTCAGCCAGACATTGCGATAGAGTCCCGCACCGGGGTACCAACGCGAAGAGTAATCCTCAGGAGTGAGTCTAACGGCGATAACATTCTGCTCTCCATACTTCAAATATTTCGATATGTCATACTTAAAACCAACATATCCAAATGGTCGGCTACCCACCTCGACTCCATTAACCCATACTGTAGAGTTGCTCATTGCAGCATCGAAGGTGATATTGACAACTCTACCCTCCTCAGATGGTTTAACGAAGAATGACTTGCGATACCACCCTGTGCCGTGGTATGGAAGTCCTCCACAACGAGCATTATACTCCTCTGAGAATGGACCCTCGATAGCCCAATCATGTGGCAGATCTAAGCTGCGCCATTTTGAGTCATCGTAACTCACCTGCTCAGCACCCTCGGCAGCCCCTTTGTGGAAACGCCAACCATCATTAAAAGACTCTTGGCTTTTAGTCCCAGCGAAAGTCGCTGTAGCCACCGCAACGGCTAAAATAGTAAATAAAAATCTCTTGATATTCATAGTTATTAGTTTTAGAATCGCTCTATTTTTTGTCATATTTTGTCCAGAACTCCTCGCCCCATTGAGCCTCAACAGATCTGTTTTTCTCCAACTTTTTGCGCATCTGTGCTAGCTTTGCAGAGTACGCTGCATCGGTTGATAGATCTGTTGTTTCGCGAGGATCTTTGGCTATATTGAATAGTTGTGTATGTCGCTCATCACCTACACAGTACTCAATGAGTTTATACTCATCACAACGTACTGCACGCTGGAAAGTTCGATACCCGAGGTATAGCTCACTTCTGATCTTCTCACTCTTACCATCCAAAACACGACTCTTTAAGCTCTTACCTGTCACAGTCGATGGAATAGCCGAAGAGGTCAAATCACAGAGTGTAGGATATATATCATAAGTGTAGCACAAATCATTGCGACGTTGATTGCGTGGGATACCAGCACCCGAGATAATAAATGGAATGTGAACACCACCATCATCATAGAGACTCTGCTTACCAAAGAGACCATGGCTACCAACTGCCAAACCGCTATCCGAGGCAAATACAATAATTGTATTCTTGGCATCACCACTCTCTTCCAAACTCTTAATCACCTCTCCAACCCAATGATCCAAATGGGAGATAATACCGTAGTAGTCGGCAATCTGCTGCTTAGTATCACTCTCTGTTCGAGGGTGTGGAGCTAACAGCTCATCACGACACGACAGATCACCATTATCAAATGGGTGCTGAGGAAGAAAATTCGCAGGCAGCTTAATATCCTTTGGATTGTACATATTATGATACTCTGGGGGCGAGATACGAGTATCGTGAGGGGCATGAAAAGCGAGATAGAGGAAATATGGCTCTTCGCGATCATAGCTGACTATAAAATCCATTGCCGCCCGACCAAATAGTTCGCTAGAGTGAACACCCCTAAAGTCATCATCAGCCTTATTAGAGCTATAGTTAGTCGCTGGCTCGCGAAGCTCGGGGTCGAGACTCTTCACAAGATACTTATTAGCATTACTATTATATTTACCATCCTCACGGAAATCCTGAATGGGTATCTTAAAGTGTGGACGATAATAGCCATTCTTCAATCCGTAGAGCCTATCACCCCCTTGAAAACCCTGCATCGAGTAGGTGGGTCCATTATGTGACTTTCCTATTATATGAGTGTAGTAGCCACCAGCAGAGAGTGCCTCGGCAAGTGTGGTCATCGAGCTATCCATCTCCTTGCCTGTACCATCTGCAATCTCGAATAGACCCCTACCACTAAGCAGCTGAGCGCGACTTGGCACACTCGTTCCACCTGTGTTTGCACCCTGCATATAGGTGTTTGTGAAGGTGACTCCCCCCTTAACTAGCCTGTCTAGGTTGGGGGTCTTAATCACATCGTTACCCAGCGCAGCGATAGCATCGTAGCGCATATCATCTACAAATATCAACACCACATTAGGCTTTTTTGGTGTTGCTGCAACAGCGATATTTGCCGAGGCTAGAATAGGCGTAGCGACAATAGCTGGTAGCAAAAATTTTATTCTCATAATGATCTCCTAATTTACAACCTATTAACCTCGTCAACATTCAAAAAACACTCCCTCTCACGAGCATCATTGCCACTAAGTTTAATATCAATATTCCTGTAATTAAACGACTTTGTATTTCTTACAAACAGCCCATACACAGGACTCACCCCTCCGTCTCGGATAAAAAAAGACCTAATTCATCGACAGCTTTTATCTTATCGCACTATTACAAACCATGTCTAAATGACACTTCATTTAACTGCATAGTTAGAGCTAGTGTTAATGGCGATAGAATTTTAATTGTTTTTATATTCAGTATTAGGTTGTGTTTGTATTTTAACAAAAATAGTAAAATATTATTAAATATCTCTCAATTGTAAAAAAAATCACTATGCAGGACAAAAATCATTAAAATTAATAAATTTTCACTATCTTGCAATTAAACCGAAACACACGTAGAAAATAGCTATACTAGATAAAATATGAAACATAGTAATAAGATGTTTGTACTCACGCTTCTGGTAGCGGGAGCTGTGCAGAGCGGCATGGCAGCTAGCCGCCCAAATGTTATTGTTATCTATGCTGATGATATGGGTAGTGGTGACTTGTCGATCCTAAATAAAGAGTCGAAATTTCAGACTCCACACATGGATGCACTTGCACGTAGTGGCGTTAACTTTACCGATGCACACACTGTATCGTCTGTCAGCACCCCATCACGCTATGGTATCTTGACAGGTGAGTACTCGTGGCGCAGCTCACTCAAAGCGGGTGTCACATGGGGATTCTCCGAGCCATTGATCCCAGCGGATAAACCCACTGTCGCAACGATGATGAAACGTGCAGGGTATCAGACAGCATGTGTCGGCAAGTGGCACTTGGGACTAGGTTGGACGACCAACGATGGTAAGGTGGCGGATAAAGATGGTACAAATGTCTGCTATGATAAGCCACTCTCCCATACCCCAACATCACGAGGCTTTGACTACTTCTACGGCATGTCGGCATCTCTCGATATTCCGCCATACGTAATTATCGAGAATGAGCGAGTGGTTAAACAACCCAACGCTCGATATGAAGAGACGACATTTAACGAACACGACAACGAACCCATAGCAAACCCATTCCTCAGGGCTGGCGACTATGTCAAAGGCGAGGGACCCGAGGATTTTCTACCTAAGTATACCAATAAGGTCAAGGAGTTGATTAAGGATTATAGCCGCACGGATGATCCATTCTTCATCTACTTTGCACTCACTGCACCTCATGCACCTCTAGCACCCAACAAAAAGTTCTTGGGCAAGAGTGGAATTGGACTCTATGGAGATTTTATGTTGGAGGTTGATGATGTTGTGGGTCAGGTGGTTGCGGAGTTGAAAAAGCGTAAGGTGCTTGATGATACAATCATTATCCTTTCGAGCGATAATGGAGCTGAGCGCTTTGCATACTATCGATTGGCAGAGTCGGGACACAACAGTTCGGGAGTCTACAAAGGTGTTAAACGTGATCTCTGGGAGGGTGGTCACCGAGTACCCTTCATCGTCTCGTGGGGAGATAAATTCAAAGGCGGATCGGAGGTTAATCAGACGATCTGTGTGAGCGACATTTATGCAACTCTAGCCGATATAACAGGTGTAGAACTTGCCGATGGCGAGGCGCAAGATAGCTACTCGTTGATGCCTCTCATCACTGGCAAAGACAAGTATAAAAGAGAGTACACGGTGCATCATAGCTCAAGCGGTCGCTTCGCCATTCGCAAGGGCGACTGGGTACTTATCGAGGCAGGTTTGGGTGATGATAATCGCTGGTTGGACAAGATCGACTACTACGACATTCTAAAATATGACCTCCCCAAAGAGCTACCTAAAGGTGAGCTATTCAACATCAAAGAGGATATTGAGCAGAGGGTATCGCACTACGATGACAAACCACAAATTGTAGCTGAGTTCACCGCAATCCTCGATGAGATAACCAAGGGTTGGGGAACACGCCGAGATAGATATATGAAGAGTAAAAAGTAGATTATAAAGATGAAAAAGATAGCACTATTATTAGCCGTATCGTTAGTCAATGTTACGATAGCTCAGGATGTTGAGCGTGAGCTACCCGCAGAGTGGAGGGGGATAGTTGAAGGAGGTCGTTTTCAAGATCGCTTTCTTCCACTTGTGGATGGTAAGCTGAGCAGTGATGTTTGGGGTGCCAAGGAGGTTATCCCTCGCTATGTAGATAATGGGATTGAGGATGATGTTATCTCCTACTGGGGTGGAAATATTATCGAGGATGGCGGCAAGTATCACCTCTACGTTTGCGGTTGGCTGGAGAACTCTGCTAAGGGACATATGGCGTGGATGAAATCGGCAATTTTCCATACCGTGGCGGATAATATCTATGGTCCATATACAACTATGGATATTGTTAATCTGGGACACAACCCCGAGATCTACCGAGCTAAGAATGGAAGTTATGTCCTCTCGGCACACATGCAGTGGAAGCCATATATTGCAGTATCAAAGAAGATCGAGGGACCATGGAACTATCAACCTTTGGAGTGTAATATGCGCGATCGTACACTTATCGAGGGTCTATCGAACCTCTCTTTTGCCAGTCGTGAGGATGGTTCAGTGGTGATGGTTTGCCGAGGAGGAGGAATCTGGATTAGCAGAGATGGCATATCAGATTTTGAGCAGGTGACCACCGAGAGTGTCTACCCTAAACGTGAGGGGCGCTTTGAAGATCCAGTGATCTGGAGAGATAATGTTCAATACCACCTTATTGTCAATGATTGGTTGGGTCGTATCGCCTACTACCTACGCTCCAAAGATGGTGTTAAGTGGGTCGAGGATGTTGGTGAGGCTTACACACCGGGGATAGCCCGTCACAAGAGTGGGCATGTTGAGGATTGGTATAAATTTGAGAGGATCAAAGTCTTTCAAGACAAAGAGAGACGAGCAGTGTTAGCGAATTTTGCTGTCTGTGACACCATCAAGAAGCAAGATCTAAGCAACGACAACCATAGCTCAAAGAATATTATCATCCCACTGAATAAGGGTCTGCTAATAGATATTTGCAATGAGACTATACAGCCTAAGATGAAGAGTATCTCAGTGAAAATCAAAGCAGAGGAGGGATTTAACCCAGCTAAGCAACTGGATGTAAGCTCATTGAGATTTGGACTTAACGCAGATATTAACTTCGGTCGTGGATGCAAGGTGAAATCGACAGAGGTGAGTGGCGATGACCTTATCGTCACCTTTGACACAAAGGGATACACCATCCCCGATAGTGAGTTTGCGCCAAAGCTGCTCGGTCGAGATAGAGATGGAGCTATGGTCTATGGCTATGCCCGCAACCCAAATGTTGACTTCCAGCCAGCGATGCTCTCGGCAGTGAAACCAGTTCAGGAGGGTGATAAGATAGTTGTCGAGGTGACAAACTATGGATTTAAGTCGTCAGAGGTAGCGACAATGAAGTTGACTCTCCCCGATGGTCGCAGCTACGAGGCTCAGGTAGATCCAATCGATAGCTACCAAAGCCGCAAAGTAACTTTCGGCATTGCAAAGCTACCACCATCAGGCGAGGCAACAATCGAGATCCGCTCAAAGAGTAACTCCACGGTAGGTTATACAGAGAAGATCGAAATAGACAAACCCAAACCGGGCAAGAAAGGTTGAGGTAAAAGAAACCTCGGTGTAAAAAGAGGAGATCAATTATATTGCATTAATCCACTCCGTAAGTTTCATTAATACTTCAATGTTTATTGTCTCCTCAATTTCACCATACTCTGCAACTGCACCGCTTTCAGCCCTTTGAAATAGGTGATTTAATCCGTTGTACTCTACAATCTCGTATTGTTTGTTACTCCCTCTATCCAATGACGACATTATGCTATTAAGATTCTCTGTTGCTTAAACCTGCCTATCAAGAGAGCCATTTATTGCAAGTACAGGACATTTTGTATTCTCGATCACGCGTCGTGGATCAAACTTTATAAAGTGATATGCCCAAGGAGATGTCGTTTGATGGGTCATACGTGACACCTGTTCTTGCGCCATTTTAGGATCAACATTTGCAGGAATTACATCTTCTAACACCCTCCTAACAGATGCTACGACATCATCGTTCAACTCTTTTGAGTTCAAGATAACATTATAGATAGCTCTATTCGTAGCCATCGCCTTTTGCTTATCAGCCTCTGGAAGAGCTGATTTACTAAGTGCATAATCATTTTGATAGTTAAGAATCTCAACTCCGCTCACCCCACATCCTGCCATTGAGACGATAAAATCAGGCGTTTTATATCTGCTATCACCTGCAAGTATAAATGCAATCGTTCCACCCTCGCTATGCCCTATAACTCCCACGCTACTAAACTCTTCTAATGATCGAAGAAATTCAACACCTGCCTCAGCATCGTAGGCTATATCAGTAGTGGTTTCTCCTCCTTTTATTCTTCCACTCTTACCTACGTTTCTATCATCAAATCTCAGCACTGCAATACCATTACGAGATAGATAGTCCGCAATTATCCAAAATGGTTTATGGCTATATATCTCTGAATCCCTATTCTGCGAACCAGAACCACTAACTAATACAA
>JBCQTG010000100.1:0-7486 GCA_047178765.1 Rikenellaceae bacterium | reverse complement strand
GCCTTGTAATTCGCTGATTATCAGCGCATTATCGGGGGGTGGGATTTTTTGACTCTAAAATAATAATAGAGTATGCAGAAAATTTGATTTTTGTTCTTTTTTTGTGTATATTTGCAACGAAAAGCCCAATAGTTTATTTTGTTGATAATAATATCTTTGTTGAGACAACCTTTACTCAGCTCCATAAGTTTACGCAATCTAATAGACACCATGGCACGTTTCCCTTAGAGGGGGGGGGCGTGTGAGAATTATTGAGGTGTTTTTATAGGTAAGATGTGTGTGTTGTTGAGGTAAAGGGTCGCTTAGATTGGTGGGTCGTAGGCGGTTGAGACTCTACACACAGATTTGGGGGCAGATTATTGAGCGTATTTGGTGGAAGGTGAGGATTATATAACTTTTATAAATGTATTAAGAGATGGATTTTACTCTTTTAGCAACTATTATTTCTACTCTTTCGAGTATGGTTATGGTGGCAGTCTTATTGCCTAAGATTCTGCTGTTGTCGCTACGAAAGAAACTTGTCGACCCAATGGGTGAGCGTAAGGTGCATCACACTACAGCTAGTAGGCTTGGTGGATTGGCATTCTTCCCTGCGGTATTTATATCGGTAGTGACTACCTTCTCGTTGCTTAATATCTATACTGGTGGGATCGTTGTGTTTCCAGATATGTTGATGCTGGAGTTGACCTCGATGATGATGCTCTATCTGGTTGGTCTTTATGACGATCTGATAGGTTTGAAATATAGCTCGAAGTTTATGGTTCAGATAGTTACGGCACTGCTGGTGGTTATCTCGGGTAGCTATATTATGTACTTCTATGGAGTTGATACAACTGTCGATATGCCTATTATGTTGGGTGTGCCAATGACTATTTTGTTGATTGTTTTTATAACCAATTCGATCAATCTTATTGATGGTATCGATGGCTTGGCATCTATGCTTTCCTTCCTTGCTCTGGTCACTTATGGTGGTCTGCTCTTCGCTGCGGATGATTATGTTAGTGCTGCGTTGTGTTTTGCCACTGCGGGTGCTTTGGCTCCTTTCTGGTATCATAATGTCTTTGGTTTCGGAGAGGGAATTAATTCTCGAATATTTATGGGTGATGGAGGTGCGTTGGTCATCGGATTTATTTTGAGTGTGATGGCAATTAAGGTATGGAATTTGGATGTGAGCGAGAAGCAGTTTGTCCATATTGATCTATTTCATATTTTAGCCTACTCGATGCTCTTTGTTCCGTGTCTTGATGTTGTGAGGGTTGTGGTGCATCGTTATCGTCTGAAGCAGCCACTCTTCTTGCCCGATAAGAGCCATATACACCATAAGTTTATAGCTTTGGGTTTTTCTCATCGTAAATCGTTGTGGTTTATTGTTGGTATACAGTTATGCTTTGTTCTAATCAATGTATTACTATCATTTGTACTCAATATCATCTATATATTTGTGATAGATTTGGTAGTCTGGACTATAATGCATATCTTTATCTCCAAAATAATTTATAAACGAAATGAATAGATTTTTTCTACTATTTTTGATGCTCTTTATGGGGGTGTCGTGTGCAACGCAGGAGCAGATCCTTTATCTGCAAAACACTAGGGTCAATGCTACTATAGAGGCTCAGAAGGGTGGCGAGATACGACTGCGACCCAATGATGAGATAAAGATATATGTAGCGAGCAAGAACCCTGAGCTGGCTGCAATCTTTAACCTTCAGTCACTGGTTAATAACACCTCCTCGGGAAGCAGTAGCAGTACCAACAATATTTGCTATACTGTGTCGTTAGAGGGGAATATTGACTTCCCGGTGTTGGGTCAGATCGCTGTTGCTGGTAGCACTCGTCAGGAGTTGGTTGAGGTGATTAAAAAGAGGATTATTGATAGTGGAATGCTTAAGGATCCTATTGTTATTGTGGAGTTTGCTAACTTGTCATTCTCTACCTTGGGTGAGGTGGGTAGCCCCGGAGTTTATATGATCGAGAAGGAGCAGACAACTATTCTCGACGCTATAAGCCAGTCGGGCGACCTAACAATCAATGGTTTGCGTGATAGAGTTTATCTTATTCGTACTGTTGATGGTGAGCGAACAACCTATCAACTCGACCTTCGTTCTACTAATATCTATGAGTCACCTGCTTACTATGTACAGCAGAACGATGTGATATATGTAGAGCCAAATAAGGTTAAGTCAAATCAATCTACTGTTAATGGAAATACATTGCGTTCAGCTTCGTTCTGGATGTCTCTCACATCATTCATGATGACTTTAGCAACATTCTTTATAGCTTTCTAATACGATGAATAACGAAAACTCATATCTTACGCTCCGAGATCTCTGGGAGCAGTTTGTTGGTAATATTTGGCTCTTTATTGCGTCGGTGGTTGTTTGTGTTTCGGTCGCGTTTGGTTATATCGCTACCACTGCACCAACATATATGCGAACCATCTCTATCTTGGTTAAGAGTGATAAAAAGAACCAAACAGGTGTAGAGGCATACTTTCAAGAGATGGGTGTGGTGCAGCCACAAACAGACCTTGGTAATGAGGAGCATGTTCTAAAGACTCCAATGTTGATGGAGATGGTGGTGAAGAGGTTGAATCTTAACTACAACTACTCGGTTAAATATAATAATCTCCTTTGGGTCGATATATATCGAGCAACTCCATTCAGAGTTCAGCTCGATGAGTCGCTTCAGCAGGGGACTATGTCGTTTCACTTTACTACTGATGGGAATAACAAATTTCACCTTAGTGAGGTGGTGGTTAATGAGGTGGAGTTAGACCCTATTGATGGCGAGTATGATAAGGAGATCAAGGTTGGTGAGAGTCAATTTACCATTGTTAGGAGTGGTGTAGTATCTGGTCCGATAAAGAATAACCTCTACTCATTTAGCAAGAGTTCCTCTCTCTCTACTGCTCGTGCTTTAGCTGGTGCGCTTAGCATTGAGCGTCGAAGTAAGGTGGCTACAATTCTCGATATTAGTATTACACTAGTCTCTATTCAGAAGGCGGATGATCTGCTCAACACCTTGATAGAGTGTTATAATGAGAGTTGGGTGAAGGATCGCAATGAGGTGACACTCAGCACAACTCAATTTATCAATGATCGTTTGGAGATCATTGAGAGGGAGCTAGGGTCGGTGGATAAGAATATTACCGATTATAAGAGTGAGAACCTGCTTCCTGATGTGGGGGCTGTAGCCTCATTCAACCTACAGTCATCTAATGATAACTTCCGTCTTCAGGTGGAGTTGAACAACCAGCTTTCGATGGCTCAGTATATCTTGGAGTATATCCAGAACGAGATCACTAGCGAGCAGCTTCTGCCAGTAAACTTGGGTATCGATGCGGCAACTATCAACGATCAGATCTCGGCATACAATGAGATACTTATTCGTAAGAATATGTTGCTGGCGAATAGTAGTGCGACAAACCCTATTGTTGCTGATATGATTAGTGACCTTAGCTATATCAAGAGGTCGTTGATACTCTCTGTGGAGGAGCAGATTAATACCCTCAATCTGAAGATTGCAAGTGCGACTAGTCAGCAGCAGGCTGCGCAGCAGAGGCTCTCGAACAACCCTTCACAGGAGTTGTATTTGATGTCGACAGGTCGTGAGCAGAAGATCAAGGAGGAGCTATACCTATATTTATTACAGAAGAGAGAGGAGAATCAGTTGAATCAGGCATTCACAGCCTATAATACTAAGGTATTGAGTTATGCTGCGGGAAGTAGCGCTCCGGTAGCGCCACAGAAGAATGTCATCCTTCTGTTTGGATTTGCTATCGGAATGATCCTACCTATTCTATATATTATTCTTTCATCTGCTTTGGATACGGTTATAAGGACAAAACGCGACCTTGAGGGTGTTAATATCCCACTGGTAGGTGCAATTCCTATGAGCGGTGGTGCGGACTCAGATACCTCTATCTTGGGACGATTGAAGAGGCTGTTTGTTCATAAGGGTAAGAAAGATGAAAGCAGTAAGGATCAAGCGGTGGTTAATAGTGGTCGAGATATAGCGAGTGAGGCATTTAGCGTCTTGAGAACTAACCTTGACTTTATGATTGATAAGAGTGATGATGGTGCGCATATTATTCAATTAATCTCGCTTCTGCCGGGAAGTGGTAAGACATATATCTCTGCCAATCTGGCAATGAGTATGGCTTTGAAGGATGCTAAGGTGTTGGTGATCGATTGCGATATTCGTAAGGCAACATTGAGTAAGAGAGCTGGTAGCCCTAAGGTTGGATTGTCGAGTCTCCTTAGTGGTAAGATAGACTCTATTGATGATATTATTATTCACAACTCATTGGGTCCTAATCTGGATATTATCCCTGTGGGAGTTGTTCCGCCTAACCCATCGGAGCTGTTGTTGAAGAGTCGTTTCGAGCAGATGATAACCCATCTGCGTAGTCGCTATGACTATATCTTTATTGACTGCCCTCCGGTAGAGATCGTTCCCGATGCAGCTATTATTGGCAAGTATTGCGATATGTCGATCTTTGTTATCTTCTCAGGTCGACTCGATAAACGTGTCCTTCCTGATATTGAGCTATTGGCTAAGAGTGGTAAGTACAAGCGAATGACACTTCTTATCAATGCTGTGAAGAGGGGTGGTCGTGGCTACTATGGCTACGGAAAGTATGGTTACGGAAAATACGGGTATGGCTCATATGGCTATGGTTATGGCTCTTATGGGGAGAAGCCTGATAAAAAATAGTTATTAGATATGAAAGGTATTGTTTTAGCTGGAGGGTCGGGAACACGACTCTATCCAATCACAAAGGGTGTAAGTAAGCAGTTGTTACCTGTATACGATAAGCCGATGGTCTACTATCCAATCTCAGTATTGATGTTGGCGGGTATAAGGGATATTCTTATAATCTCAACCCCCGACGATCTGCCCGGTTTCAAACGTCTGTTGGGTGATGGGTCAGACTATGGGGTTCGCTTTGAGTATGCTGAACAACCCTCTCCTGATGGGTTAGCGCAGGCATTCTTGATTGGGGAGGAGTTTATCGGTGATGACTCGGTGTGCCTTGTCTTGGGTGATAATATCTTTCATGGTGCTGGTCTTACGAAGATGCTTACCGACTCGGTGGAGCGTGCTGATAGGGGGGGCGAGGCGACGGTCTTTGGCTATTGGGTTGCCGATCCTGAGAGGTATGGAGTTGCTGAGTTTGATGAGAATAAACGATGCCTCTCAATTGAGGAGAAGCCAGCCAATCCGAAATCTAACTATGCAGTTGTTGGTCTCTATTTCTACCCTAATAAGGTGGTTGAGGTGGCTAAGAATATCAAGCCATCAGCTCGTGGAGAGTTGGAGATTACCACTGTCAATCAGGAGTTTTTAGGGGATGGTGAACTTGTCGTTCAGACCTTGGGTCGAGGTTTCGCTTGGCTTGATACAGGTACACACGACTCATTGAGTGAGGCGTCAACATTTGTGGAGGTGATTGAGAAGAGACAGGGGCTTAAGGTTGCCTGTCTTGAGGGTATCGCTTATCGCAGAGGGTGGATTGATGATGATATGATGAGGCAGTTGGCGAAGCCAATGTTGAAGAATCAATATGGTCAGTATCTAATGAGGTTGATCGAGGATCTAAAGGATAGTGACAGATAGAGTGTAAATGGGGGAGGACCCCCAAATAGAGGATATAATGAAGATAATATTACTTTCAGGTGGTTCAGGCAGACGTCTATGGCCCCTATCGAATGAGACGCGCTCAAAGCAGTTTCTTAAGCTGTTGAAGCGTCCCGATGGAGAGTTGGAGTCGATGGTGCAGAGGATCGGTCGTCAGATCGATGAGTCGGGTATAGATGCTGAGATAATAGTAGCTACGAGTGCTAGTCAGTATGATCTTATTGTGGGTCAGTTGGGTCGTAAGGTTGATGTGGTTACCGAACCTGAGCGTAGAGACACTTTCCCCGCGATCGCCTTGTCGGCGAGCTATCTCATCAAGGAGAAGAGGTGCGATATGGATGAGGTTGTGGTGGTGATGCCTAGTGACTCATATATTGAGAGTGGATATTTTGAGACTATCGCAAAGATGGCTAAGGCTGTCGAGCGCGGTGATGCAGAGATGGTGTTGATGGGAATTACACCCACTGAGCCATCTACTAAGTTTGGGTATATCGTTCCAATGGCAGATCAGAGTTCAGAGGTTAAGATGGTGGAGCGATTTACAGAGAAGCCTGATGCTGAGCGTGCTAAGGAGCTGTTGGAGGTTGGAGCTGTGTGGAACGGCGGTGTCTTTGCTTTTAAGTTGGGATATATAGCTTCGATTATTGATAGATATATCGTTGCAGATAGCTTTGCTGAGGTACGTTCACGCTACTCAGAGTTTAAAAAGATCAGCTTCGATTATGAGGTTGTTGAGGCTGCGCAGTCAATCGCTTTTGTGCCTTATAGTGGTGTGTGGAGTGATTTGGGAACATGGAACTCGCTCTCGGAGAGGATTGAGGATAGCGTGATGGGTTGTGTGACAACAGATGGTGATTGCCTTAATTCCCATATAATAAATGAGTTGGATATGCCCTTGATCTGTTTGGGGGCAAAGGATCTTATTGTCGCTGCTAGCCCTGATGGTATTTTGGTTAGTGGTAAGGAGTCGAGTGTGGAGCTAAAGGGGTATGCCGATAGTTTGAAGGCGCGCCCAATGTATGAGGAGCGTAGATGGGGTACATATAGGGTGATGGGAAATGAACATTTTGATGATGGTTACCATGCACTAACTAAACATCTGTATCTCAAGACAGGGTGTAATATTAGTTATCAATATCATAACCTTCGAGAGGAGATATGGACCTTTGTTGATGGAGAGGGGTTGTTGGTGTTGGATGGCGAGGTGATCGAGGTTAGTCGTGGGTATGTAGTGCATATTAATGCGGGACAGAAGCACGCTGTGAAGGCACTTACCGATCTGCAGATAATTGAGGTGCAGACGGGTACAAACCTCGTAGAGGAGGATATTATTCGTCTTGATTGGGAGTGGAACTAATTGTACTTCATTAGTTTAATAGGTTATGTTTGCACTATTTAACAAAAAGCGTACTGTTGTAGAGAGTGGTGTAATGAGTGGATTTTTCGATTTCCACTCTCATATTTTACCGGGTGTAGATGATGGTTCACGAGGTGACGATGAGTCGTTGGAGGTGTTGGAGTGGTATGAACAGTTGGGTGTTAGCAGAGTAACCTTTACACCACATATAATGGAGCGTTATCCGCTAAATAATGCCGAGAGGCTTCGTCAAGTGTTTGAGCGGTTTAGGGGGTTGTATAGCGGTCCAATAGAGTTGCGTTTGGGGGCTGAGTATATGCTTGACTCCTCATTTGAGAGGTATCTAGAGGGTGGTGATATGCTCACTCTATGGGATGATTATCTATTGATGGAGACCTCGTTCGCCTCGGCACCTGTGAGGCTGTATGAGCGACTACAAAGGGTTATGTCGAGTGGTTACTTTGTTGTGCTGGCTCACCCCGAGAG
>JBCQTG010000099.1:0-7567 GCA_047178765.1 Rikenellaceae bacterium | reverse complement strand
GGGCAAGCAGCGCGCCCCAACGACGCACCTTAGACTGTTGAGCAATCAACCTCTCATGACTCACTCGCAACCACCTCTCTATCCACACCCAGTTGCCCAAATACCCAACATAATAGGTCGTTAGACCACCGAGCCAACTACCCATTGTTGCAGCACCAATAGCTATATAGGGGTCGACGCCGCTACGTGTGAGCAGTGCAACAAGAAAGACCTCCGAGCTAAGAGGTAGTACAGTAGCACTAATAAAAGAGGCTATAAACAGCCCTACATACCCCCACTCAACTAACCACTCCATAGCTAAAATGGCAGGTTATCAATATCATCTGCAGGTGCAGAGAATGGTTTACTACTCTCTTTTACAGCCTCTACACTACGCTCTACGATAGTTGGAGTAATTGAAGAGGGCAGACGATACCCCTCTATTCCATCCAGCAGACGCAACTGCGATGCTACAATATCTGTTGTACGATGCTTAACACCACTCTTATCCTCCCAGCTGCGCGTCTGCAACTCGCCCTCGATATATAGAGCCATACCGGCACGTATCTGCTCATCAACAATCTTCGCCTGCTCACCCCAAAAGACAACACTATGCCACTCTACGACCTCACGTAGACGCTCATCGCCACTAGGTATATACTTAACCGTAGCCATACGAATACGTGCTACCATACCTCGTTCGGTAGAGCGAACAAAGGGATCTTCAGCAACAAACCCTTGAAGTATAACTCTATTAATCATTATAGTCGCTCTATAACTTTAGCCACCAACGAGCTGAGAGTAATCGATGCTCGCTCACCCTGTAACTTAACATCATTGTGGTCATTAATAACATCGCTCAAACCACAATTGGTAATCACCGAGATGCCCAACACATCGATAGAGCAGTGGCGAGCAACAATAACCTCAGGTGTTGTCGACATACCGCAAGCATCGCCACCAATAGCGGCGAAATAACGATACTCAGCTGTTGTCTCATATGTAGGACCGGTACCTCCAACATATACCCCCTCACGCAGTGCAACACCACTCTGAGCAGCAACCTCCTTAGTCAATGTTCTCAACGAGAGATCATAGCAGTGGTGCATATCGACAAATCGCACACCAAAGCGCTCTAGATTAGCTCCAATGAGCGGATTGGGCATCAAGTGTATATGGTCAGTAATAAGCATCAGATCACCAATATTAAAGTCTGTATTTACACCTCCCGCAGCATTTGTCACAACCATCTTTCCCACGCCCAAGAGCTTGAACACCCTCACCGGGAGAGTCACATCACTCATGTCATACCCCTCATAGTAGTGGAATCGTCCCTGCATAGCCACAATAGCACGACCTGCAAGATAGCCAAAGATCAGCTGTCCTGAGTGTCCCACGACTGTTGATGTTGGGAAGTTAGGAATATTCTCATACTTAATTGCATAGCGCACATCGATCGAATCGACAAGTCCACCAAGCCCCGAACCTAGGATGATCGCAACCTCTGGTGCAAAGTTATTAGTCTCAGAGTGGATATACTCCACTATGCTCTCTAAACGCCTATAATACCTCTCCATAACTATATTTTTTGTTTTAAATCGGGTCTGTCATGCACTAGCTCTTCTCGCTCAACTCCAACCAGCGCATTGTCTTTTCATCAATCAACTCTATCAACTCACCCACCCTATTAGAGTGGCTGATAAGCTGTTCAGAGGTTAGCAAACCACTACTCAACTCCGCCTCAAGATCACTCTTCTGCTGCTCCAACTCAGGCAGTTCGCGTTCGATCTGCTCAAACTCCCTACTCTCCTTGAAACTCAACCGCTTAGATGATGAGGTGTGTTGTCTCTTCTCTACTGGTGCTGCTACAGGTTGTGCAGCTACACTCTCCGAACTCTCTTTCAACTCCCTCCACAACATATAATCACTATACGATGATGGGAAGTCTTTAATTGCCCCATTGCCACCAAAAATCATCAAATGGTCGACCACCCGATCCATAAAGTAGCGGTCGTGAGAGACAACAATCAAACAGCCACTAAAGCCCTGCAAATACTCTTCCAACACCTGTAGAGTCATAATATCTAGATCATTTGTCGGCTCATCGAGAATCAGGAAGTTTGGGTTTTGCATAAGTATCGTACAGAGATAGAGACGCCGCCTCTCACCGCCACTCAGTCGACTGACATAACTATGTTGTACCGCTGGTTCAAACAGAAAGTACTGCAAGAACTGCGATGCCGATAGGCTGCGCCCATCGCCAAGATCAATCGACTCTGCAATCTCACTTACAACATCGATAACCTTTGTGGAGTCATCAAATATTATTCCATCCTGCGAGTAGTACCCAAAACGCACCGTCTGCCCAATATCTATCGTCCCAGCATCGGGGGATACAACACCCATTAACATCTTAAGAAATGTCGACTTTCCAGCGCCATTCTCACCCACAATACCCATCTTCTCATATCGAGAAAAGGTGTAGCTAAAATCTTTCAAAAGGAGCTTATCACCATACGCCTTGCTCAACCCCTCAACCTCAAAGATCTTCTTTCCTATATATGTCGATTTAACATCGAGCCGTACACTACCCTGCTCACGCTCACGTTTTAACCTATCCTCCAATTCATAGAAGCTCTCAATCCTCGACCGTGCCTTTGTTGCTCGCGCCTGAGGCTGACGACGCATCCACTCCAGCTCTCTCTTAAAGAGATTCTGATCGGTTGCTCTTTGCGCTGCAGCTGCCGACTTACGCTCCTCCCTCTTCTCTAGGTAGTAGCTATAGTTACCTCGATATGAAAAGAGACCCCTCTCATCGATCTCCAATATCCTATTACAGACCCTATCGAGGAAGTACCTATCGTGTGTAACCATCAACAACGCCATCTTCGAGGCTGTGAGGTAACTCTCCAACCACTGTGTAACCTCCAGATCGAGGTGGTTGGTAGGCTCATCTAAGATCAATAAATCGGGATCGATAATAAGTGCATTTGCCAGTGCAACACGCTTTAACTGACCACCCGAGAGCTGCCCGATACTCTTGTCATAGTCCGTTATCTTGAGCCGTGTAAGGATCTGCTTCACCCTCGACTCATAGTCCCATGCACCTATCCTATCCATAGCCTCTATCGCACGCTCCATCAACTTACCATCACCACTCTCCACCGCACGCTCATACTCCGCAATGGTTGTCAAAGCGGGAGAATCACCACTCAAACACGCTTCCAACACCTTTAACTCTTTGGGATAACTAGGCTCCTGAACTAGATAGGCAACACGCAGATCCTTGCGAAACGACACCGCACCACCCTCATAACTATCACCCCCCATAAGGGTAGTCAACAGAGTACTCTTACCCGCTCCGTTGCGCGCGATAAGTCCAACTCTCTCACCCTCGCCAATCGAAAAGGAGATATTTTGGAAAAGCACTAAATCGCCATAGCTCTTAGTTAAATTCTCAACTGATAGATAGGTAATCATCTTATATATTAGTTAAATTAATGAGTTATGAGTTATTTGTTGACCCCCTCTGAGCATCAACAAATAACTCATAACCCAAATTAAAAACTATGCTATTTACTCTGCTGGTGCCTCAAAAGGTGTTACATCAACAACCTCTACAAAGAACTCCAATGCATCGTTAGCCTGAATCTGACCACGTGCGCTCTCGCCATAAGCCAACTCAGATGGGATCCACAAAGTGATGCTACCACCCTTACCGACAAACTTCATTCCCTCAGTCCATCCCTTGATAACTCCGTTAAGAGGGAACTCGATTGGCTGATCCTGATCCCAACCCTCATTACCTTGAGCCTGCAAAGCTGCCTTCTGCTCATCGGTACGATCTGCAAAACGAGATGTATCAAAGACATTTCCATTACGCATTAGACGACCTGTGTAGTTAACCTTGATAACATCGCGATCATCGTTAGCCTTAACTGACATATCACCCTCAGACTCAATACGATACAACAAACCTGACTCTGTCTTGATTACACCCTTCATCTTAGCAACCTCAGCTAGCTTCTCCTCAGAGAGAGCCTTCATTTGAGCTGGACGAACAACTGTGAAGTAGTTCTGAAGGAATGCAAGAGCCTCATCATTAGTCATCTTAACATCAGCATCAAGCACATTCTGGATAGCCTCGTTAAACCAATATACGTGGATTGGAAGCTCAGAATTAGAGATATTATCACCTAGGTTAAGACCAAAAGAGTAAGAGATCAACTCACGCTGAGCCTCATCAACAAACATATCTGCATCAGCCTTAAGTAGTGCATTATCAGCAGCAACCTGCTCTGGAGTCTTGCCACTAGCGATTGCAATGCTATCAGCCTCAGCACGCTTCTGTGCAACGATCTGCATACGCTCAGGACGAACAGTCATAAAATAGTTCTGCAACTCACTCAACGCATCCTCTGCAGTCATATCACCACCGCCCAATGCGCCATCCTCAAAACCCTTCTTAATCTGCTGATAATCGAATGGCATATCACTCATCTGAGTTGTAACATCGTTAGCAATATTTGCACCCAAAGCGTATGACAATGAGTCGAACTTAGAGGCACTACCCTTAACAATAATGGTCTCGCTCTGTGAACCACCGCAAGATGACAACACCATGGCTGCTACTGCTACTGCGGCTGAAAACAATACTTTTTTCATTTTATTTTTTTTATGTTATAATTTATTCTCCAAAAAATTCGCTTACAAAGTTATACATATTTTTTATATATAAAAATTTTGCTACATCAAAAATCGTTTTTTTTATCTATTTTATTGTATAATGATGATAAATAAATGCGTAAAATTTAAACAGATTCTAAATATTTTCCAGTATAACTCTCAGCACATGCAATAATATCAGCTGGCGTACCTGTGGCAACTACCCTGCCACCCGCATCTCCGCCCTCAGCACCGATGTCTATGATATAGTCTGCCACCTTAATCACATCTAGGTTATGCTCAATAACAATCACACTATTACCCCTATCAACCAATCGATTAAGAACCCCTATAAGCTGATTAACATCCTCAAAATGGAGTCCTGTAGTTGGCTCATCAAGGATATAAAGTGTACGCCCAGTGTCACGCTTTGACAACTCTGACGATAATTTTATTCGCTGACTCTCGCCACCAGACAATGTCGTACATGGCTGCCCCAGCGTAAGATAACCCAGCCCTACATCTTGCAATGCCCTGAGTTTCTGACATATATGAGGAATAGACTCAAACAGTTCACTAGCTGCATTAATAGTCATATTCAACACATCACCAATACTTCTACCCTTATACTTCACCTCCAACGTCTCTCGATTATATCTCTTACCCCCACAGCTCTTACACGTCACATAAACATCCGGCAAGAAATTCATCTCGATAGTCTGGACACCCGCACCACGACAACTCTCACATCGCCCCCCTTTAACATTAAATGAGAACCGTCCCGCTTTATACCCCCTCACCTGTGCCTCAGGGGTCATCTCAAAGAGCTTTCTTATATCCTGAAAAAGGTCGGTATAGGTGGCGGGATTACTACGTGGCGTACGTCCAATGGGCGACTGATCCACCACCACCAACTTATCGATATTCTCAATCCCCTCAATAGAGTCATATGGCAGAGGCTGCGCATATGAACGGTAGAGTTCACGGCTAAGGATAGGCTTCAAAGTACCATTGACCAGCGATGATTTTCCCGAGCCACTAACACCAGTGACACAGATAAACTTGCCCAACGGAAACTCCACATCAACACCCTTCAAATTATTACCCCTAGCACCACGTATAACTATACTCTCACCGCTCCCCTTTCGCAACTGTGTAGGGATCTCGATCCTCTTTCGCCCCGAGAGATAGTCGGCAGTGATTGTAACTGAATTTAAAATATCATCATACGAGCCACAAGCGACAATTTCACCCCCTCGCCTACCAGCAAAGGGACCGACATCAACAATATAATCAGCCTCGCGCATCATCTCCTCATCATGCTCGACAACAATAACCGAATTATGAGCATCCCTCAACCCCTTGAGCGAGTTGATAAGTCGCATATTATCCCTTTGATGCAAACCGATACTAGGCTCATCAAGAATATAGAGTACATTGACCAACTTAGACCCCACCTGTGTAGCGAGCCTAATACGCTGACTCTCACCACCCGAGAGCGTTCGTGATGCCCTATTGAGAGAGAGATACCCCAAACCCACATCGACCAAGAAACCGAGTCTTTCTCTAATCTCTTTCAACACCTCAGAGGCTATAGCCATCTCTTTATCGCTCAGCGACTTCACTATCTCATCAATAGCAACACCCATCTGCTCTATTGAGAGCGCCGACAATTGAGCTATATTATACTCACCAACCCGAAATTGAAGCGCCTCAGCCTTTAACCGAGAGCCATGGCATAGTGAACACTCACGCCTAACAAGGAACTGTGCGCGCCACTTCTCACCCTTTTTACTATCGGGGTCATAACCCCTCTCGATATACTCCGCAACACCCTCCCATGTGGTTCGATGCACCCCGCTCACCGAGGTAAAGTTCGACATATTTATATTCAGAGGCTCTGAATCTCCATTGAGAATAGCATTCAACGACTCCTCGTTCATCTCCTCTATTGGATCATCGATGGTATACCCATGCCTATGCCCCATCGTCTCCAACACCGCAAAGAGCATATTATTCTTATACTTTCCCAACGGCTCAATAGCCCCCTCACGTAACGACCGCGAGGTGTCGGGGATAATCTTCGATCTATCAAAAACAGCCTCTTCGCCCAGCCCCGAGCAGCGCGGACAGGCACCCTTAGGTGAGTTAAATGAGAATGTATGTGGCGCAGGCTCCTCAAAGGCTACCCCAGTCGTTGGACACATCAAATGTCGCGAGTAGAAGCGCGAAGAGTCACTATCATAGTCATACAATAGCAGCGTTCCATCGCCCTGTCGCATAGCCTCCCCTAGCGATTTCAGAATCCTCGGGCGATCCTCCTCTACCACAAGCACCCTATCCACCACCAGCTCAATATCGTGCGCACGGTATCTATCAAGGCGAATACCCGAGCTAAGCTCCTTCATCTCCCCATCGACACGTGCATATATATACCCTCTCTTGAGAAGGGTCTCAAACAGCTCCCTATAGTGACCCTTTCGTCCCCTAACGATCGGAGCAAGCAGAGCGATCTTTCTCCCAGCATAGTCGCGCATAATCATCTCTACAATCTGCTCATCGCTATACTTCACCATCAGCTCGCCTGTTTCGGGTGAGTATGCGCGCGATGCACGGGCATAAAGTAGACGCAGGAAGTCATTGATCTCTGTCACTGTGCCGACTGTTGATCGAGGATTTTTATTTGTAGTCTTTTGTTCGATAGCTACAACTGGACTTAGCCCAGTGATCTTATCGACATCGGGACGCTCCATAGAGCCGATAAACTGGCGCGTATAGGTTGATAGCGTCTCCATATACCTACGCTGCCCCTCAGCATAGATAGTATCAAACGCCAACGACGACTTACCCGAACCCGAAAGTCCAGTAATAACGACCAACTTATTGCGTGGGATCTCCAGATCCACACCCTTTAAGTTATGAA
>JBCQTG010000098.1:0-7608 GCA_047178765.1 Rikenellaceae bacterium | reverse complement strand
CTCCTGAGTAACGACCATGAGGGTCATCACCAACGATATTCACACCACAGACATAGCTGACATTCTCAATCGCACGTGCGCGCAACAAAATATCCCATCTACTACGACGTGGGTGGGGCCAATTAGCAACACAGATCATCACATCATAATCCGCTATCTCCGTACCCTCACTCCTATGCGCTTTATTGCGAGTCCAGACAGGAAAACGTAGGTCATAGCAAATAATAGGGAGAATCTTCACCCCATTAATCTCCACAATCGGACGCTCCTGACCAGCCTTATAGAACTTCTGCTCATTACCATATGTAAATAGGTGGCGTTTATCATATGTCATGTGCGAACCATCGGGACGAGTGATATATAGACGGTTATAACAACCATCCTCTACACTAACCGATACACTACCCATAATCGAGCAGTAGTAGCGTTTACTCATCTGCTTCATCCACTCCAACGTCTGCTCACCACTCTCGGCACAACGGTGTGTCTCCGAGCAGAAACCAGTTGTAAACATCTCTGGCAAAACGACCAAATCGTGGCATATGCACTTTGCAATCCACTCCTCCCACGAAGCACGATTCTCATCGGGTGAGAGCCACTTAATACTCTTTTGAATTAACGATATTTTCATCTTGTATCTTAAATATTTTGCACGTCAAGCGGAGAGTATATTTGCCCAGCACAACACTCTGTTGCGCACCTTATTCAATACGAAAAATCACTCTCCAACTGTCAAAGATATGACTTTTTTTTCTGATTTTCAAAAAAATAGTTATATTTGTATTGGCTTAACTGTTTTTGAGGTGAGGAGATACCTATTGCTTATATCTATTTTTTGCGTGTACGCCTCTTACGCTGAGGTGTTGTTCGATGCTGAATTCGATTCAGGGTCGATCGGCGAGGTGGTTAGAATTGACTCCACAGATCATCTGCACTACATAGTCAACACACGTATTGACCCTGTAAATCCATACCACCCCGACCGTTACCGTAGTCAAAGATGGTTCTACTTCCGCATGGTTGGAGTTAAGGATAAAACGGTGTCGCTAGAGATTAAGGTTAACGACTCTAGGCGTGCAATGTATAGCTACGACAATGTAGACTTCGAGAGGTTTAGCAAAGAGGAGTCACCTGAGTACAATGGAACGATAACAAAGAGATATGATCGTGACACAGTATATATAGCCTATTACCAACCATATACACTAGAGAGGAGTGAGTCGATGATCGCACAGTGGAGAGAGAATGGCAGTGTAACACCATTCTCTATAGGTGAGAGCATCGAGGGTCGCAAGCAGCAGGCGCTCTTAATCACCAACAATGCCCATAGTGGATTGATCCCCGATGAGGATGGTAAATTGAGACCAACGGATAGCGATAGAGAGAAGAGAGTAATATATATCCATGGACGTATTCACCCTAGCGAGACACCGGCGAGCTGGACTCTGGAGAGTGCAGTTAATCGCATAATCTCCCTTGGAGAGACTCTGGATAGTGTGATATTCTACATCATCCCATTCACAAACCCCGATGGAGTTGTTGGTGGATATTCGCGAACAAATGTTGATGGAGCCGATTTAGAGGGGTGTTATGATTTCAAGGAGCTATCACCTGCCCCCGAGGTGGCAAATATAAAACGTTTTGTTGAGGCTATAAAATCAAGCGGGTTAGATATGGCTATAGCTCTCAATTTTCACGCACAGAGTTCAGCGAAATGCTCCTACTGGATACACAGCGCAAAGTCAACATCAAAGAGCTACAACCGAGACCAGAAGATGCTATCGATGTTATCAACTCAACAAAACCCCTATTTCGAGTGGCGAAATATGGACCATTCACACCTTAAGAGTCGTTATGTCGAGGGGTGGATATATAGGTTATTTAGGGGGGAGGCGACAGCGATAACCTTCGAGACCCCATACTCATTCTACCGCTGGAGACCAAACCTAGCGGGGTGGGTCACACCTACCTCTTTGGAGGTGATCGGAGAGAGGGTTGTCGATGCAATAGTAGACAAATTAGCCATCTCTACATCTGACTGCATCTACCTTAGTGAGCCTAAGCGAGCAGCTGGTTTTGCTAAAATAAAAAATAATAACTACCTTTACTTCGGATCTAGCGCACTACGTAGCCAGAATATTGGCGAAAAGATAACCTACTCCGAATCACTACCTGCTGGGCGATATGAGGTATATAAGTGGGAGGTGGGGCGAGACTATCGCAACCAGTGGCTTGGACGCAACTGCTGGAGATACCACTCAGTGATCGACCATAAGGGGGGTGAATTGATATTAACCACTCAATGTGCAGGAGAGATATTTGATATGATAAAACTAAAAAAACTAAAATACCTATGAGAAAAAAACTTTTATCGATGGCGGCAATAGCTTTAGCTACTGTGTCGTTATCAGCGCAGACGCTGCCGACAGACAAAGCTGCGCGCAACTACTTCAAATCGCTGCAAAGCGGACAGGTAACCTCAACCGACTACATCGATTGGCACCTTATCGGACCGGGAACATCGGGCTATTGCGAACATCTATGGCAACACCCCACTGACCCCAAATGTATGATTATGTCACCCGACATGCACAACACATATGGCACATGGGATGGAGGCGAGAGCTGGACGACAGTTAAGGATGTCGACTATCGATGGGTACTATTCAATAGAGTTTTGTGCCTCGCCTTTGCCCCTACAAAGCCCGATTTTGGTCTAGCACTAGAGACGAGTGGCGAGTTGATGTCTACCAACGACCGCGGACGTTCATGGCAGTTGACTGGCAATAAGATTGGTCACCACTCAGCTATTGCAGTCGATCCAAACAACGAGAAGATATGGTTCTTAGGACCCGGCTTCTTCTGGAATGTTAAATTCAACGCCCGCACAGAGGAGATGATGAATAACCCCGAGGTTAAACTTCGCAAGAAGAATGAGGGTTATATCTATAGGAGCATGGATGGCGGAAAGACGCTAGAGAAGTTTAGCAACTGTGGTTTACCGAAGAATATCGAGGTGGGGCAGATCGTTGTCAACCCCAATAATGGCAAGGAGGTTATCCTCTGCTCAAACCACGGAGTCTACAGGAGTGAGGATAGAGGAGAGACATGGGTGCGTAGCTCCGATGGTATACCCGTACCAATAATCAGAGATATGGAGTCTCACTACGACCCAAAGACAAAGCGATTTACCCTCTTTGTACTTGATAACACAGCCTACTTCCCCGATGGCAAGAGTGTTCGTAGCGAGGGTGGAGTCTACCGCTCAGATGACGGAGGTCGTAGCTGGGTCAATATCACCGGCAATCTAGCTATTGATGCAACGAAGATTACCGGCAGAACCTTTGATTGGTTGTATAACAGAACACTAACCATTTGGTTTGGAATCTCGGCTGGTGAGGTACGCAATCGTTTCCCCGAGAAGCCTACATCTATCCTCTCGGTCTACAATCGCATAAAGGTCAACCCCATGAATGTAGATGAGATCTATATCTCATCAAATGTAAAACACGATGATGGATTTGCTCCGGGCGATATATGGAAGAGTAACGATGGTGGCAAGACTTGGTTTGCAACTTCTCGTTCGGGTCCATATTGGATCGAGGATCAGGATGGAGAGTACTGGGCTTCACGAAACAACCCTAAGGCGATGAATGTTGAGTATGCACATATGCAGAGTTTCATGGAGGATTATGCTGAGACATTTGGTAATCGCTTCATGGAGATTGGTCTCGATGGGACTATCTATGCCTGCATCGAGCAGCAGATGGTACGCTCGACTGACGGAGGTAAAAGTTGGCATCAATATGATGATATTGAGTCACATAAAGGCTCTGGTTACTGGATTGGACGTGGAGCGAGCAACCTTCCGGGACGAGAGCTTCTACTAGAGACTGGAATAAAAGATAGGATCCTACTATGTTCGGGAGAGCATGGACTATGGCAAACCAACTCACGCGAGGGTGTAAATGGAGATAAGCGCGTTGCGGTAAAACAGATCGAGGGTCAATGTAATCCAGATCACCATAAGGGTGCGCACTCTATCGCGTCTGTGGCTGTTGATCCTAACGATCCTAATATAATCTACACTATTCAGTTCCGTCAGGGACATAGAGGATTCTTCCGTCGCTCGACCGATAGTGGTAAGAGTTGGGAGAATATCGGCAACCCACTACCTTGGGATGGCAATATGTCGATGCAGCATATCTTCCAGAACTCTCTTTTGGTTGATTATAAGAACCCTAAAAAGATCTATTTCTGTGCTACAGAGAATTACTTGTCGGATGTTCACGGTAGTCAGCTACCATTTGATAAATACCCCGACTTTGGCGTTCATCGCAGTGAGGACGGTGGTTTCACATGGATAAAATCTAATGATGGTCTGCCTGCAGGTTGTAGCGTGCGCCGCTTGGCAATGGATCCAAAAGATCCCAACACATTGTATGCTGCACTCAACACATCACGCACAAAGGTTGCTGGTGGTCTCTACCGCTCAACCAATGGGGCTAAGAGCTGGGAGAAGATGAAGATCCCTGCCGAGATTGAGTCGGTGAATAATATCCATGTTAACCGTGCCGATCAGACACTCTACATCTCTTGTGGAACTCCCGAGGGTACATTAGAGAAGGGTGGTGTTTGGCGAAGCAAGAATGGCGGCAAGAGCTGGGAGAAGATCTTCTTCCTCGACTATGTATGGCAGTGTGAGACCTCTCCTATCGACCCCAACATAATCACTGTTGTTGTGGCTGGAAAGCGATCAAACGGTTTTAATCCCGGATGCTACGTCTCGATAGATGGCGCGAAGAGCTGGATGAAGGTGAATAAGAACCTTGGTCAGCCAAATACCATCACCGACTTCAAACCCGATCCATACGACACAAAGAAGTTCTGGGCAGCACAGAAAGGTAGCGGATGGGCTGTTGGATATGTTACAAAATAGCTCACAATACAGAGACAAAAACATAACTAATTTACATATTATGCAAATCAAATCAAAAATTTTATTAGCCTCGCTATCGTCACTATCGCTGATGGGTGTAGCTAAGGAGAGACCGAATATCGTCGTTCTCTTTGCCGATGACATCTCAGCAAGAGAGTTTCCAGTCTATGGCTCCGACACATGGAGCAACGATCTAAAGGGCGATAATACACAAGATGTAAACCTACGCGCAAAGACCCCCGTAATGGAGAAGATGGTCAATGACGCATGTGTAATAAATACCTGTTGGTCTGCAACTGTCTCAATGCCCGCACGCGCACAGATGATGACTGGTCGCTATGGCACACATACAAAATGGTGGCACAATGGCGATCAAGGAAAGTACCTAAATAGCGAGGGTAAGCAGGAGACATGGCCCCTCTATGAGAGTTCACAATATATGATGGGTAAGGTTGCCCAGATGGGAGGCTATGCCACCGTATGGTCTGGAAAGACCCAAATGGCACATACCGACACCAATATAGATAAATATGGCTTTGATGAGGGTCTCTATACACCGGGAGATCTTAATAAGACCTCGGACCTCACAGACTTCAAGATGGTAAAGATCCCCGGAGAGAAGGGCAAGTACTCTATCGAAGATAGTGGAGATGTTGTTGAGACATACCTTCAGGCAAGTTACTATTGGTATCCATCGGTAATGGCGGTCAATACACCAAACAATACAAAGAAGAATACCATGGAGCCATGGCCCCTAACTGACAAAGAGAAGAAGAGCTTCGGTGTGAACAGCTATGGACCAGATATTGAGCAGGATTTTATCTTTGACTTTATGGATCGCAAACATAAAGAGGGTAAGCCATTCTTTGTCTACCACACAACACACCTTGGACACGATGCCTTTGATTTCCTCAACACCGGCTCAGGATCGAAGTGGCCCCAAACACCAATCGTAGAGTGGGACGGAAAGAGATACACTCGCAAAGAGACAAATATCACAGGAGACAAAGGGGAGTATAACCTCAACAACTCTCTCTCACCAGCGGGTATGCACTCACATGTAACCTACCTTGACTACGTTATTTGGCGCTACCTAGAGAAGTTCAAAGAGATGGGTGTTGACAAAAACACAGTCTTTATTATCGCTGCCGATAATGGAACATCGGGCTATGGTAAGGGTAGCCATGTCAGCCAGAGAGGAACACACGTACCTTTGATAATACACGCCCCATGTCTCAAGATGAC
The DNA here is from genome assembly GCA_047178765.1 of Rikenellaceae bacterium. GTDB lineage: Bacteria > Bacteroidota > Bacteroidia > Bacteroidales > Rikenellaceae > Alistipes. The sequence continues at coordinate 1,424 of JBCQTG010000098.1, read as the reverse complement.
CAAAACAGGACAGCAGCCCGTACTAGCAAACCTAGCCGATATTATGCCTACCGTTGCAGAGCTTGCTGGAGTCAAACTACCTGCGGAGTATGATGTGAGTGGAGTGAGTTTAATTCCATTCCTTACAACAAAGAAGGAGAGTCATCGTGACTGGATATATGCATACAAGTCAAATTATCAGATGATCCGTGGTGATCTTGTTATGCGCGATGGTCTCGGCAAGTGGTACGATGTATCAAAGACCCCATCTGATCTCATCTCTTTCCCTGAGATTAAAGATTGGAACAGTGTCTCTGATGCTCATCGCAAACAGCGCGATGAGCTAACACAAACCTTGAAGCAGTACGATCTATGGGAGACAGCGCACGAAGGACCGGGCGGAGTATTTACCGGTGCTTCAAAAGATAGTGTAAAGGCAAAAAAGAAATAGTGACTACCTATCAGAGGGGAACATATGATTCATTGTCTCTCCTCTATGTTTAGCTCATCTATAAAACCCAAGTATCAGACTCAGAGTTACTCTGTGATCGGATACTTGGGTTTTTCAATTGTATAGAGGCTCCTCTCATTATTGACATCAATACCCCTTATCACCCTACATGGATTACCGAATGCCACACTATTTGCCGGGATCGATTTCACAACTACACTCCCAGCACCTATAACACTATTATCACCAATGGCAACACCCTGAAGCACAGTAACCCCAGCCCCGATCCAGACGTTATCACCAACTGTAATGGGCAAAGCACTCTCTATGCCCCGGTTTCTCTGACTAACATCTATAGGGTGCGAAGCGGTATAGAACCCACAATTAGGTGCAATAAACACATTATCGCCAAAGGAGACCTTTGCGCCATCTAGAATAACAAGGTTGTGGTTGGAGTAGAAATTCTCGCCCACCTCAATATTATAACCATAGTCAAACCATATCGATGGTTCGATAGTAAGAGTATCGCCACATCTGCCAAGCAGTATACGAAGCAGCTCATCTCGCTCGGCACACTGCGATGGACGCAAATGGTTGTAGTCATAGCAAAGCTCCTTGCACCTCTCACGTTCAGCGACCAAAAGCTCATCATTAGCATTGTAGCTCTCTCCCGAGAGCATCTTCTCCCTCTCTGTCATAACTCGTATCATTATCTTAAATGGTGTAGTTCATTCATTAGTACTTAACTATTCGCAAGATAGTCATATTTTAGCAGTTCACAAATTTCCAACCTTAATCAATATTATAATCTCTCCACTATATATAGGTTTCAGTCTGAACAATATTAACAAATTACAACTAATTGCATGCCGAAAATTTGATTGATAATTAATTTATTTATACATTTGTAGCTGGTGTGTCTTATCCTAGAAAAAGTTGACACTACAAGGGCGCAAACCAAGTAGATCAATGAAAGAAAAGATTAAAACACGGC
>JBCQTG010000097.1:0-7688 GCA_047178765.1 Rikenellaceae bacterium | reverse complement strand
ATAGAGAGAGAGGTTCAGTCGATGAGGTATATCTATAAGATCACCTCCGAGTCGCAATATGGTCTATCGATGATCTATGTCGAACTCGACCCCGCCACACCCCCAGATATGATCCCCCAACTCTGGGATGAGCTGAGGCGAAAGATACTCAATGTCACACCTAAGCTCCCCTCGGGGGCATCAGCAGTTGTTGTGAGTGACGATTTTGGCGATGTCTATGGGATCTACTACGCTCTATCGGCGAGTGATGGATACTCATTCAGCGAACTCCGCTCATGGGCGCAGAGGCTCAAAACAGCCATTGTAGCTGTTGACGGGGTGCAGAAGGTGACCCTCTTTGGTGAGCAGTCGCCAGTAATTAATATATACATATCACTCTCGCGCCTATCCAACTTCTCCATCCGCCCCGATGCCATTATCACCACCATCGCACGTCAAAACAGCGTCATAAATAGTGGTGAGAAGGAGGCGGGGGAGATGCACATAAGGATCATTGAAGAGGGGAGTTACAACTCGGTCGAGGATATAGCCAACCAGCTACTCATAGCGAGCGATGGCAAGCAGTACCGGCTAGGTGACATAGCACGTGTTGAGCGTAGTTATGCCGAACCATCCACATCACTCATGCAGGTCAATGGACGCAAAGCTATTGGAATAGGGATCTCGACAGCAGCCGACAAAGATGTAGTTGCAACAGGAGACTCAATAAGGGTGTTACTAGATGAGTTCACCGCACAGATGCCGCTAGGGGTGGAGCTAGAGGTTCTATACCCTGAGGATAGGATCGCACGTGAGGCAACCAACTCCTTCTTGATTAACTTGATGGAGTCGATAGGGATCGTTATTGTTGTGATAATGTTTGTTATGGGGCTACGCGCAGGTGTGTTGATCGGTTCGTCGCTGCTCTTCTCTATTGGCGCAACGATGCTAATCATGCTTTTCGTTGGCGAGGGGCTAAACCGCACCTCATTAGCTGGATTTATCATCGCCATGGGGATGCTGGTCGACAACGCCATTGTTGTAGTCGACAATGCCCAAAACGCCATTAGACGCGGTGCATCCCCAATAGATGGGGTGACAAAGGGTGCCGACAGACCAAAATGGAGTCTGCTAGGTGCAACCTTAATTGCGATCTTCTCATTCCTACCCCTCTACCTCGCACCCTCAGGGGTTGCAGAGATCATCAAACCGCTCTTCATCGTTCTCTCCATCTCGTTACTTATAAGTTGGGTGTTAGCACTCACACAGACACCTCTTTTTGGTCTCTTCCTCCTTAAATCAGGTGGTGCAGTTATAGATGATGAGACAAAATATAACAACCGCTTCTATCTACTCTTCGAGGGGCTACTTTGTTCTCTTCTGCGCCATCGTCTAAGTGTAATTGCTATAGCAATACTACTATTCATCGGATCGATACTCCTTATGGGGCGTCTGCCTCAGAGCTTCTTCCCCTCACTAGACAAGCCCTATTTCAGGGCAGATATTATACTACCCGAGGGGTGGAATATCGATGCTACAGAGCAACGCATGAGCCAGATGGAGCGGTGGCTAAGCAGCCATGAAGAGGTTAAACAGGTCTCGATAACTGCCGGAGGGTCACCTCCACGCTACTACCTCGCCAGCAGCGCCTACTCCCTTATGCCCAACTACGGGAATATACTCGTTGAGCTAAGGAGACCAGAAGAGGCGGAGTATATGGAGTCTAAGTTCAACAGATATGTACGAGAGAACTACCCCGATGTATGGATACGGTCATCTCTATTCAAACTCTCACCTCTCCCCGATGCCACTATAGAGATGGGGTTTATTGGGGATAATATAGATACCCTCATCAATCTCTGCTCACAGGCGAATCAGATTATGTGGCGTAATCCCGATGCCACCAACATACGCAACAGCTGGGGCAATAGGGTACCGACATGGCAACCTATCTACTCACAGATGAGGGGTGGTCGTATAGGTATCTCGCGCAGTGAGTTGATACAGGGGATGATGGTCGCAACAACAGGCATCACACTGGGGGAGTATCGCGAGGGCGATCAGTTAATGCCCATATTGATGAAGGATGCTCATCTCGATGAGTTTAATCTGAGTAACCTCTCCACACTTCCGGTATTCTCACCCACAGGCAGACTATTTATCGCACAACAAGCCACATCTGGCTTTGATCTGAGCTACACCTACCCCGTCATCAAACGGTTCAATCGACAACGAGTAATGAAGGCTCAGTGTGACCCCGATAGAGGTGTTAATACAAAAACGCTTTTTAATCAGATCAAGGACTCGGTGGTTAGGCAGATAACAATCCCTACAGGGTATCAACTCCGCATCTTTGGAGAGGAGGAGACTCAGGAGGAGTCAAATGATGCTCTAGCGAAGAACTTCCCGCTAACTATCGTACTGATCTTCATCACCCTCCTACTGCTCTTTGGCAGCTATAGCGAGCCACTCTCTATACTCTTAGTTCTACCACTAATTCTAATCGGTGTGATACTCGGACTATGGGTATCGGGAAAGATGTTTGACTTCTTCGCTCTTTTAGGTCTATTGGGTCTTATAGGCATGAATATAAAGAACGGAGTTGTCTTGATTGATTATATCGGTGAGTTACGAGCGAAAGGGGTTGAGGATTCACGTGCAATCATTGAGGCTACACGCAGCCGTATTGTCCCCGTAGCTATGGCTTCAGGGACAACTATCCTCGGAATGATCCCACTCCTATTCGATTCACTCTTTGGAGCTATGGCAGCAACAATCATGGGTGGTCTAGTTGTAGCTACCCTACTCACCTTCTCCCTTCTGCCGATCATCTATGCACTATTGATGGGTATAAAAATTAAATGAGCCATGAAAAAGATTCTCTATATTGCACCAATATTTCTTAGCCTCACCCTACAGGCTCAGATCCCAACAGATGACTATCGCCAGCAGGTGATTGCCTATAGCATGGAGCTTAAGAGCGCTGAAGCAGCTATCGACTACGCCACCCAAACCATCGCCTACAACAAGAGGTCGCGACTACCACAGCTCTCCGCCTCGGGTAACTTCCGCTACCTGCTGCACAATGAGCAGGGGATAAAACCCACAGGAATAGCTATTGAACCGACAATTGTACAGACAATATATAGCGGAGGTAGCAACATCTCCCAGATCAAACAGGCTGAGTTGAGTCGAGAGATAGCGCTATGCGATGCGGAGTACACCATGCTAGAGGTTGAGTATGCTGCCGACTACGCCTACTGGAATCTATGGGCTATGGAGCGATATGTAGCCTCAGTCGAGCAGTATGTATCTCAGATAAAGGGTGTGCGTCAGGCGATCAAATATCGCTACGATGAGGGGTACACAACAAAGGGGGATCTTCTAATGATAACCTCTCAGCTAAATGAGGCTGAGTATCAGCTAACGACAATAAAACAGAGCTATCTGATTGCTCTACAGGACTTCAACATCCTAAGAGGGTTCACCCTATCCCTTGATGTTAACATGGAGAGTATCAAGCCCGACACAACAGCTCTACTCCATCGAGCATCAATAGATCAGATAATTGATGCCCGTCCCGACTACAAAGCAGCCATCCTAACCGAGCAGCAGAGTCAAGAGGCTACACGTCAGGTAAAGGGGAGTTATAACCCTCAGCTAACCGCCGGAGTGAGCGGGAGTTGGTATACACACACACCAAATTACGACCACTCAACAACCCTCGACGGCTTTGCCTATCTCTCACTCTCTGTGCCTATATATCGTTTTGGCGAACGCCGAAAGGCTGTCGCACGCTCACAAGCTCTTGAGAGGGTAAACACCTACGCCATACGATCTACACAAGATATGATAGTCAGCGAAGAGGCATCAGCATGGACATCAATAGTAACGAGCTACGCACAGCTAAGCACCGCCAAGCAGTCGCTCACCATAGCCTCAGAGAATCTAGAGATAAGCACCTACTCATATAACGAAGGGTTAATATCAATCGTGGAGCTGATGCAGGCACAAACAAGTTGGATCAATATCTTCGCCAACTCAATAGAGTCACTATTCAACTACCAAATAGCCCTCTCTGCCTACTACAAAGCTACAGGAGGGGTAAGCAGATAACCTCTGAAAAGATCACTTCAGCCCCCCCTCTTACAACTATTATTACACCCTCCACACTGCGACTCATCGCACACATCACCTCTATTTAAGCGTTTAGCGCCCCTTACCATCCACAAGATGGCAAAGAGCGCTGCTGCACCAATCAATATATATACTACAATATCTTGCATTAGATCAACCGTCCGATTTGGTATATCAGGAAACTCACTACCCATGCTAGCGAGGTGGTGTAGAGGATGGAGAACAACGCCCACCACCACGAACCACTCTCTCTACGGATAGCCGCTATTACCGCTATACAGGGTAGATATATCAAAACAAATGCCAAAAATCCTAGTGCTACAGGGGCTGTAAAGATAGGCTGACCAGCCAAAACCCCATTTTCATGTCTATCACGGCGCAACTGCTCGCTGAGCGCTGCCTCGCTTTGCTCACTCTCGTCATCCTCGATACCGTGCAGCACACTCATCGTACTCACAACAATCTCCTTTGCAACAACTCCCGAAACCAACGAAACACCAATCTTCCAATCAAAACCTAGAGGACGTATCGCTGGTTCGATAGTGTGTCCTATTCGCTCAAGATAGCTATTCTCACGCGTTGGATAGTAGCCCAAAGCCCAGATAAGCATCGATCCTATAAGTATCAGTCCTCCCATCTTACGTAGATACTGAGACCCTTTATGCCATGTATGTTTCCACGTATTGCGCCTCGATGGCACACGATAAGGGGGCAGCTCCATAACAAACGGATGGTCGACACCATCGCCCAAGAATCGTTTCAAAACCAGCGAAGTCAAGATCGCCATAACTATTCCAAAAAGATAGAGTCCAAAGAGTACAAAGCTAGCATACTCCGCAAAGAATGCCCCTACAATTAATATATATACAGGCAATCGTGCGCTACACGACATAAACGGGACAATGAGTATAGTCAACAATCTATTATTGCGATCCTCAATAATTCTACACGCCATCACCGCAGGAACATTACATCCAAATCCCATAATCATAGGGACAAACGACTTTCCGTGGAGTCCAATCTTATGCATCAGCCTATCCATAATAAAGGCTGCACGCGCCATATACCCCGTATCCTCAAGGATTGAGATAAACATAAAGAGCAACAAAATGTTAGGCAAAAAGATAATCACAGCCCCGACACCTCCGATCATCCCATCGACGACCAGATCACGCAAAGGTCCATCACTCATATTTGAGCTAACGAAATCACTCAATACTCCCACCCCCATATCAATCCACTCCATAGGCACTCCACCCACCGTAAAGGTGATATAGAACATCAACCATACTATAGCCAGAAATATAGGAAACCCCCAAATCCTATGTGTCAACACATCATCAATCCTCTGAGAGTTCAAGAACCTTGTTCGGTTAACCTTAAGTGTCTCATTCAAAGCCCCCGAGATATAGCCATATCTAGAGTCCGCCATCACCTGATCGATCCTCTCGCGATACTCAACCTCGATCTCCGTTCGTAGCTGCTGAGCATACTCTCTAAGGTCATCACTAACTATTTTAGTTAGATCCTTATCCCCCTCGATAAGCGACTTTGCCAAGTAGCGGCGAGGTAGATTTGGATAGAGATCATTATATCCATCCTCAACACGACTCTTTAATCGCTCTAATCGATGCTCGATAAAGAGTCCAAAGTTACTCTCAATATGTGTATGCGGAGGATCATTCTCAAACTTATCAACGATGATATTCAATATCTTATCTAAACCAAAACCACTACGTGCTATCGTTGGAACAAAGGGTATCTCAAGCATACGACTCATCTGCGCATGGTCAAAACGGTGACCCAAAGCCTCAAACTCATCATACATATTCAACGCCACCACAATATGCTGAGCCATATCCATCAGCTGAGTTGTGAGGTAGAGGTTACGCTCCAAAAGGGTGGCATCGACAACATTGATTACAAAGTCATAGTTGTAACCCATCAACTCATCATATACGACTTGTTCTTCAGGAGAATAGGTCGATAATGAGTATGTCCCCGGCAGGTCGGTGATATTGATCTTATAACCCTTATAGTCGATGGTAGTTTTTTTGAGATCTACCGTAACACCGGCGTAGTTACCTACATGTTCGTCAGATCCAGAGATAGAGTTAAAGAGTGTTGTCTTACCGCTATTGGGGTTTCCAACCAGCGCAACATCAATCGTGCGCCGACCACCCCTCGCCTGTTGAACGCCAAAATCGGAACTACTCTGTGTTGTAAAGAGATCACGCGAGGCACTCTCAGTTGCACTACCATCACCAACCAACTCCACCTCGATCATTTGAGCCTCAGAGCGGCGCAATGATACACTATACCCCATCAACTCATACTCTATAGGATCGCGAAGTGGGGCGTTTTTAACTACCGTCACTTTGCGCCCCTTTATAAAGCCCATCTCAGTAAGTCGTTTTGAGTACTCACCGCTGCTATGAATCTTTACAATTGTAGCAACATTTCCATCTGTGAGTTCCGATAATCTCTTCATTTAATCTACCTCTCTCTATTTTATTTAAATTTCAAACTCCTTATTTAGGAATAACAACCTCTCCTCAACACTATGGTTTGTAAATGGGGTATCCTCAGCTGTCAACTTCAACGCTGGAAGGATACCTGCATTATGGAGGTATGCCATATCATTCAACACCAACAACACCTCACCCAAGGTGCGAGAGCGCTGCAACATATTTTTCACATCAGCCTCAGTAACCTTGCCTCCGATCTTTGCACCAGCAACAAATGCGCGCGCACGAACAAAGCTGCGATTATATGACTTTGTCAACTCCTCGATAGCCGCTGCGTATCTCTCACAACCACTCATCTGGTCGCCAAAAGATGCCCCTGAGGTCAACCCCCACCACTGAGCAACCTTATCATCAGACCCTATTGCTATCATCATCTTACGAGCCGTCTCGCCATTTAGCGGTGCTAGCTGAAGATCGGCTACCGTGCGGTAATATGTCAACTCCTTCTGGTGCTTCTCACCCCATGCTGCTGGATTCTCCATAGCCTCCTCATTGATGATCGTCTCTGGCAAGAATCCCAAATCGCAATAGTTATCTAGGGTCACAGCCAACTCACTACGCATAGCGATCAACTGATCCCTATATGCTGGGTCATTAGCTAGGTTGCGTGTCTCATTAGGGTCGTTCTTCAAATCGTAGAGGTGTTCGCCTCCAAGAGGTTTGAAGAATAGCGACTGTAACTCATTAAGCTCACCAGCGTGGTACATATCGCGAGCCTCATTCAAAGCCAATGATTTGTAACGGTAGTAGCTATGCAATCCCTGTGCATGGTATGGTGTATAGTTACGTGCATAGCGGAAGTCACCACGATACAAGACGCGGTTAAATGCATAGAGATCATCAAAACGATCACCATAGCAGACTACACTCTCAAGACCCGACTCATCGGCACCAGCACCCAAGAATGGCACACCATTCATCTGGCAAGGCATCTTATCAATACCCGCTAAGCGCATAGCTGTAGGTCCAAGATCGATAAACGACACCATTCCATCGGTATGCGCACCCAACTTAAGACCAACCTGATCGCGGTAGTTCTTCGGC
>JBCQTG010000096.1:0-7790 GCA_047178765.1 Rikenellaceae bacterium | reverse complement strand
CAATGGTTAGTAACGATGGTCTGTTAGGTCCATATAGAATAGTTGCAGATGGCATATCAGCGAATCAGACCATACCTAAACGCTATAGATCATGGAATTACGAAGATCCAGTGATGTGGCAAGATAATGTTCAATTTCATATGATTATCAATGCATTCATCGCTAAGCGTGCTATATATCTTCGCTCTAAAGATGGTATAAATTGGATCTTTGATCCCGGGTTAGCCTACACCCCCGACTTTACAACCTACGAAAATGGAGTTAAGAATCGCTGGGATAAGTTGGAGCGTCCACATGTTTTGCAGGATGAGTATGGTCGTGCTACACATCTCTCATTGGCTGTTATAGATGTCGATAAAGCACTCGACTATGGCAGTGATAACCATAACTCAAAGAATATTATTATTCCGCTGATTGTACCTCGCCACCTTGAGATTCTAAAGAGCAAGCCAATCTCTACCGATGGAGCAAAACTCTCTCTATTGGTTGTTGCTGAGGATGGATTTGACCCATGTAAAGAGCTTGACATCTCTACATTGCGCTTTGGCGTAGATAGAGAGGTGAACTACGGACGAGGGTCAAAGGTGGTAAAGAGCAGATCTCATAAACGAGGTCTTATTCTGGAGTTTGATGGTGTTGGAGAGGGGCTTACAGATGATACATTCACATTGAAGCTCCTAGGGAAGAACCATAATGGGGAGTTGGTTATTGGTTACTCTCTGCTTGAGATCAAACAGTAGCAAAACCATATAAAAAAACCTGAGTTTTGGAGAGGACTCTCTTATCCAAAACACAGGTTTTTTATAACTATTTTTTACCATCTTTCCATATCCAATGCTCATTCTCAACACTTACGCATGGATAGTAACGGAAATAATCAAAATCAAACGAAGCATCAGCTGAGGAGTAGGTAGATGTGCCATCATCAATCTTAGGATAGAGGTATCGAGAGACCACATTTCCCAATAGCCAGAACATCGGTCTAACTGCCGACCTACCTAGAGTCGATATTGTGTAGCTCGTCTCGGGAGATGAAGGATCTTCATCAACAACAGAGACCATTCGGTTACTGATATTTTTCCAACTCTTACCATCCCACTCCCACAGTTGCAATCTATCGTTGGTATACTCCAACCCGACAGTACACCACTGCTCATGGTCACGATCCTCACCATCATAAACAATACACTTCTCTAGGTTTGGTCCCTTGCGAGTCTCCACTTTACGCATCTTACCCTTGCTATCAACGAAACGTGCTGGGGCATCGCAACTCCAAGTATTCTCGCCTGTCTCCCACTCCACAAAATCTATCTCTAACCAATTGCCCTTACCGATATTTCGAGGCTCATCTGGGTGGTGATTTGTCGAACCCGACAATATTGAGGGGTGCCATACACTCTTATTCTTCTTTACATCCTCGGTATTGAGTCCCTTGAAACGAAAACGAGCAACATAAAAACCGGTATAACCGCTATTTGCTGAGACCAGACCAGCTGTTCTTATATCTTTGCCATTAGCGGTAGCCTTTACTGAGACATATCTATCCTTCCCCTCTGACTCCATCACAACTAACGATTTGTCATTAACGCAGTCTTGAACGGCTCTACCTCCTGAGTTTCGTCTATTCCATTTTGAGGTGTCTAGTGTTTTACCATTAAACTCATCTGAGATACCTTGATGTATCGTAGTAGAGTACTCTTTGCTACGACCATCAGGCAGCTGCTGAGGAGTTTGCGCCATTGTTGTTGTAGCTATCGCAAAGCCGGTAGCTAAAAGCAGTAATTTTTTCATTTAAACAAATTCTTAGGTTATTATTATCTATCTATTCCAATTCTCATCAATGATCCTCTGTATATGAGGATACTTCTCATCGCCCTCGTTAAGCTCCCGGCGCTGGCGCAGGATCTCCTCCTTAAGGTCTGCTATAACTTTAGCATATCGAGGATTTTTATACTCATTCTTCATCTCATCGGGATCGCTCTCTAGATCGTAAAACTCCCACGCGGCAGGTGTCACCCAGCCATTGCGTCCGCCCCATAAGTCTCGTCCACCCGGAACATAATCTACCCCATAGAAGAATATTAGTTTATACCTCTTAGTACGCACACCAAAGTGCGCAGGGTTGCTATGCTTTGATGCCATATGCATCCAGTAACGGTAGTATGTAGCCTCGCGAAGCTCCTCATCTGACAACCCCTGTAGCTGCTTAGCGAAGCTCTTACCCTGCATATATTCGGGTGCCTCTCCACCAGCCATCTCTATTAGTGTAGGTGCAAAATCGGTGTTGTTTATCAAGAGATCACTATAGCTATTAGCCTCGACAACGCCGGGATAGCAGACAATAAATGGCATACGCATAGATGGATCATACATCCACCTCTTATCCTGAAAATCATTCTCGCCTAGGAACATCCCCTGATCTCCGGTATAGACAATGATCGTATTGTCGTAGATACCCTCATCCTTAAGATATTGAATTATTCGAGCAAGGTTATCATCTACACCCTTCACACAACGAAGATAATGGCGCAGGTACTTTTGATATGATTGGTGGGTATACTCATCCCCCTCCAGTGTCTGGTCAATATCCATCGAGTGTTTTTGACCCATATTACGATCTTGGTTACGCTTAGAGATAGAGGAGCCGATCTCATTAACCAATGAGTCATTCACTCCACGAGTAGCTATCGACCCCCAACCATCTGCCGGATGCCCATAGAGGTTAGTTGGCTCTGGAATCTCAACATCGGCTAGATAATCTTTATACCTTGGTGCATACTCGAAGTTATCATGTGGTGCTTTGAAGTGGTGCATCAAGAAGAATGGTTTTGTCTTATCTCTACTCTTCAGCCAGTTAAGCGATATGTCGGTGACAATATCGGAGACATGCCCACTATATTTGGTTGTATTCTCATGCCACGGCTTATCGCCCCTAACCCTAAATGTAGGGTTGAAGTACTTCCCTTGCAGTGGCAGAACCTCATAGTAATCAAATTCCGTAGGTTCGCACTTCAGATGCCACTTACCAATCATTGCTGTCTGATACCCCAATTTCTTAAGCTCCATAGGTAGATATTGCTTCTCTATATTGAGAGTGTCGTATAGATCGAGCGCTCCATTTGTCTGCGAATACTGCCCAGAGATTATACACGCTCTACTTGGTGTGGAGATACCATTTGTACAGAAGCAGTTGTTAAATACTACACCCTCTCTAGCTATCTCATCAATCACAGGCGTAGGGTTAAGGATAGATAATCGGCTGTTATAGACACCTATAGCCTGAGAGGTGTGGTCATCCGACATCACATAGAGGATATTGGGCTGTGGTCTCTTCTCCGCACAAGACACCATCACTGTAGCGACACCTATCGCTACTGTAATTTTAGTTGGTATTACAATCTGTTTCATAGCTATTTACTCTATTATTACACCTTGAAGTGAAGCGGGTGTAGATTGATTATTTGAATTTAGGTTTATATTTATCATATCTGTTGTGATTGGCTTCTTAAGCTCAACACAGCAACGACTCTGATAGTTATTACTCTCCTCAAAAAGAACCTCTCCATCACCATTAACAATCGAGAACTCCTTTACGCACTCAGGTATCCGGTTATAGATATGCCCCATCTGATTATTCTCCAACGCCTGATCGCTATCGGTATCAAAGAAGAGGGTTATCTTCTCAATCCTCTTCACCCCCTCCCACTTTAGGGTTAATGAAGGCTCGCTATCCCCCACTGCTGCCACCCATGTATTTGAGCTGCTAACGGGTCTAAACTCTCTGTTGCGAAGATTCTCTGCGCCAAATGACTTGAGTGCAGGTGTGAATCCGAGCGCGATATTGTGATCCAACCCCCAGCGCTTCGGACACCAAAACTCAAATGCTTCGACTCCTATACCCTCTGGTGGTGTCTGTCGTCCATAGTTAGAGACATCGAGGTTAACCGTGTTGTAGACCGTCTCAGTTCCAGATATACGCTGCTCTGAGAAGGCTAGCTTAACTGCGCTACTCTTCATAAATGTAATGAAGAGATACTCCGGCTCTTCGTTTGAGTAGTCGAACGATACCTCATAACACTCCTCACCCGGCACAAGTGTAACACTCCTTGTCTCTATCGTTTTGTCTGGGGTGAAATTTCCCCGTTTAGAAGATCCTCGAAGTGATATTTCAAGCTCCGTCTGCTCTTCGACAACAGCCCTAAATGAGATAAGTGGCAACTTGCCAGAGAGAGGTATCAACTGCGCCACAGAGTCGCTAAGCTCTTTAAATAGATCTGCCGTTAGTTCACCCCACTCAAAGGTTGATGATGGTGTGACTGTCGCCTCATCGAGCATATTCACCCACTCCACACCAGTGAGATTGGGGATATACTGCCCCTTTGAGATAAGTACTCTCTGTATATCCTTTACTCTATCCTCAGAGATGTAGTCACGAGGGAGCAGATTGTTCTTAGCACATAGTGCCGCTGCAACACCAACCGCCTGCCCACCATGAGCAGCTGTACACATAACACGTGACGAGGCGTGTGCAACGTGTGTAGCGGAGATATTTCGTCCACAAAGGAACATATTATCTATATTTCGCCCTACATAGCAGCGATATGGAATTTGATAGACACCCTTCGAGTGCCACTGGTTACAACCATTCAACACCGAGAACACAGCATCTGCAGGGTGTAGATCAATCGACCAACCGCCATATGCCACAGCGTCATAGTGTTGGCGCTGCTCAATAATATCCTGTTGAATAAGGTCATACTCGCCATAGAAACGTCTGCTCTCCCTCTTTCCCGATATTGCAGCTACCCACTCTAGCGTCTGGTTAGCTGTCTCAGGGAACTTACCTGAGTTCTTAATGTAGTCCCACACTCCATAGACCACCCTCCATAGTTCATGCTTGATCCGCTCAGTATCGCCAATCGTATCCAAACGTCCACCATACTCCAACCACCAATATTTACATCCATGTTGCTTAACATTGAAATAGTTTGGATTAGATAGTTTAGGGATAAGCGACTCAGCATCTTTGATGGCAAAGTCGGGAGCATGAAACTCCACCGCTGCCGCCGTCTCCTTTGTATAGAAGAATATCGAGTGTCCCAACACCTCGCCATACTCCTTATCGGGGGCAAACAGCTCTCCATGCTCATCGGCAGTCTCAGCACCTATACGGAACGACGCCCCAGCCAAATAGCCCATTATTCCATCTCCCGAGGCATCGACATAGGTGTGGGCAGAGAACTCATACTGTGTAGCATTCTGAGGGTTAAAGGCGATAACCTTAGAGATATTTCGATCGTCAGATCTCTCTAGATCATAGAGAATAGTGTTTAGATATAGCGATATATTTGGTTCATTGAGAACCTTATCCATCACCACCATATCGAAAAACAGAGGGTTACCCTCTCTATTACGGTATAGATTTTCGAGTAGGATCTCATCAATAATACCCCCCTCTCTAGACCATCTATTGTTATTTCCCATGTGTGATGTAGCGCCTAGCACCCACACTCGCACCTCACTCGATGCATTACCACCCAATACTGGGCGATCTTGAATTAACGACACTGTGGCACCCTCACGTGCAGCAGCAATAGCTGCGCATACACCACTTAAACCACCACCAACAACAACTACATCGGTTGTGTAACTCTCCTTGCGAAGAGTGCGCTTATCTGAAAACTCCTGAATTATCACTGTCAATACTATTTTTTTCTAAATAAAATAAAACCACCTACCGAGAGCAATAGCCCCACCGAGATAACAACTGCTCTACCCACCTCAGCTGAGACAACCCCCAATATGGTGATTACAATACCTGTTAGCATAATACCCAAACCGATAACCGTTAGGCTCTGCTTCGACTCTTTAGATCCACCTTCACACCCCTCCATTGCTGCCATCTCCTCAGTACGTTTACGAGCAGCCTCCCTGCGACACAACTCAACATTTGAGTCGCTCCATCCACGTGAGCGATTGTAAAGCTCAAAGATAAGGAGTAGAATAAATGGTATAGTAACACCGACAACCATCTCCTCTGTTCGAGAGAGTGAGAAATTAAATATAATAGGGGTGATAAACTTAAATAGTGCATTTATAGAGAGCGAAAAGATAGTCGTAAATAGAACCGTAGCACGACTCTGACGCTCAGAAAAGAGTGTCCAGATGATAGGGAGATAGATCGGCACGCCCGTGAGTGCAGCGACACTAATCACGACATTTACTATGCCCCCCATAAAGGGGATCAACGATGCTACAACAATAGCCAATGCACCAAAGGCAAGGGTCGATATTCGAGCAACCCTCATCAAGGTCTCTGTCGAGGAGTTGGGTCTCAGCCGCTTAAATATATCGTTAGTAAATACACCAGCCGAGATATTTAGCGCACCATTAAGTGAACTCGCTGTGGCGAAGATCATACCGCCCAGCATAAGCCCCAAAAGCCCCTGAGGTAGAGCCTCCTTACACATCAGCAGATAGGCACCCTCATTAGCTAGCCCCTCTAATCCTCCGCCATTAAAGACTCGATATATCATCGGTGGCAACATCCACATAATAGGGCTAATAAGGTATAAAGCACCAAATAAAAGCCCCACCTTACGAGACTCCTTAGGTGTTTTAACAGAGGTATACCGCTGAACATATGACCAGTTACCACCTAAAAAGAAGAGGTTATAGATACAGAATGCGATTAAGAACCAAGGGGTATACTCATCGCTAAAAATATCAAAGAAGCCCTCTGGCGTACCCGAAACAAAGCCATCTACCCCACCAACCTTCATAAAGGCTAGAGGCACAACGATAACCACCGCCGCAGTAAGGATAACAAACTGCAAGACATCAGTTACAACGACTGCCCATAGACCGCCAATGGCGACATATAAGATAGATATTACCCCCAGCAATAAGATCGCTGAGTAGAGAGGCAGTCCAGTAGATACCTCCACAATCTTCGCTACAGGATAGAGGAACGATCCAGTCGTGAAGAGCGAGATCAACAAGAAGATATATGTATATACCTTCTGTGTACTCTGACCAAATCGTGTAGAGATATATTCAGCAGCTGTAAGCACATTGGTCTCTTTCCACTTCGGAGCGATCAAAAAGCCAACAATAAATCCTGCAATACACATACACATCTGAATGGTAATAGCTACCAACCCCTCAGAGTAGGCAATAGATCCCCAAACGACAAATGTTCCAGCAGAGAAGAACCCCATAAAGAGAGATAATCCACTTATCCACCATGGCACCTCACCCCCCGCAGCAAAGAAGCTCTTCATGCTCTTTCCGCTCTTTGAGAAGGAGAGTCCAGCGGCAACAATACCCGCTGCAAAGCAGATAATTGTCACAAAATCCAATGTTCCCATTTATTTTGAAATTATTTATCTCAGCATCTATGCTCTAAAGCACATCAAGAACAGATGCTTTCGATACTATTTTAAGTTAGTTTATATCTCTGCAAGATAGTTAAATGGAGGATAAAATACAAAAAAAATATCTTATATTGGAAATATATTATTTTGCAAACGTTTCCGATTTTCGGAAACGTTTGCAAAATAGCTATAAAAAAGTTATATTTGTCGAAGATAATTAAACCACATCAGATCTTCAATGAAACCTAAAATAACAATAAAAGATCTTGCCAAAGAGCTTGGGGTCTCAATCTCAACTATCTCAAGAGCTTTGTCTAATAACCTGAATTTTGGATAAGCAACTGCAGTTCCACCAAGATATCATAACTCCGACTGGGATACAATCCCCTAGTTGGAGTTATACAACCCCAACTA
>JBCQTG010000095.1:0-8008 GCA_047178765.1 Rikenellaceae bacterium | reverse complement strand
GCCCTCAATGCGATTTTTCATTGAAAAATCGCTTTTATTGAGTGAGGGCGGTCGTCTGGGGCTGCCCTGCGCGGGCGGCGGCGGGGTGCTTCCCCGCGGAGCTGGAGAAACTTTGTTTCTCCTTTTGCTACTCTGATTTTGCGCGACTCTCGCAATATCTACATCTCCATTCGCCCTGCTTATCCTTGTGTAGATCTCTCTCTACCTCCTCTGTTGCAGTTATGCAACGACGATTGGTGCAACGGTAGTTCGCTGGTGACTCCTCAATCGCCTGTGCGTAGTTAACCCTATCCTCACTCCACTCCAATAGCTTGCAAATTAATGCCATACGCACAAACTTACCATTCTCAACCTGTCGGAAATAGGCTGCTCTCGGGTCGTTATCTATCTCCTGCGTGATCTCATTTACCCTTGGCAGTGGATGGAGAATACGCATATCAGCCTTTGCTAACTTCATCTTCTCAGCTGTTAAGATAAACGAGTCTTTCAACCTGTCAAACTCATCCTCATCGAAGAACCTCTCCTTCTGAACTCTCGTCATATAGAGTAGATCCAACTCTCCCATCACCTCCTCCATCGTGGTCACCTCGCGGAACTTGATAGATGAGTTCTGCGACAACTCCGCTAGCATATAGCTCGGCAGCTGCAACTCCTTAGGGGCGATCAGAACAACCTCAATACCCTCGTATCTCGCCATAGCGCGGATCAGTGAGTGTACCGTACGACCAAACTTCAAGTCACCACAAAAACCTATCGTATGGTGGTCAATTCGCCCAGTCTCCCTCTTGATTGTCAAGAGATCGGTCAATGTCTGTGTTGGGTGCGCATGGCTACCATCACCTGCATTGATTACCGGCACCGTGCCGAAGCGTGATGCAACAAGTGGCGCACCCTCCTTAAAGTGGCGCATAGCGATGATGTCAGCAAAGCAGCTGATAACCCTCACAGTGTCGGCAACGGTCTCCCCCTTTGATGCCGATGATGACGAAGCATCGGAGAAACCAATCACATTACCACCCAGCTCCATCATTGCCGAGGTGAAGCTCAGCCTTGTGCGTGTCGATGGCTCATAGAAGAGAGTAGCCAATTTACGACCCTTACATCGGTCGCTATACTTCTCGCGATTAGCGATAATATCCTCTGCTAACGAGATGATCGACTCGATCTCCTCGATAGTCAAATCTGTAGGTTCAATTAGGTGACGCATGGTTTTAATTGTTAATGGTTAATTATAAATGAAAAATGATAAACTATAATTGATAAAATGCACATACAAAATTTATCATTTATAGTTTATCATCTATAATTATTAAAGCATCCAGCTCTCGTCCGCAGGGTTATCTCTGAACATCAATAGCCTTGCTCTATCCTTCTCAGTGATGTATCCCTCGGCAGCTGCTACGCCAACCAAAGCATCTAGGTTAGATAGTGAGTAGTTTGTCAATTTTGCTGCTGCCAGCCTATCGATACCCTTCTTCATCCCATAGGTGAAGATACTCACTACACCCAAAACATCTGCTCCAGCCTCGCGCAAAACATTTGCTACCTCGATACATGACCCTCCGGTAGAGATAAGATCCTCGATAATAACAACCTTCTGACCCTTTTCCAAACGACCCTCGATCTGGTTTCCACGTCCGTGATCCTTCGATCCGCTACGTACATAACCCATCGGTAGGTTGAGGATTGTCGCTACGATTGCAGCGTGTGCGATTCCAGCGGTTGATGTTCCCATCAACACCTCCACCTCAGGAAACTTCTCCTTAACAACATCTGCCAACCCATTCTCGATATGGTCGCGTACCTCAGGTGCGCTGAGTGTCAATCGATTATCGCAGTAGATTGGACTCTTGATTCCACTTGCCCATGTGAATGGCTCTTGTGGACGTAGAAAGACCGCTCTGATTGAGAGCAGGTCACGTGCTATACTCTTCTCCATTATATTATTTGTATATTTTTTTAATCCAAATTGCCTCGTTGCCTTGCCTCTAGTTGCAGAATTCAGCTACACAGCGTGTATACGCCGCTACGGGATCCTCTGCCGCGGTGATCGGACGACCAACAACAATATAGTTCGATCCCATCTCCTTAGCCTTAGCTGGTGTGGTTACCCTCACCTGATCCGCCACCTCGCCATCGGCAAAGCGCACTCCGGGAGTGACAGTGAAGAACTCATCACCACACGCTGCATGAACCATTGTTGACTCCAAAGGTGAGCAGACAACACCATCCAACCCAGCCTCCTGAGCATTTTTAGCGTAGTGAACAATAGTATCCCCAATAGTACTGTTGATAAGTAGATCCCTCTGCATGCGCTCCTCGCTAGTCGAGGTGAGCTGAGTGACAGCTAAGAGCAGTGGACGGCTACCATCGGGACGTGTCAACCCCTCTAGAGCAGCCCTCATCATCTCGATCGTTCCCGCAGCGTGGAGGTTACACATATCTACATCGAGGTTACTCAAGACGCTCATCGCCTTTTTCACTGTGTTGGGGATGTCATGGAGCTTCAAATCCAAAAAGATCTGGTGTCCCCTAGCCTTGATCTCCCTAACGATAGCGGGTCCCTCAGCGTAGAAAAGCTCCATGCCGATTTTTACAAATGGTTTGCGACTCTCACCGCTAAACTTATCCAAAAACTTAAACGTCTGCTCCGCACTAGCGAAGTCACACGCTATGATTACATCACTGTTCATAGCTCTATTGTTTTACTATTCCTATTATATCACTTAACTTCTCGATTCCCAACCTCTCCATCTCTGCCGGTAGAGCCTCGATAATCTCCTTGCATGCGTAGGGGTTGCGCAGATTCTCTGCTCCCACCTGCACCGCTGTAGCTCCCGCCATCATCATCTCGATGACATCGCTCGCACTGCTTACACCTCCGCAACCCATAACTGGGATTGAGCAGGCGTTACTAACCTGATAGACCATGCGTAGTGCTATCGGAAAGACCGCTGGACCAGAGAAACCACCCATAGTGTTGGCGATCACAGGACGACGACGCATAGTGTCGATCCTCATTCCCAACAATGTGTTAATCAAACAGATACCATCTGCTCCTGCCTCCTCACAAGCCTTAGCGATCGATACAATATCGGTCACATTGGGGCTGAGTTTAATAAATACAGGCTTTGTTGTCACCGCCTTGACAGCACGTGTAACCTCTGCCGCCTGCTCAGGCGATGTTCCGAAGCTCATACCGCCATGTTTAACATTGGGGCAACTGACATTAACCTCGATAATACCCACCTGATCCTGCTTGTCGATCCTCTCGCAGCAATATACATACTCATCAATCGAGAAGCCGCTGATATTGGCAATGACAGGTTTACGGAAGTACTTGCGCATCGCTGGCATAATATCCTTAATCACCTTGTCGATACCGGGGTTCTGCAACCCCACCGCATTTATCATCCCCTCGCGGCACTCTGCAATACGTGGCGTAGGGTTGCCAAATCGTTTATCCTGTGTAGTCCCCTTGAATGAGAAGGACCCCAAGATATTTATATCGTAGAAATCTTTGAACTCCTCGCCAAAGCCAAAGGTTCCACTCGCTGGGACAACGGGGTTGTCAAGCTCCAAACCGCATAGGTTGACGCTCAAATCATACTCTTTAATCTGCTCCATACTACCAAATTATTTCGTCACGATCCAACACAGGACCATCTTTGCAGATCCTTTTATAACCATACTTCGTCTTACAGGTGCAGCCAACGCATGCGCCAAAGCCGCAACCCATCCTCTCCTCGAAGCTATACTCACCATCGATCTCGCCGCTAGCATCGTAGACAGCCTTTAACATCGGCAGCGGTCCGCAGGTGTAGACAAAGTCATACTCCAATTCTCTCATTGCATTGGTCACAAAGCCCTTAACTCCCACCGATCCATCGGCAGTAGAGATAACAACCTTTGCACCTAGTGCCTCGAAATCCTCAGCTAAGAAGATCTCATCCGCTTTATTAAATCCAAGGACTACGGTCACCTCCTTACCCGCTGCTATCAACCTTTTAGCGAGGTTATAGAGTGGTGGAACACCTACACCGCCACCAACGAGTAGTGGGCGGAAGCTGCGCTCCTCAACGCGGAAACCATTTCCTAGACCAGTCAACAGATCGACCATCTCACCCTCTTTGTAACCACTCATGATCGCTGTACCCTCACCCACAACTTTGTAGATGATCTTTAGTGTCGTCTCATCGTAGTCGCACACCGAGATTGGGCGGCGCAGGTAGCACCCCTTAACCTCAACATTGACAAACTGCCCCGAGGCGGTGATGTATTGGGTATCTCCCTCCAGCACCATCTCGTAGATCGAGGCGGTGAGGGGTTTGTTGGATACTACCCTGTATATTCCTTTCTTATACATAATATTTTTCTCTGTTCGAGGTTGTATCGCGAGCCATTTTTTGTACTTCGTGAAGGTGGCGAAAGCGCAGCGTACTAAAGTACGTGAGCATTTCGACACCGAGGGAAGTGCAAAAAATGACCGCGAGACAGCCTCGAAGGATTACTCTGCGTCAATTGTCGAGACCCCAAAGGTTATCTCCTCCAATACATCGAGCAGAACCTTAACTGTCTCCAACGATGTGAATACCGTTACGGCATTCTCAACCGCAGCACGACGAATATCATATCCATCTAAGCGTGCATTCTGCTGGTTAATATCGTTAGTATTGATGATGTAGTTTACATGTCCCTGACGCAATGAGTCGATGATCTCAGTGTTTCCAGCTGTGATCTTCTGGCGTATACGTGTACGGATACCGTGGCGGCGCAAGAACTCAGCTGTACCCTCAGTAGCCTCGATATTGAATCCAAGGTCGTAGAACCTCTTCACCAATGGCAATGCCTCTGGTTTATCATCATCGGCAATAGTAACGAGGATTGTTCCGTAGTTAGCAACTGCCATTCCCGATGACTGTAACGCCTTATACAACGCCCGTGTCAAGCGGTTGTCATAGCCGATAGCCTCACCCGTAGACTTCATCTCTGGCGATAGGTACGACTCCATTCCGCGGATCTTAGCGAATGAGAATGCTGGTGCCTTAACATACCACCTCTTACGCTCTGGTCCGATAGTGTCGACAATACCCTGATCCTTCAACGAACGTCCGAGTATCACCTGAGTGGCAATATCTGCCATGTGTACACCTGTCGACTTCGACAAGAATGGAACTGTACGTGATGAGCGTGGATTTACCTCGATAACATAGACCTCCTCATTATCATCCAAGATAAACTGAATGTTATATAGTCCGATGATTCCGATACGCAATCCTAGAGCCTTAGTATACTTAACGATCTTCTCCTTAACGGCATCGCTAACAGAGAATGTAGGGTAGACGCTAATAGAGTCTCCTGAGTGGATACCTGTCTTTTCGACATGCTCCATGATTCCCGGGATAAATACCTCCTTGCCATCGCAGATTGCATCTACCTCCAACTCCTTACCTCTAATATATCTATCAACCAATACTGGTGAATCCTCATTAACCTCAACAGCCGAGAGTAGGTAGTGGCGTAACCTCTCCTCGCAGCTAACGATCTGCATTGCACGACCTCCCAAGACATAGCTAGGACGAACCAACACAGGGTAGCCAATGCGGCTAGCAGCCTCAACACCCGCCTCGATAGTTGTCACCGCCTCAGCCTCTGGTTGTGGGATCTCCAACTCCTCCATGATCTTCTCGAAGCACCCTCTATCCTCAGCGTTGCGGATCGCCTCAACATCTGTTCCGATAATTGGTACACCAAGTTTAGAGAGTGGCTCAGCGAGGTTAATCGCTGTCTGTCCTCCCAAAGATACGATAACACCCTTTGGCTTCTCGTAGTCCAAAATATTCATTACATCCTCAACCATCAGCGGCTCGAAGTAGAGCTTATCAGATGTTGTATAGTCTGTAGATACTGTCTCGGGGTTGTTATTGATGATGATCGCCTCATATCCCGCCTCACGGATGGTCCAAATAGCATGAACCGTAGAGTAGTCAAACTCCACTCCCTGACCGATACGGATTGGTCCTGAACCCAGAACAACGATCTTCTCCTTATTGCTTACGATCGACTCATTCTCATTCTCATAGGTTGAGTAGAAGTATGGCACATATGAGCTGAACTCACTTGCGCAGGTGTCTATCATCTTATATACTGGGTAGATACCCTCAGACTTACGCAACTTGTACATATCAGACTCGCTCTTACCCCACAACATTCCGATATACTTATCGCTAAAGCCCATACGCTTAGCATCGCGAAGGGTCTCCAAATCGCCAATATTTGCAGCGACAACCCTCTCGAACTCAACGATATTGCGGAACTTCTCCAAGAAGAACATATCGATCTTACATGCGTTGTAGATCAACCCCAAGTCAACCCCCAAACGGATCAACTGAGCAACAGCGAAGATACGATCATCGGTGCCATCCTTGATGTAGTTCATCAACTCATCGGCACTCTTGCGATCGAACTTCTTATGCCATAGGTGATATACACCAGTCTCCAACGAACGGATAGCCTTCAAGATAGACTCCTCCATTGTGCGACCTACCGCCATCACCTCTCCCGTAGCCTTCATCTGTGTGCCGAGGCTATTAGATACATCGGTGAACTTATCGAATGGGAAACGTGCGATCTTTGATACTACATAGTCCAAAGCAGGCTCGAAAGATGCTGGTGTATTTGCCAACATAATCTCATGTAGGTGCATACCTACAGCGATCTTCGCACTTACACGTGCGATAGGGTAGCCTGTAGCCTTAGATGCCAAGGCTGATGAACGCGATACACGAGGGTTGATCTCGATAAGGTAGTACTGGAACGACAATGGATCGAGTGCAAACTGCACATTACATCCACCCTCGATCTTCAACTCCCTAATCAACTTCAACGATGAGTCGCGCAACATTTGGTACTCCTTGTTTGTCAATGTCTGGCTAGGGGCAACAACAACAGAGTCACCGGTATGTACTCCAACAGGGTCGATATTCTCCATGTTACAGACGGCAATCGCAGTGTCGTTAGAGTCACGCATCACCTCATACTCAATCTCCTTGTAGCCCTTGATGCTCTTCTCCACCAACACCTGAGTCACTGGAGAGAGTGCCAATGCCGTACGCATCATATCGCGCAACTGAGGCTCATCATCTGCGAAACCTCCTCCTGTACCTCCTAGGGTAAAGGCGGGACGTAGCACAACATGGTAGCCAATCTTTGATGCCGCCTCAACAGCCTCCTCGATAGTGGTGGTGATAAACGATGGCAAGACAGGCTCGCCCAACCTCTCGCACAGATCCTTAAATAGCTCTCTATCCTCAGCCATCTCGATACTCTCGAACGATGTACCTAAGATCTCAACCTGACACTCCTTAAGAACACCCTTCTTCGCCAACTGAACAGCGAGGTTCAATCCTGTCTGCCCTCCCAAGCCGGGGATGATAGCATCTGGACGCTCGTAGCGGATGATCTTAGCAACATACTCCAACGTCAATGGCTCCATATATACCTTGTCGGCAATATGGGTATCGGTCATAATTGTCGCAGGGTTTGAGTTGACAAGAACAACCTCATAACCCTCCTCCTTAAGCGCCAAACACGCCTGTGTTCCCGAGTAGTCGAACTCAGCTGCTTGTCCAATGACGATCGGTCCTGAACCGATCACCATAACCTTTTTAATATCTGTACGTTTAGGCATTTCTATGCTCCTCCATCAATTTAATAAACTTGTCAAATAGGTATGTGCTGTCGTTTGGTCCCGGCGCACTCTCGGGGTGGTACTGAACAGAGAATACTCTATCCGCAACACACTCTACACCCTCCGATGTATTATCCAACACATTGTAGTGTGTCGCTGTCAACTCAGTACTCTTAAGTGAGTCGGTGTCGATTGCGTAGCTGTGGTTCTGGCTGGTGATCTCCACCTTGCCATTCTCCATGCATAGCACTGGGTGGTTACCTCCTCTGTGTCCAAACTTCATCTTGAACGAACGCGCACCGTAAGCCAACGAGATGA
>JBCQTG010000094.1:0-8087 GCA_047178765.1 Rikenellaceae bacterium | reverse complement strand
GGTAGAGGCTGCGGAATACGCCACCTGCCTTATCGGTTATGGTCTCGCCATCGGGTTGCCACTCAACAGCAGCTAAGGCTACGAATGTTAGCTGGTCGGTAGCTTTGTCGTAGTAGTGGCTGAATGAACGGAGGACAACACTATTGAGTCCTTTGTTGCTAGCCTTCCACGAGCGTCCACTATCGGTGCTAATGTAGAATCCGTATGTTGTTGAGGCGTATACGATATTAGAGTTTTTAGGGTCGACCAATAGAGTCTCGATCTCTGCTGATGGGTCGATGCCTTTGTTTGATAGTGACCAATTCTCACCACGGTCTGTACTCTTCCAGATCATTCCTAGGCTTCCAGCATGAGCTGTGGCGCTGTGTGGCTTTGCCTGTGAGAATAGTAGTCGTCCGTAGTTGCGCAGATTACCCGATCCAACATACCACACGTTGTCATCCTTAGGGTCAACACATATATCAGAGAGATATATCTTATTAAATGTTTTTTGTGATCTCCATCTCCAGCTTTTACCCCTATCCTCGGTGATGTAGAGACCATCATATGAGATTGAGGTACATACTCCATAATCGGGGTTTTGTCTCGAAAAGTCGATTCCGTTCAACCCTTTAGGTCCACGCATATTGGTGTTCACTCCCGCCTCATCCTCATTGAGGATAGTTTCATATGTTTTACCTCCATCGGTCGAGCGATATGAGTTTCCCATATTGGGTGAGATAAAGAGTGTGTTGGGATCTGTTGGGTGCCAAAAGGCGATCTTGTTGTTTCCGCTCATTCCCGGTCCGAACTGGACCCATTTGAGTGATGCATCTGAGGTGACTGTCTGTTGTTTGAGTTTAGCGCAGAATTTACTCATTGGCTCTTGCGCTGACACCGACACACTTAGTGCTGCTGCGATGATCGTAGCTGTTATTGCTCCTCTTTTCATATTTGGTTATAAAGAATTGTTTGTTTGCAAATTTACAAAAAAATAATGGGTTTTGGTAGATGAAAACCTAAAAAATGTAGATAAAATTTGCATTTTTTTGTGGCTATTAGTATATTTGCAAGGGTCTATATGTTGTGCAATATTATTACATATTACCTCGCTATATACTATAATCTAATACTTTTATAATGAAAATTAAGACAACTCTTCTCTTTTTGATGGCTATGTTAAGTCTGAATATGGCTGTCGGAAAGGACTATTCACAGTTTGTAGTGGATAAATTTTTTAGCCTCTACTCTACTGGAATAGATGAGAAGCTATATCTACAGATAGATAAACCATACTATAGTGCGGGTGAGAATATCTGGTTTAAAGGGTATCTAATCAATGCGATTACCCACACCTCGTTGGAGCATACTAACTATATATATGTTGAGTTGATTAGTAGTAGTGGTGAACTTGTTGACCGAGTAAAGGTTAAGAGAGGAGCGGGTGGATTTAGTGGCTACATAACAACGATGTTTGATCTGCCTGCTGGGGGGTATACACTGCGTGCATATACTAAGTGGATGCAGAACAAGAGTGAAGAGCTATTCTTCCAAAAGAGTATTGAGGTGGTAACACCTATTCCACCTCAAGAGGAGGGTGAAGGAGCAACTGAGCAGAGCAGATTAGCACAACGTGCAGCAGCTAAAGCTCAGAAGGCTGCGGAGGCAAAGAGCGATGGTAAACTAGACTATACTTTGCAGTTCTTCCCTGAGGGTGGACCACTGCTCTCTGGTGTGCCTCAGAACATAGCATTTAAGGCTGTCGCTGAGGATGGGCTATCGATAGAGGTTACTGGTGCTATATATGACTCTGCTAATAATGAGATTGGGGAGTTAAAGTCTGTACATAAGGGTATGGGTTTGATCTTCTTGTCTGCCGTGGAGGGGGAGAGGTATTATGCAAAGGTTAGCTCAAGTGAGGGTTTAGAGAGACGATTTGAACTGCCTGTAGTTGAGCGTGAGGGGGCTGCATTGCAGGTCGCTAGGATGAATAATAAGCTATTTTATAAGGTTAATACAAACAATCCTGATTATATTAAGGGTGCCTACGTGGTGATACACACACGTGGTAAGATCGTCTCTATCGATAATGGAAATTTGATCGTTGCACGCTCTATCTCTGAGGATCAGCTCTTTGCGGGTGTGAGTGTAGTCTCGTTGGTCAATAAAGATAATGTGGTTATCTCTGAGCGTATAGTCTTTAAGCGT
Organism: Rikenellaceae bacterium; assembly: GCA_047178765.1. GTDB lineage: Bacteria > Bacteroidota > Bacteroidia > Bacteroidales > Rikenellaceae > Alistipes. The sequence goes on along the minus strand of JBCQTG010000094.1, from coordinate 5,900 downwards.
CCTAACACTATGCCTACAGTGGAGTTTGAGAGCGATGCACTGAACTACCCTAAGCGTAAGCGTGCAATGATTACTGCCCATGTGAGTAATAGTGATGGATCACCCGCTTTGGGTGAGTTTGGAGTCTCTGTAGTTGATAATAAATCGGTGGAGATTGACCCAGCTAAGGGTGATATAAACTCATATTTCTTGCTTAGCTCTGAGATTGCAGGGCATGTCGAGGATCCCGGATATTACTTTATGGATAACACCGCCGATACCAATCGTAAACTCGATATTTTGATGCTTACACAGGGGTGGCGTCGATTCGACCTTACTCAAGTACTCTCTGAAGAGGGTGTGGCTAAGGGTAAGAATCTCTATGAGAAGAACCAGACTATTGATGGTGAGGTGAAGGGGTTCTTTGGAAACTCAGCTCGTAAACCAAATATCTTTGTCCTTAGCTCTAAGATTAATTATGTCGATATGTTCCAACTCGATCAGTCGAATAAGTTTAGTCTGGTCGTGAATATACCCGATAGTGTGACATATATTGTTCAGGCTCAGGGGCGTGGAGGCGGAAAAGCATTGTCGCTGAAGATCAGACAGGATGAGTTTCCAGTGACGAAGCCCGGCTATTATGTCCGTATAGAGAGGGGGCAGGAGCAGCAGAGTTCGGTCCCATTTGCCTTTGTTAATCAGAGTCAGCAGAAGTTCTACTATGAGGGTGGTACAGCGATGCTTAACCTCGATGCTGTATATGTTGAGGCATCAAATGAGGAGGATGAAGAGGCTGCGTTCTTTGCGACAAAATCGACTACACGCTCCGAACTAGATGCTATGATTGGATTGAGTGTAGAGACGATTCTTCAATCTACCTCTGGGGTTAAGTATGAGATTGACGGCGAAGAGGGAACGGTTGAACTCTACTATCGTAATAACACCTCTCCAATGAAATTTTATCTTGATGGATTTGAGACTGAGTATTCGCTGATCTATAATATTACCTCAGACCAGATCGAGCGTCTTGATATTTATGATGCTACGGATGCCGTGATGTTCTCCGACTCTTCTGGAGGAGTTGTTCAGGTCACTTTACGTACCGATGCAACTGTGTCATCGACTGATAGACCAAACATCGCTACTGTCGCTCAACTCGGTTATCAGCGTTCAGCAACCTTCTATCAGCCTAGCTATGATAACCCATCTACGGTGCGTAACGCCCCACCAGATTATCGTACAACGGTGTATTGGAATGGAGAGTTGAAATCGGATGAGAATGGTCGTATACTATTTGACTTCTTCACTGCTGATAGCTCAACAGATTACACTATTATCATTGAGGGTGTGACCGATAGTGGCGAGATGTGTCATGCAGAGACAACTATAAAGCGTACTCTTGGTAACTAAGCGAGTTTTATTAGCCTTTAGTGGCGGCATAGATAGCTGTGCCGCCATTGGTTTGTTACGCGCTCAGGGTTATACCCCGGTGGCAATGACCATCGATATGTTGGGTGACGAGCAGTTGATTCGACAGGCTAGTGAGAGTGCTGAGAGGTTGGGGGTAGAGCTGCATATTGTGGATGGTCGTGAGAGATTCTCGCAGTTGGTCATTGCTAACTTTATTGATGAGTACCGTTCGGGACGTACACCTGCGCCATGCACTCGCTGCAATCCAGCTATTAAGTGGCAGTTGCTGATTGAGAGGGCTGATGAGTTGGGTATCTATTATCTTGCTTCGGGACACTACTTTAATGTGGAGCAGCGCGATGGTCGCTTTTATGTCTTGCGGGGTGATGATCCTCGTAAAGATCAGTCATACTACCTTTGGGGGTTGAGTCAAGAGGTGTTGGCGCGTGTGGTTACACCTATGGGTCAACAGATTAAGGAGTCTATTCGTCGTGATAGTTTTGTTGAACGTGAGAGTATGGGGATCTGCTTCCTGAGGGGTATGCACTATGGGGAGTTTATACGTTCGCATATCGGTGAGCCGATCGAGGGTGATATTATCTGTAATGGAGATGTTGTCGGTCGGCATAATGGTATCTATAACTATACTATTGGGCAGCGTCGAGGTGTTGGCATCCCTGCGGGGGGTAGGGTAGTGGAGTTGATTGCTGAGAGCAACCAGATCCGTGTAGGTGATAATAGCGAGCTGTTTACTGATACTCTTGTTGTTGGTGAGTGTAACTTTGTCGATGAGCTGGAGGTGATGAGTTCGGATGAGGTATCTGTGATGATACGGGGCATTGGGCTGAATCCAGAGGGATTTGCAGAGGTGGTTATCAATGGTGATCGAGCGACGGTGAGGCTCAGCAGCCCCGCATGGGCAGCTGCTGAGGGTCAGCCTGTTGTTTTCTATATTAAAAATAGAGTTGTTGGTGGTGGTTATCTCGTGAGGAGCTTTGATAGCTCGCTGTAGAGACGTTGGATTGGTAGCCCCATGACATTATAGAATGAGCCATCAATACGCTCGATGGCTACATAGCCGATCCACTCTTGTATGCCATATGAACCAGCTTTGTCGTAGGGTGAGTAGGTGTCAACATAGTACTCAATCTGTTCGCGACTGAGTTCTGCGAAGTAGACCTTCGTGATGGATGAAAATGTCTCTTTTCTCTCTGCGCTGCGGAGAGTGACACCTGTAATCACACTATGCTGAGAGCCAGCGAGTCTGTTGAGCATCTCTATCGCATCACCCCTATCGTTAGGTTTTCCCAATACTTCACCATCAATAATGACTATCGTGTCGGCAGTGATTAAGATCTCATTTTGAGATAACTCTTTTGGATAGGCTTCGCTCTTTAAGTTTGAGAGGTAGCTAGCTACCTCATCTGCAGGAAGATTTAGAGGGTAGCTCTCGTCAACATCGATCGAGACTAACTCAGGTGTGAAACCACACTCGGTCATTAGTGCGCGTCTGCGTGGTGATTGTGAGGCTAGGATTAGGTTTATCCCTTTAGACTCTAACTCTTTATGTAATAGCATATTATCGGATGTCAAAATTGAGTAGTTCACGACCCTCTAGTGAGGCGGTGAGTGTGTCGCCTGCCGCAACCCTGCCAACACCTACCGGTGTGCCTGTGAAGATCAGATCCCCAATCTTGAGGGTGATAAATTGCGATACGTAGCTGATAATCTCATCGACTGTGAAGAGCATCTCTGATGTTGATACACTCTGTCGTAGCTCCCCATTGAGTGACATCTCAAAGTGTAGATCCTGCACCCCTTTGCCCAGCTCTTCGAGTGGGATAAAGGCTGGAGAGATAGCTGCTGAGTGGTCAAAACCTTTGCATAGCTCCCATGGTAGACCCTTCTCGATTGCGCGGCGTTGAATATCTCGTGCTGTGAAATCAATTCCTAGACCCACTTCGGCGTAACATCGTGGTGCAAACTGCTCACTGATATGTTTGGTGACACGTGTGATCTTTACTACCAACTCGCACTCATAGTCAACCTGCTCAGAGAATGATGGGATATAGAACGGGTCGTTATTGCGTAGTAGAGCGGTATCGGGTTTGATAAAAAAGAGAGGTTCAGCAGGTCGCTCAATCGCCTTAAACTCATCTATGTGGGCAGCGTAGTTGCAGCCAATACAAATAATCTTCATTTTATCTATCTATCTATTTATTAGTTCTACCATTCTCTTTGCAAAGCGTTTGCTCGCACCCTCCTTGCCGATAATATCGCTTAGCTCCTTGTAATCAGCTAATATCCTCTCTCGCTTCGATCCTCCTTTGATGATTTTGCTCAACTCTTCAGCTGCATCGGTGGGGTCAATAGATACCTGAAGTAGCTCCTTGACACATTCGCGATTGAGATTAATGTTGACTAGAGAGACATATGGAATCTTAATGACTATTGGAAAAAGTACCTTCTGGATCCATGGTATTCGATATACTACAACCTGTGGTACCCCAATCAGAGCAGTCTCTAGTGTCGCTGTGCCTGAGGTGACTATTGCAGCCTCGCTGAGGTTCAACAGCTCATACGTTTGACTCTCGACAAAGGATATTGGGCTGTCACTTAATATATTGTCGTATATCTCTCTGGATAACCAGTCGACACCAGCTACAACAAATTGGTAGTCGGGGAATCGCTCTGTTACACCTCGCATAATAGGCAGGTTGGTCTTGATCTCTGTTGCTCGGCTGCCTGCTAGAAGGGCTATTATCGGTCTCTCGTCTAGTCTGTTCTTCTTGATAAACTCCGTGCGAGAGGGCATCTTCTTACACCTGTGTGCAATTGCATCTACCAATGGGTTACCCTCGAAGTGGCTCTCGATACCCTTGCTCTTAAAGTAGTCGGTCTCGAATGGGAAGATGACAAATAGCTCGTCAACATATTGGCGGATCCTCTTCACTCTCTTCTCATCCCACGCCCATGTCTTTGGTGCGATATAGTAGAATGTCTTTATTCCTAAGTTTTTGGTCTGTTTAGCTATGCGTAGGTTGAAGCCAGCATAGTCAATCAAGATGACAACATCGGGCGCAAACTCCTCGATCTCCTTACGACACTGCTTAAACTGTTTAGCGATAGTTCCTAGATTGCGTATGACATTAGCCAATCCAAAGAATGAACTCTCACGGTAGTGTAGACCAAGATTCTCCACCCCTCCAACACTAGCCATATTATCGCCACCCCAGAAATGAAACTGTGCTGCGGGATCGCTGTCCAACAGCCCGCGCATAAGGTTTGCTCCGTGTAGATCACCCGAGGGTTCGCCTGCTATAAGGAAATATCGCATAATAATAGTTTAACGTAAATTCGGCGAATCAAAAATCTTGCGACTTTTAATTCACCGAACTTTATAATAATAATCTTCTATTCGCTATAAGTATTGATAGGTGGATGAAATCTTATAGATAGTACCTTTAAAATTTCGCACCTAGCAATGCTCTGCTTACTCAGCTACTACGCTTAGGTTTACAGTAGCCTTGATCTCGCGGTGGATGCGTACAGTTGCCTGATACTCACCAACATTCTTGATTGCATCAAGAGTGATTGCCTTGCGATCGATCTCGAATCCAGCAGCTGCCAACGCCTCAGCAACATTTGCAGAGGTTACAGTACCGAACAAGCGACCCTCCTCAGCCTTAGCTGAGATTGTCAATGTTACCTCAGCCAACTTAGCTGCTGCTGCCTCAGCATCAGCTAGGATCTTAGCGTCTTTGTGTGCGCGCTGGCGAAGGTTCTCTGCCAACACTTTCTTTGCCGATGCTGTTGCTGACTTCGCATATCCCTGAGGGATTAGGAAGTTATTTGCATAACCGGGCTTTACATTTACGATGTCGTTTGCGTATCCTACGTTCTCAACATCCTTTATCAATATGATCTCCATCTTGCTATGCTCTCTTTATTATTTCATACAATCGGTTACGAATGGCAAGATAGCCAAGTGACGTGCGCGCTTTACAGCCTGAGCCACCTTCTTCTGGAACTTCTGTGAAGTACCGGTCAAACGACGTGGAAGGATCTTTCCCTGCTCGTTGAGGAACTTCTTCAAGAACTCACCATCCTTGTAGTCTACATACTTAATACCTAGCTTCTTAAAGCGACAGTACTTCTTTTTCTTTACATCAACTGATACTGGGTTGAGGTAACGGATCTCTGATTGTGGTTTTCTATTATCTGCCATTGTTTACTCCTCCTGCTTGTTTGAAAGTTTAGCACGACGGCGAGCTGAATACTCAACTGCAAACTTGTCCTGCTTGAATGTAAGGAAACGGATCACGCGCTCGTCGCGGCGGAACTGAGTCTCTAGCTTCTCGATAAGGTCTCCCTCACCAGTGAACTCAATCAAATAGTAGAATCCGGTAGTCTTCTTTTGAATAGGATAAGCGAGTTTCTTCAAACCCCAGTTCTCCTTGTTCTCAATCTGACCGCCGTTCTCGGTGATAACACCTTGGAATTTGTCAGCT
>JBCQTG010000093.1:0-8286 GCA_047178765.1 Rikenellaceae bacterium | reverse complement strand
AACGACTTATGCAACTAATTCGACCATTATAATCTTATTATTTGTGACGTTGTGATGTGACTTATAACAGAATTAGTGGGGGCGTGAGTAGTTACAAAAATAGAGGTAAATTTTGAGCATCCAATGAGTTCGCATCTGCCGTCTATCCCTCGATTTTGCTATCTATCCCAGATATATTTGAATTGATGCTTACTCGTAAATAAAAACTTTGCATTGTGCAAAATATGTTATATATTTGGAATAAAGTTTGAGAAATATAAATCAACTAACAACAAGTAGTATGGCATCAATATTCAAAAAAGCAAAAATAGCACTATAGGTCTTTGTCCCTCAGAGGAAAAAAGCAGACCCGAAATTTGCACTTACAGATAAAGAAAAGGATCTTAGGGGGAAAACAATAGTATTTACTGGCGGTACAGATGGTATAGGTCGTTGCGCTGTCGAGATGCTATGCGATATGGGGGCAGATGTAGTTCTATTGGCTAGAAGCACAGTCAAAGGTGAGGCAGTTGTTGATGTTATAAACGCCAAAGGGAAGGGACGAGCTACATATAAATTTGCGACCTATCGAGTATGGATAGCGTAAAAAGTTGCGCAGAGAGTATCTTAGCTAAACATCTGAAAATCAACATACTCGTAAATTGCGCTGGAGTAAATATGCTGGGTGTCATTAAATTTACAGATGACAATATTGAGACCACTTGGGCAGTAAACTATTTTGCACCTGTGCTACTAACTCTATTGCTGCAACCAGCCATCACAGAGCGCATTGTAAACCTCACAACAGACACGCTTTTTATCGACTCCATAGACTATGATTATATCGCAATGCATAGCGATTTCAATACAAAAGCCCCATACTTCGACTCTAAATTAGCTCTTAATATGTTCACGATAGATATTGCCGAGAAACTTAAACATAAAGGCATAACCGTCAATGCAATGTTACCGGGCTACATCAAATCAAACCTACTGAGAGACCTCAAAGTGGCAGCCAGAATAATGCAGACGATGATGAACATTATGGCATCACCAACAGAGGTTGGTGCAGATAGAATCGTCCGATTGGTAGCCGCAGAACGCTTCGGCAAAGAGACAGGACTATATATGGCGGAGGACAAAATCGAACCATTCCACCCCGAAGCACTCAACACTGAGAGTCGAGAAAAAATCAAAGTAGCGACAGATAGATTTCTGAGTCGATGGGTAAAGTAGCCCATCTCTTATTTATTATGATATTTTTGTAGCCACTCCTGCTCATATTTCTGAGTTAGAGCGGTGATCCCTTTGCTGATCCCCCCTGAAATTCACAATAAAGTCAAGGATATATGCTCAAAAAGTGTTATCTTTGATGGCAAAGAGAAAACGATAAAGTTATGAGAAGATTAGCGATATTTACGCTGTTGCTGGCTAGTAGCTGTAGCAACATCGAGTATGAACGAGATGAGAACTCGGTAACTGTGGTCAACGGTGAAATGACCATCCAGATGAGGATTATCAATGACAATATCATTCAGGTGAAAAAGCGTCTCACCACCGCTGCTCCCGAGCAGATCAAAGAGTGTGTAGTACAATTAGAGCCGCAAGATGTTGATTGGCGAGTTCGTGAGAGGGGTGGAAATCTGGTTGTTGAGACAGAAAAGATTCGTGCATCCTTGAGTCAAGATGGTGAGATCAGCTACACAACAGCTCAAGGGAAACCTCTTATATCTGAGCTATCAGATGGAACATATATCACACCAATAACAGAGTTCGACAATGAGGTAGCACAATCTTTTTCAGTGGGCGATGAGGCACTTATGGGTCTAGGACAATACCAAAATGGATTGATGAATTGGCGAAATACACCTGTACGTTTGCAGCAATACAACCAAGAGATTGCCGTTCCATTCGTTGTCTCGACAGCTGGCTATGGAATCTATTGGAGCAACTACTCGGTGACCGATTTCAACCTGCCTCAAAACAGGATGGAATTCCCTGAGGTGGTAGATGCTAAAAAGATGATTAAACGAGGGAAGTTCACCCCTACAAAATCGGGTACTCACTACTTTTTGGTCGATAGCAAAACACCAAAAAAAGTCAACAGACGATTGGGCGATGTAAAGCTGATATTTGACCAAGATACCGTGATAAACTACCAGACAATGTGGTTCCCCGACTCATTCTCGGGACGTGCTGATTTAGTCGCTGGTAAGGAGTATGAGGTGACATTTATCGATACAGGTGCGCAGGTTGATGGCGAGGTGTTATACAGCGAACCAGACTATAACCGCACAAGATTCAGCAATCTCCACGGAGAGTCGATCGGCTACTATATCATCGCTGGGGAGACCCCCGCGGAGGTTGTCGGTGAGTATAGTTCACTTACAGGCAAAGCACCACTCTTTCCACTCTCGGCATATGGTTTTTGGCAGTGCCGCGAGGCTTACAAAACACAAGAGCAGCTATTAGATAATGCCAAGGAGTATCGCAAAAGAGGTATTCCAGTGGATAATATCGTTCAAGACTGGGACTATTGGAGTTCAGGCAGAGCTCCAGAGTGGGATCGTAGCCGCTACCCCAATCCGCGCCAGATGCTGAAGGATCTGGATGCTATGAATCTTAACCTCTTAGTCTCTGTGTGGCCATCGGTGAATGTCAATGCCATTCGTGAGCGATACAATTTGAAGATGATGGAGGAGTCGTCATATATCGATGCCTACGATCGCGAGAGTGCGCATGGATATTACAGAGCATTGAGCGACTCTATGTATAAGATAGGTGTTCAGGCGATCTGGACAGATGGCAATGAACCTATTATAGAACCAGCCCCCGAGAGCCGAACTGCTGCGGGAGAGTTCCGACAGGTGGCAAACACCTACTCTCTACATATCGCCAAAGCGTTGTATGAAGGACATCGTGAGGAGTTCCCCGATAAGCGAGTTATCAACTTCTCTCGATCGTCTTTTTCGGGACAGCAGGCGTATGGATCGATGGTGTGGTCGGGCGATGTAGATGGTTCGTGGGAGCAGTTCCGCGAGCAGATCACAGCGGGATTAAATTTGACTGTGGCGGGTATTCCATACTGGACAACCGATATTGGGGGATTCTTTAGGAATATGACCCACTGTAATACTATCGAACGAGATCAATATAACGACCCAAACTATCGTGAGTTGTTGGCACGTTGGTTTGAATATGGTGCATTTTGTCCGATGTTTAGAATTCATGGTTATCAGACTGAGACCGAGGTGTGGCGATTTGGTGCTGAGTTCGAGGCTATTGCACGAAAATATATCGACTTGCGTTATCAACTTATGCCATATATATATAGTGAGGCTCGCAAGGTTACAGAGAATGGTTCGGTGATTATGTCACCTATGGCATACCAATATCCCGAGGATAAAAAAGTCTGGAATATCGGCGATCAATTTATGTTCGGTGAGTCTATTATGGTAGCCCCTGTGACAGAGTATGGCGCACGCAATCGAGAGGTCTATCTACCCGAGGGAGATTGGTATAACTTCTGGAACGATGAGAAGATTGAGGGTGGCAAGAGAATCACGGTAGATGCACCTCTCGACCAGATGCCACTCTTTGTCAAGGCTGGGTCTATCATCCCATTTGCCCCAAAGGTTCAATATGCAACTGAGCCAACGAACGAACCAACGACACTAAAAATATACCCCGGCAAAGATGCAACATTTACCCTCTACTATGACGACTACACATCATATGATTACGAGCAGGGAAGATATTCAGTGATTAAGATAGAGTACGACTCATCAAATCAGAGAGTCACATTCGACACCCCAAAAGGAAATTATATCGACTTTGCGAACTCACCAATAGAGTTCAACATCGAAATAGCCGGAACAAAACAGTCCAAATCGCACCGTTATAATGGAGCGAAATTCACATCAAAGTAAAATCAGAGTGGAATATGCCCCCGTCATTCTGAACTTGATTCAGAATCTCTTTTAACAGCTATAGTCACCTGTATTTCAACGTAAAGAGATCCAGAATCAAGTTCAGGATCACATTGGGGCGAGTCTACTCTGCTGCATTGAGATTTACGGCTGCACCCAATGCCATCATCGTCAATGGAAATTTATAGGAGATATTCATTTATTTCTCTGTTTTGATTGTTATTGTATCACCCTTCAACCCCTTTGAACTAGCTTTGAGTGTCACCTCACTAGCCTGCTCCCCAGATCGAATAATCGCCAAAGCTAATCCGTTAAATGCCTTGCGATATGGGGCTTGAAATGGCTCTAGTGAGATTGGGTTTCCATTATCTACACCAATAATCTCACCCGCTCCCGAGAGTTTGAACTCAACCAGATTATCAGCTAGTGGAGCTAAATTTCCATCCCGATCCTCTATACGAATTGTGACATAGGCGAGATCTCTTCCATCCGCGGCGATACTCTCTCTATCAACCTCCATCACAATTTTATATGGTCTACCAGCTGTCCTAATCACCTTTTCAAGTGTTGCTTCTCCATCTTTATAGCCGACAACCTTCAACTCACCAGCTCTATAAGGGACACTCCAACTCAGGCGGTATGGGGAGTCATAGCTTTTAGGTTCGTAACGCAACATATCGACTAGGATATTTGTTGTGTCAACTCCCTTTACCTTACGTCCCAACGACTTTCCATTAAGGAATAGCTCCGCCTCATCACAATTAGTGTAGCAATAGACTGGGATAATCTCACCCTCCATGCCAGCCCAATTCCAATGTGGAAGTAGGTGGATCATCGGTTTTGTCGTCCATTGACTCTGATATAGGTAGTAGCGATCTTTAGGAAAACCAGCTAGGTCAACAATTCCAAAGTAGGAGCTGCGTGAGGGATAGTCAGAGTTCCAATGACCATTATTATCGATATTATCCAGACCTCCATAGGGGCTAGTCTCACCAAGATAGTCAAAGCCAGTCCAGACAAACTCACCCATAACACTTTGGTTCTCCTCCAGAAATTTAAACTCAATCTCAGGGGCATAACCCCATGGCGGAGCGACAAAATCGTAGCTCGACGTCTGCAACGACTCATGTTTTGTATAATCCTCGATAGGGAGGTGATAGACTCCTCGGGTGCTATATGTACTCGCTGTCTCAGAGCCATAGAGCGGCATATCTGGATAGTTTGACTTTAGCTCCGCATACTTCACAGGTTTGTAATTTGCACCTGCAATATCGACCTGCTGTGCCATATTGAAGTTGTATGGACCGGGGTAGTTATTGAAACCGATGGTTGTTGGACGGGTCATATCAACGCTTTTGCAATATTCATGAAGTCGTTTTGCAATCTTCCACCCGAGATTCTTCTGTTTCTGCTCTAAGATTTCATTACCCAAGCTCCACATAATTATCGAGGGGTGATTTCTATCCCTTAGAACCATATCCTTTAGATCTCTCTCACCCCACTCATCGAAGTATAGGTTGTAGCCATTCTTGACTTTGGGGATAGCCCAACAATCATACGACTCTTCGATAACTAACAACCCCATCTCATCACATAGATCGAGGAACTCACGCGACACAGGGTTGTGAGAGGTGCGAATTGCATTAACCCCCATATCTCTCATTATCTGCAACTTACGCTCATCAGCTCTGCGATAGACAGCACTTCCCAACGCTCCGTTATCATGGTGGAGACAGACTCCATTGAAGCGCACCTTTTTACCATTCAAATAGAAACCATCTGCATCATAGCCGATTTTGCGAACACCGAAACGGGTAGTGTAACGATCCAACTCTTTATCACCATCCATAATTGTTGTAACAGAGGTGTAGAGATTTGGACTCTCCAGATCCCAAAGTTTAGGACTCTTTATATTTACATATATCCCAGCAGTTGATTTAGAGTTTGGCTCAAGGGTTATCTTCTCACTCTCTTTGGCAACAGATACTCCTGTGTTATCGAAAAACTCGCACACCACCACAACCTCACATCTACTCTCTGAGCTATTGACAACGACGCTCTGCTGCTGCACAACTCCGAGAGTCTCGGTGACAGTTGGTGTAGTAATAAATGTCCCCCAATTGTCGATATAGAGACTATTGTCAACCTTCAACCACACTGAACGATATAACCCCGCTCCGGGATACCATCTCGATGAGTAGTCCAGAGGATTTAGTGAAACAGCAACAACATTCTCCGATCCATCATATTTCAAAAGGTCGCTAATCTCATACTCAAAACCGATATATCCATAAGGTCTAGAGCCGACCTTTTTACCGTTAACCCAAACAGTGCTGTTGTTCATAGCTCCCTCAAACTCAAGGCGCACAACCCTACCCCGATCACCACTATCCATCACAAAACTCTTGCGATACCAACCTGTACCATTGACAGGCAGCGCACCCATACGGCAATCGTATTTATCTGAGAATGGACCCTCGATAGCCCAATCGTGAGGAAGATCGAGAGTTCGCCACTTAGAGTCATCGAAACCAACCTCATAAGCACCCTCAATATCGCTATTGAAAAATCGCCAACCTCGGTCGAAGTTCTCATCGGGGGTATATTGGGCATTGGCACTCACTGTCGCAACGCAACACCATAGCAGCGTAAAAAATCCTCTTAAATTTATCATCTTATATTTGTATTAGTTTTTAACTGGTATGGTCTATTAAAATAAAATAATTAAATCTCCCTTATAATCCTTTAAGCTGATAGCGATGATTCTGAGGAGTGCAAATAGAGTAGATCTCTGCGTGTAGATCATCGAGCTCTTTAATAATCTGCTCCTCCTTTGGTTTGTTCTCAGCGTATGATTTCACAATTTTTACACCACTGTCATACCACGATTTACCCCTGCTCTTTTCATTGGCTGCATCGAGGTATTTGAGCTTTGCAGCCATGCTATCCTCTCCTTTGTAATTTTTCAGCCGTTTATATTCAACATTTGCAATATGGCGCAGTATGGTCTGTGTTTCGTGGTATCTCTCGCATAATTTGAATACCTCTTCTGCCTGCTTGTATTGTGGAGAATGAGGATTTGTTGCCAGATTAACACCTAGTTGCAGCTCTTTATTGGTGAGGGTATCAACCACAATATCATCAATTGACAAGATATAACGACCCTCTTTTAATCCATCAACCTGTAGCAACTCTTGGTTAAGCTCCTCAACGAATGGGACAAATCGCTGCGCCTCTGTAAAGTTCTCCGTGATTGGAAATGGCAGGGATTTAGAGGCCAACTCAAAGGTGAGATTTCGCCTCCTCTTAGCCTCTACCCTATTTGAGTTTACAATCTGCTCGTCACCCCAAAGGGTAGTGATAATTCAATATGCCATAATGAAGTGTCCTGTATTATCGGGGTGTACTCTGTCTCCACTTATGATTGTATATCGTGAGTCACTTTTCTGAGCATCTAAATTTATATCCAACATAAACTTAGTTAGATCAACAACAGGGATATTATACTTTGTCCCCATCGCCTTGATATGTTCGCGACACTTTAGCAGTGCAGCACACTTACCATCGAGCGATGGTGTGGCAAGTTGTGCCGTTTCATCATAGAATGTCGGGGTCATAAGGATAGGTTTTATACCCCTCTCTAACATCATATTTATGAGTTGCTCAGTCAACTTGTAGTACCTCTGCATCGATGCCTCTCTCTTGGCTAACAGTTCGTCATCAATAGTCAACCCCTTTTGGTATAGCGAAGTTGACATATCATTCATACCTGTCATCAGAAAAGCATAGTCGGGGTTGTAACGCATCACATCACCCTCGAAACGAGCAATCATATCACTAGTGGTATCACCGCCTATTCCGCAACCGATGAATTTAACTCGTCTATCGGGGTGCCGAGTAGCGTAATACGCCTGCAACAACATATGGTATCGCCCATCTTGCGTGATGCTATTACCTACGCAGCAGACGATGCTACCATCCTCGAAGGGTGGCAGCACCTGAGCCAAAATGTTCTGTATAAAAACAAAACAAAATATTATGCTAATTAACCTCATCATATAGTCTATTTATGATTATAGGGGAGTTCTAATTTTATCGACACCTAGATAATGGTTAGTGTCGCAGTAAGTAGTAATATTTTGAAATAAGTAGATACCCTCTTCACACCTACAAATTTATGACTTTTTTCTGATAATGAAACAAATTTTGCATATAATTGAAACAGATATATCATCTATTACCGAATATTATTATGAAATTTGCATCTAATAAAATCAAATACCTATTAACCTGAATTTTGGATAAGCAACTGCAGTTCCACCAAGATATCATAACTCCGACTGGGATACAATCCCCTAGTTGGAGTTATACAACCCCA
>JBCQTG010000092.1:0-8358 GCA_047178765.1 Rikenellaceae bacterium | reverse complement strand
ACCCTCAAGGTGGTTTGCCTCATAGAAGTTCCCCTCAGCATCTCTAGCTACTGAGCGTAGATGGACAAAATTAATCCTATCACCAAAGCGGGTCATCATCCCCGCAAGGTCATTATCCGCAGCTACGCCAAACGATCCTGTGCATAGACAGAGTCCATTTGATGGGTTTGGAACACGCTCTATCAACTCCTTAAAATCCGCTTCGCAGCTCAATATACGAGGTAGTCCAAGGATCGATCGAGGTGGGTCATCGGGGTGTATTGCAAGCACCGCACCGACACTATCGGCAACGGGAGCTATCTCGCTAAGGAATAGCACCAAGTTGGTCCGTAGCTGCTCGGCATCTATCCCCGCATATCTATCCAGCTCACTCTGGAACTGCTCTAGGGTAAAGCTCTCCTCTGAGCCGGGTAGCCCCGCGATCATATTACGAGTGATAAGCTCAATCTCTGCGCTATCCATCTGCTCAAAACGTGCGCGAGCCTTAGCGATCTCCTCAGCGGTGTACTCCTGCTCTGCATTTGGACGTTTGAGGATAAAGAGGTCGAATGCCAAGAAGGCTGCACGCTCAAAACGTAGTCCTCTAGATCCATCTGCCATCTCATAGGCGAGGTTGGTGCGCGTCCAGTCGAGAACGGGCATAAAGTTATATGTAATAACCTTAATATCGCACTTAGCAAGGTTGCGGATCGACTCCTTGTAGTTCTCAATATATATCTGGAAATCCCCCGTGCGAGTCTTGATATGCTCGTGTACCGGTACACTCTCAACCACCGACCATGTTAGTCCGACAGCCTCAATCTCCTCCTTGCGTTTTTGGATCTCCTCTACGCTCCATACCTCACCGTTGGGGATGTGGTGTAGTGCAGTTACTATTCCGGTAGCTCCGGTCTGTTTAATCTCTTGCAGCGAGATTGGATCGTTTGGTCCATACCATCGCCATGTCTGTTCACAAAGTATCATTGCTATTTATTGTGTTAAATTAATACCTTACCCCACAATTCTCTAAATTGAGAAGGCATCGAATCCACCATCTACAATCGCCAAAGTGCCAGTGACAAAAGATGATGCATCACTAATTAAGTAGTGTATAGTTCCATAAAGCTCCTCTGCACGACCAAAGCGGCGGAAGGGGGTGTGGGCAATAATTGTATCTGCACGCGCTGTATATGATCCATCGGGATTGGTCAGCAGTGTGCGGTTCTGCTCTGTTAAGAAGAATCCGGGGGTGATAGCATTGACTCTAAATCCCTCGCCAAATTTCGTTGCCATCTCCGTTGCCATATATTTCGTGTAGTTGCCGATAGCCGCCTTTGCAGCTCCATAACCCACAACGCGAGTGAGTGGGCGTAGGGCAGACTCAGAGCAGAAGTTGACAATACAGCCGCCACCTGCACGAACCATAGCTTTAGAGAATACGGTTGTTGGTAGCACCGTGCCGAAGAGGTTTAGGTCTACAACTTTGCGGAAAGCCTCCACCTCAAGATCGTAGATTGTACCCTCAGGACCGATTGTCGCCCCTGCCATGTTTCCTCCCGCAGCATTGAGTAGGGTATTTATCTTACCGTAGTGTTCGACAATATCTTTACAGTTCTGCTCAAGCACCTCGCTATTGAGGACGTCAGTGACAAGGAATAGCGCATCACCTCCGTTATCGCATATCTCCTTAACTACAGCCTCCCCCTGCTGCTGATCTCTATCGAGAATTACCACCTTTGCCCCCTGTGAAGCTAGGTATTGAGCAATGCCGCGACCCAAAATTCCAGCACCTCCTGTGATGACTACAACATCACCACTTATTTCAAAAAGATTTTTCATATTGATTATTAGGTTATTTGTGTTAATTACAAATTTAGATAAAATTTATTAGAATCAAGCATTTTTGAGCTAAAAAAACCCAAACCTTAATTCGCTATATCATTATTTTTTCCTATCTTTGTGGCGTTTAATAATAGGTAGAAGAGAATGATCCAATCATTAAGTGAACAAGAGCAGCAGCGCCGCGCTTCGCTCACAGCCCTCAGAGAGTTGGGCATAGAGCCATATCCAGCGGCACGCTATGAGGTGACTGCTACAGCAGCACAGGTAACCGAGGGGTATAGGGCTGAGGAGAATAACTTTCAGAACATCACCATTGCCGGTAGGATAATGACCCGCAGAATCATGGGGTCAGCATCATTTTTTGAGTTGCAGGACCACACAGGTCGTATTCAGGTATATATCCGCCGTGATGATGTATGCGAGGGTGAGAATACAACACTATACAACAAAGTATTTAAAAAGCTACTCGATATAGGTGACTACGTTGGTGTCGAGGGTTCGGCTTTTATCACCAATACAGGTGAGTTATCGGTTCACTGCTCTAAATTTACTGTTTTGAGCAAGTCGATCCGCCCGCTTCCAATCGTTAAGGAGAAGGATGGAAAGGTCTTTGATGCCTTTACCGATCCCGAGGCTCGCTATCGTCAGCGCTATGTTGACCTTGTTGTTAACCCTCAGGTTAGAGATGTCTTTGTTAAGAGGTCGAAGATTATCTCAACAATGCGTGAGTTCTTCAATTCAAAGGGGTATCTAGAGGTGGAGACTCCGATTTTGCAGCCTATAGCAGGAGGTGCATCGGCTCGCCCCTTTATTACACACCACAATACACTTGACACCGATCTATACCTACGTATAGCCAATGAGCTATACCTTAAGAGGCTGATTGTCGGTGGTTTCGATGGTGTCTATGAGTTTGGAAAGGATTTCCGCAACGAGGGTATGGATCGTACACACAACCCAGAGTTTACGGTGATGGAGATATATGTCGCCTACAAGGATTACTTGTGGATGATGGAGTTCACTGAGCAGATGTTGGAGAGGGTTGCTCTAGCTACCAATGACTCAACGACTGTGACTATCGGCGATAGAGAGATCTCGTTCAAGGCTCCATTCCGCCGCCTCTCGATGACCGATGCAATACGCGAAAAGACAGGGTATGATATAACAGGAGAGGATGAGGATCAGCTTCGCGAGGCGTGTAAGAGGCTCAATGTAGAGATTGACGAGACCTTCGGTAAGGGTAAGTTGATCGATGCAATCTTTGGGCAGTATTGCGAGGAGGATCTTATCCAACCAACCTTTATCACCGACTACCCCAGCGAGATGTCACCCCTTTGTAAGCGCCACCGCGACAATAGCGAGTTGACAGAGCGTTTTGAACTGTTTGTAAATGGTAAGGAGTTGTGTAATGCCTACTCTGAGTTGAACGACCCTATCGATCAGTTGGATCGCTTCCAAGAGCAGATGAAGCTGAGTGAGAAGGGTGATGATGAGGCGATGTTTATCGATATGGACTTTGTGAGGGCGTTGGAGTATGGAATGCCTCCATGTTCGGGAATGGGTATCGGAATCGACCGTTTGACAATGTTTATGACCAACCAGCCATCGATTCAAGATGTTCTGTTCTTCCCACAGATGCGCCCCGAGAAGAGGATTGTCAACGATCCTGTTGAGGCATATACCGCTATCGGAGTACCCGAGGAGTGGGTTGAGGTTGTTCAGAAGATGGGCTATATCACCGTTGACTCACTGAAGAAGTTGGATGGCAAGAAGTTCTTTAACGAGATGTGCGGCTTCAATAAGAAGAATAAACTAGGACTCAAAGCCCCAGCGATCACCGAGGTAGAGAGCTGGTGCGCTGAGTAAGTCTCAGCAAGTCCCAGAACGACCCAGTAAGTCCCAGAAACAAACGAATACAGCCATAACGGCTGTATTTTTTTAGTATAATAATTGTGAAATCATCAAAAATATACTATTTTTGTGTAAAAGAGAGTACTATGCCAACAATATCAACATTTTATGGAATCATCATTCTAATGTTTTTTGATGACCATAATCCCCCTCATTTTCATGTTAGATATGGGGACTATGAAGCTATCATGCATATTGCAGATGGAGAGGTGACAGGTAATTTACCGCGCAGAGTACTCACAATGGTTTTCGAGTGGTTAGACCTCCACAAAGATGAATTGATGGAGAATTGGCGATTGATAGAGCAGAGCAAACCGCTCAAAAAAATACAACCTCTAAAGTAGATATGTTATGGCACTACTGGCAGTTACTAAAGCGAAATATGTTGAAGGGTATAAAATAGCCCTCACGTTTAATGACGGGGTAGAGAAGGTTGTAGATCTCTACCACAGATTGTATGGTGAAGTATTTGAACCACTCAAAGATATTGAGATGTTCAAACGATTCAAGTTGTCATATTATACAATTGAGTGGGAAAATGGAGCAGATCTCGCTCCTGAATACCTATATTCATTATAGTCTATGGTAATATGGTGAGAATATTAGCTTGCCTAAATATGGCGTGTCGTTAAATCACATAAAATACCTCACAAAATAATCTCATCTTTTAAAAATAATGATTAACTTTGCTGCGATGTGAGCCGTTGAGGCTCATGAGTTAAGTTTATTTATCAAACAAAACATATAATAATAAAAAATGAGAAAGAAAATTGTAGCAGGAAACTGGAAGATGAACACTCTTCCAGCTGAGGGAGTAGAGTTGGCAGCAGCAGTTGCAGCAAAGAAGAGCGAGGTTTGCGATTGCGTTAGCTTCATCGTATGCCCTCCATTCACACACCTTTCACAGGTTATCGAGACTTTGAAGGATTCAGCAGTAGCTGTAGGAGCGCAGAACTGTGCAGCAGAGACTAAGGGTGCTTACACTGGTGAGGTTTCAGCAGAGATGTTGGCTTCAATGGGTGTTGAGTATGTTATCCTTGGACACTCTGAGCGTCGCGAGTACTATGGTGAGACTTCAGAGACTTTGAACAAGAAGATGGCTCAGGTTTACGCTAATGGTTTGATCCCTGTATATTGCGTAGGTGAGGTTAAGGAGGAGCGTGAGAATGGAACTTACTTCGATGTTGTTAAGGCACAGATAGAGGAGGTTGTTTTCAACCTTACACCAGAGCAGTATGCATCATTGGTTATCGCTTACGAGCCAGTATGGGCTATCGGAACAGGTCTTACAGCATCTGCTGAGCAGGCTGAGGAGATCCACGCTTATATTCGTGAGGTGTTGGCAGCGAAGTTCGGTGCAGCAGCAGCTGAGACAGCGATCCTTTATGGTGGATCATGCAACCCAAAGAATGCAGCTGAGATCTTTGCTAAGGAGAATGTTGATGGTGGTTTGATCGGAGGAGCAGCATTGGTAGCTGAGAACTTCATCGCTATCGGTCAGGGCTTTGCGAAGTAGTCGAATAAAGCAATAAAGTTAGAGAGGGGGTAGCTGTTTTGGCTATCCCCTTTTTAGTGAATGTAATAGTCTTTTTACGGTAGACTACTAAAAAAATCATGGAAATATGCGATTATTTGTAAAAAAATAATTAACTTGTATTGCAAATTAAAATAAACAATATAATCGTGACAATGAAAAGTAGTAAGAATGTTCTATTCAGCGAAGAGGAGCTAAGGTATCTTAAACTTCTCTCGAAACGATTTCCAACAATAATGGATGCTAGCGCCGAGATTATCAACCTTGAGGCAATCATCAACCTACCCAAAGGTACTGAGTACTTCTTCACCGATCTGCATGGCGAGCATGAGGCATTTGGGCATGTCTTGCGCAACGCCTCAGGGGTTATCCGAGAGAAGGTGAATAATATCTTTGGCAACTCAATGCGTGAGAGCGATAAGAAAGATCTCTGCACACTCATCTACTACCCCGAGCAGAAGATCGAACTTGTGAAGGCAAGCGAGAGCGAGATTGATGATTGGTATAGAATCACTCTCAACCAGATCATCTCTATTCTGCGCACCGTATCAGCGAAGTATACACGATCAAAGGTGAGAAAATGTCTGCCACCAGATTTTGCCTACATCATCGAGGAGCTACTCTATGAGTCGAACAACTCAAATGGGGCAAATGACTACTTCCGAACCATTATCACCAGTATCATCACCGTTGGTAGTGCTGAGCGATTTATCATCTCGATGTGTAAACTTATTCAACGACTCACTATCGACCACCTGCATATTGTTGGTGATGTCTACGACCGTGGTTCAGGGGCGCACTTTATCATGGACCAACTATGCGAATTTCATAACTTCGATGTTCAGTGGGGTAACCACGATATTGTCTGGATGGGTGCTACAGCGGGAAATCTAGCGTGCATAGCCAATGTAATCAGAATCTCAACGAGGTACGCTAACCTTGAGGTCTTAGAGGATGGATATGGGATAAATCTGCTGCCGCTAGCCACCTTTGCAATGGATCTCTATGGTGATGATCCATGTGAGCAATTTATGCCCAAGAGTAGCCAGTCTATACTCTATCCCGGCAAGACAAAGAAGCTCCTTTCGCAGATGCACAAAGCGATAGCAATCATTCAATTTAAACTAGAGGGGCAGATAAAAAGACGCCGTCCTGAGTTTAAGATGGAGAGTTACAATGTTCTGGAGATGATCGATTATGAGAAGTTTACCTTTACTCTTAATGGGGTTGAGTATCCACTTAACGACACCTTCTTCCCGACAATCGATCCAAAAGATCCATGCAGATTAACCGCTGAAGAGCAGGAGCTAATGGGTAAACTTAAGCTCTCCTTTGCCAATAGTGAGAAGTTGCAGAAACATATCAAGTGCCTCTACTCTAGAGGTAGCCTCTACCTAGCGATAAATAACAACCTGCTCTACCACGCATCTATTCCTCTCAATCCCGATGGTACACTTAAAGTTCTCTGTGTAGGTGACGACCATCCATATAAGGGGCAGGCGCTACTTGATAAGATTGATCGTGTAGTTCGGCGAGCCTACTTTGGACACCAGAGCGATTATAAGCGGAATTTTGCACAGGATTATATATGGTATCTGTGGTGTGGTGAGGATTCGCCGCTCTATGGCAAGGATAGGATGGCGACCTTCGAACGCTACTTCATTGATGACTCCGCGACACATAAGGAGGTTAAGGGAGCCTATTACTCGATGATTGATAACTATGATACCTGTGCGATGATCCTGCGTGAGTTTGGGCTAGATCCCGAGATTTCACACATTATCAATGGACATATCCCGGTGAAGTTAAAGAGTGGAGAGAGTCCGATCAAGGCGGGGGGGAAGCTGCTGGTGATCGATGGGGGCTTCTCGAAGGCTTATCAATCGGAGACGGGGACAGCGGGGTATACGCTGATATTTAACTCTCAGGGGTTGAAGTTGGTTCATCACAAACCCTTTGAGTCGACACAGAAGGCGATAGAGGAGGGTATTGACATACAGTCGACGTCATTTATTGTTGAGTCGAAGATCGAGAGGATCAAGGTTAAACACACTAATATCGGTAAGGATCTGTGTAGTCAGATTAATGATCTGCAAAGGCTGCTGAAGGCATATCGTACAGGAAAGTTGAAGATAAATCTAAATATGAATTAGTCAAGTTGAAAATGTGAATTAGTTAAGTTGAAGATATGAATTAGTTATGTTGGAAAATTTAAGAGCATAAAAATTTGCGATATATGAAACAAATGACTATATTTGCAACTCTAAAAGTCAGAGGTTAATAGATCCATCAAAGTGTGATTTAACAAACCAAAGACCCAAGGAGCGAGCGGGATGTAGCTCAGCCCGGTTAGAGTACACGTCTGGGGGGCGTGTGGTCGCAAGTTCGAATCTTGTCATCCCGACCATTGAAAATCAGCGAGTTAGATGTTAAATCTACTCGCTGATTTTTTCGTTAGTAACACTTTAGTAAAACATATTTATAAATTATTTTTTGCTTTTTAATTGATTTTGTTTGATTATCTTTGTCAACTCAAGAAAGTAAAACATAAAAATGACAGAAAAGTTTACAGCCGAAGAGGTTATTACAGCGTGTGGATTCCTCCCGAACATCACCCTTATCAACGAGAATTTACGATTCAATAGTTTTTATTCCAACGTAATTGTTCGGAGTGGACTAGGCAGGTATGCACGCCTTTTATATCGTAATGGAGCCTATGAAAGCCAAATCCGAGATGAGTTTATAAGCAAGCGTGACAATGGTGAGTTCAAGGTTCGTGATGATGCCTTTTTGGAGTGGGAGAATAGATGTTTGCAGATGAAGGAGATTCTTTCGTTGAGCGGGGATAATCTTCAACTTTTCTACTCGAATGGCAATCAGAAGCGCACGCAGATAAATGCGCTAAGCCCACAGGCTCTTTCAACAATCATAGATATGCAGCTCAAAGATCTCGCCCAGTTCGAGAATGAGATATTCACCGAGAAGGATATTTTCCCTTTCGCCTCAATTATTAAAGATGAGGTTATCAACCCATATCCACTTTGCGACCTCCACTCCATTGAGGTTAGATTGCAGCTTATAGATAGGGAGAA
>JBCQTG010000091.1:0-8362 GCA_047178765.1 Rikenellaceae bacterium | reverse complement strand
TAACCGACTGACCACCGGGACCTGAAGAGCAGTAGGTATCTTTACGAATATCATTCATTGACACCTCAATATCAAACTCCTCCGCCTCTGGAAGAACAGCAACCGAGGCTGCCGATGTATGTACACGACCCTGAGTCTCTGTCTGAGGTACACGCTGCACACGGTGTACTCCCGACTCATACTTCATCGTTCCATATACATTATCTCCCGTAACCTTCATCACAACCTCCTTGAAACCTCCAGAGGTACCCTCAGAAGAGCCGGTGATCTCATAACGCCAACCCTTAGTCTCGACATACTTCATATACATACGTAGAAGGTCGCCAGCAAAGATCGCTGCCTCGTCACCTCCCGTACCTCCACGGATCTCGACAATGGCATTCTTTCCATCCTGAGGATCTTTGGGGATCAACAACAGCTTGATCTCCTCCTCCATCCTCTCAATTAATGGTTCTAGTTCGCTGATCTCACCACGAGCCATCTCCCTAAACTCCTCATCCTTCTCATTCGCCAAGACATCCTTTGCCTCAGCGAGGTTTGCTAGTGCGGTGCGGAATCTATCAGCGGTCTCCACAATGGGTTTTATCTCCTTATACTCCTTTGTGAGCTGAATAAACTGCTTCACATCGGATATTATTTGAGGGTCGGTGAGCTTTTCGCTCATCTCCTCATATTTCATCTTCAGCCCATCTAGGCGCATCAAAATTGAATTATCTGCCATCTTATATATTATTTACTTTTTTTATCTTCAAATGCGAGCCAGTCGAGCAGCAGCTTCTGCCACTCCGGTTTAAAGGCTACTCTATCTGTTATTCCCCAGCCATGACCTCCATAGGGGAAGATGTGTAGCGATGCTCGCTGATCGTTTGCCCTCAGAGCATTGTAATAGCGGGTGCTATTGATTGGAGGCACAGCCTTATCGTCGCTGCTTAGGATCATTATTGCTGGTGGGGTATTCTCATCAACACAACTCTCTAAAGAGTACTTTGCTGACTCCTCCTCTGTTCTATCCTTGCCCAAAAGGTTATTGAATGATCCTTGGTGACCATGCCCCTTTTCGCAGGTTATAACGGGGTAGAAGAGGATTGAGAAGTTGGGTTTATCCTCCACCTCAGCAAATGTCGAGATGTAGGCTGCAAGGTGACCGCCCGCAGAGAAGCCCATCACACCAACCTTTTTAGGATCAATCTTCAACTTGTCTGCCATCTTGCGAACAACCCTCAGTGCCTCTACTCCATCCTCTAGAGGGATAATAGGATCACCATTTGGAAGTCGATATTTCAACACCACACCAGTGATTCCATTCTCTGCTAACCACTTAGCGACATCTGCCCCCTCAGAATCCATCGAGAGCAGACCATATCCTCCTCCCGGACAGATAATCACCGCCTGACCTGTTCGTTTACTCTCCTCAGCCTCGAAGATCAACAACTCAGCAACTGTTGTATTTGTCAACCTATGAAGTTTTGGCTCAGTCGCCTCACCCTCCAAATTATTGGAGTGTGGAGCTTTCTTATTATCCCAGATAACGACTCTGCGATCCTCATTGAAAACGCTCTTATAACCCTTTGCAGAGACTAGAAGTGGCATCAGTGCCAAAAACAATATTGCTACTCTTTTCATAATTTTCTGTTGACCTTGCGAGATCCTTCGCTTTAGCTCAGGATGACAGCGCGGGTTAGTATACTATATTAATGATCTTACCCTTAACGACAATCACCTTTTTAGGTGCTTTGCCCTCAAGCCACTTCTGTGCAATCTCATGAGAAAGAACCTCACTCTCAATCTCCTTGCTATCCTTAGCCAAGTCAAACTCAACCTTAAAGCGCAGCTTGCCATTCATCATCACGGGGTACTCAAAACTACTCTCAACCAACAATGACTCATCGCACTCAAGGAAGTTAGCATCACAGACCGACCCCTCATTGCCTAGCACCTCCCACAGCTCCTCAGCGATATGAGGTGCAAATGGAGAGATAATAATTGTCAATGGCTCCAAGATCTCGCGCTTGTGGCATGCACCCAACTCATTGAGGCAGATCATAAAGGCAGAGACAGAGGTATTGAACGAGAAGTTCTCTATATCCTCCCTAATCTTCTTGATTGTCTTATGTAGTGACTTTAGCTCCTCTTTAGTCGCCTTATCATCGTTGATAACTAGCTGGTTATCACGGTCGAAATAGAGTCTCCAGAACTTCTTTAAGAACTTATGCACGCCATCGATTCCATTGGTATCCCAAGGCTTCGACTGCTCCAAAGGACCCAAGAACATCTCATACATACGCAGTGTATCGGCACCATAGTTCTCAACGATCATATCTGGATTGACTACATTATACATCGACTTCGACATCTTCTCAACAGCCCAGCCACAGATATATTTGCCATCCTCTAAGATAAACTCAGCATCGGCAAACTCCGCTCTCCACACCTTGAACGCCTCCAGATCGAGCTGGTCATTCTTAACAATATTTACATCTACATGGATCTCCTGAGTCTCATACTCCCCTTTGAGTCCGTACGATACAAATTTGTTTGTTCCGACAACACGATATACAAAGTTCGAGCGACCCTGAATCATACCCTGATTAACCAACTTCTTGAATGGCTCAGCCTCACAGACATAACCCAAATCAAAGAGGAACATATTCCAGAATCGAGAGTACATCAAGTGTCCCGTAGCATGCTCAATACCACCAACATATAGATCTACACTTCTCCAATACTCATTAGCCTCCTTGCTCACTAGACCCTTTGTATTGTGTGGATCCATATAGCGGAGGAAGTATGCCGATGAACCGGCAAAGCCCGGCATTGTAGAGAGTTCATATTGGTAGCCATCCGCTGTTCTCCACTCCTCAGCACGTGCCAATGGTGGCTCACCCTGCGATGTAGGACCGTAGTTCTCGATATTTGGTAGGCGAAGAGGCAGATCCTCCTCACTAACTGTATAGGCGATATTATCCCTATAATATATAGGGAATGGCTCACCCCAATATCTCTGGCGCGAGAAGATGGCATCACGTAGTCGATAGTTGGTCTGCTTAGCTCCTAGACCTCTGCGCTCAACCTCGTCAAACATAAACTTGATAGCATCCTTAACATCCATTCCGTTCAACTCTCCAGAGTTGATAACCGTTCCCGATTTAGCATCGTATGATGCCTCCTCGATATTGCCACCCTCGACAACAGGGGTTATCTCCAACCCGAAGTGACGAGCAAAAGCCCAGTCACGAGAGTCGTGTGCAGGGACAGCCATGATAGCTCCTGTACCATAACCTGCCAGAACATAGTCTGATATATAGATAGGTATCTCTTTATTGGTGAATGGGTTGATTGCGTATGAACCTGTAGCAACACCGCTCACCCTCTTCGTATCTGCTATTCGCTCCCTCTCTGAGCGGCGTTTGGTCTCTAGTATATAGCTCTCTACAGCCTCGCTGTTCTCCGCTGTTGTAAGCTCACCAACCCACTCATGCTCAGGCGCGATAACCATAAAGGTTGTTCCATAGATGGTGTCAGGACGTGTGGTGAAGATCTCCAACTTCTTCTCGCTATCCTTGATGTCGAAAAATACCTGCGCACCGATAGACTTTCCAATCCAGTTGCGCTGAATCTCCTTAAGTGACTCGCTCCACTCCAACCTCTCTAAGCCATCGAGCATCCTCTTAGCGTAGGCAGTAACCCTCAACAACCACTGCTTCATCACCTTCTGCTCTACAGGGTAGCCACCTCTCACCGATAGACCATCCTTAACCTCGTCATTGGCAAGTACTGTTCCCAACTCCGCACACCAGTTCACCATTGTGTCGGCACGGAACGCTAGGCGGTAGTTTTGCAACGTCTCCTCCTTTGTCGACTCATCCATTGCACTCCACTCCTCAGCAGTGAATGTCAGTTCGTTGGTCTGTGCTACATCTATCCCCTCGCTACCACACCTCTCGAAGTGAGCTATTAGATCTGCGATCTTCTCTGCCCTCTCGGTTGCGTTGTTGTAGTAGTGGTTGAACATCTCGATAAATGCCCACTGAGTCCATTTATAATACTCTGGCTCACATGTGCGCACCTCACGATTCCAGTCGAAGCTAAAACCGATCTTATCAAGCTGCTCGCGATAACGTGCGATATTCTGCTCGGTGGTAACACGTGGATGCTGCCCAGTCTGGATAGCATACTGCTCAGCGGGTAGACCAAATGCATCGTAACCCATAGGGTGCAGAACATTAAAACCACACAGACGCTTGTAACGCGTATAAATATCTGAGGCGATATACCCCAACGGATGCCCAACGTGTAGACCCGCCCCTGAGGGGTATGGGAACATATCGAGGACGTAAAATTTCGGCTTCGACTCATCGATCTCCACCCTATATCTCTGCGACTCGCGCCACTTGCACTGCCACTTCTGCTCTATCTCCTTAAAACTGTACTCCATTGTTTTGAATTCTTAGTCTGCAAAGGTAATGATTTTTAATGATTAATGTTTAATGATTAATGATAAATTTTTCAAACTATTCTATCCTCTCTCTAAATCGGAGTATATCGAGGTTTTGAAGATGATTTAGATGTGGTTATCCCTGTTCATATACCAACTTTTAGCGATTGCCAAAGCGCATTTTACACGCTATTTTTGCAGTAGTTAAACTCACAACAAACAAAAAAATGGCAAAAGTAGCAATTATTTACGGATCAACAACTGGCAATACACAGAGTATCGCTGAGACATTAGAGGGGAAATTAGCTGGTCACGAGGTGACAACATTCGACGCATCAAGCATCGGAGATGTGGACTGGAATGAGTTCTCTACATATATCCTAGGTACCTCTACTTGGGGGTTAGGAGATATTCAGGATGACTGGGAGATGGCTCTCGACACACTTTCACAGGCTGACCTAGCGGAAAAAAAGGTAGCAATCTACGGTCTGGGAGACTCTAGCTCATACTCAGATACATTTGTTGATGGAATGGCTGACATATATGAGGCGGCGACTAAGGCTGGAGCTGAGTCTATCGGCGCGGTATCTACTGATGGATACAATTTTGACGCCTCACGCTCCGTTATCGGTGGGGTATTCGTTGGTTTGCCTATTGACGAGGATTCGCAGTGCGAAAAGACAACTGATCGTATCAACGCGTGGATCGCAACTATCGAGCCTCAGTTCATTTAAAAAGAGTATATTATGCAGGTACTATGTCACCATGTTTACGAGTATCAGAAGGGGTTGCGCCATCTGGTTCTCCACACAATGAAGAGTTCGGATCGTGCATTGGCAGTTAGAAAGCTAGAGCGTTTTGGTATCGAATATCATATTGTTTATGTCACAGAGTCGAAGATCAACATCTTCTTTGGTAGTCGCGAATGTGTTGATGTTGTACGAACATTTGGCGATGTTCCTCTCTATGAGCTTAGCCACGAGCAGGACTTTATCCTCGGCATTATGCTTGGGTATGATAGGGTTGCTCAATGCGAACGTTTTCTGAAGCGATCAAACACCACTCTCTCGGCATCGATCGCCGGGTAGTCTATAGGAGCTAATTTTAGCTCCTATTTTTTTGTTCTTTATACTCTTTATTATACCTTTGTCGGGTGAATAATAGATGTTTCATAATGAGGTACCCATCGCCACTTGGCGAGATCATAGCCGTTAGTAGTGGCGATGCTCTGCTATGGCTAGGCTTCGAGGGGCAGAGACACTACCCACAACAGCTGATAGAGTCGGCGGAGTGTGGTGAGGAGTTGCCTATACTCAGCGAGGTTAAAGGGTGGTTAGAGAGCTACTTTAGGGGAGACAGACCGCTGTTCACTGCCCTATTGGATGCACAGGGCAGTGATTTCGATCGTGAGGTGTGGGGGATTCTACAGTCGATCTCATATGGCGAAAGAACAACCTACGGTGCTATAGCTCGGCAGATAGCTCAGCGCAGAGGGGTTGAACGCTTCTCGGCTCAGGCGGTTGGTGGGGCAGTGGGTCGCAACCCAATATCTATTATCATACCCTGCCATCGTGTCGTTGGTGCAGACAATTCGATGACCGGTTTTGCTAGCGGGGTAGAGAGAAAATGTAAATTATTAGAGATGGAGAGTAGAGTAGTTGAGATTGTCGGCACACAGATGCGACAGGGGGGACAACAGATCGAGGGGCTGGAGAGAGTGAGCATAAATAGAGGTGAGTGTATAGCTATCGTTGGCAACAATGGCAGTGGAAAGAGTACCCTTGCGGGGGTTATTGCGGGTAGGATACCGATGGTTTGTACAGGTGTTAGGTATAACTTTGGCGAGGATGCCCACCCTATGCTATACCAAAATATTAAGGAGATCACCTTTCGCGACTCCTATGGAATTGACGACAAGGAGTACTACTACCAACAGCGATGGAACAGCACCCATGTTGATGGTCGTAAGAGGGTATGCGATGAGCTTGATCTATCACAGCCAAATCCACTCTTCGAGATGCTCAATATTGCAAAGATTGCCGATAAGGAGTTGATTCTACTCTCTAGTGGTGAGATGCGTAAATTCCAGATCGCTAGATCTCTGGTCACTGTGCCTAAGTTACTGATAATGGATAATCCATTTATCGGTCTCGATAGTGAATCGCGCGGAGTACTCAACGATATTCTGCTTAGTCTAACTGCTCATAGTGGTGTTCAAATAGTTCTGATCCTCTCGCGAGCAGAGGAGATACCACCATTTGTTAGCCACGTTATCGAGATGGAGGGGATGGTCTGCAAAGGGAAATGCAGCCGAGTGGAGTTTATGAGTCGAGTGCAACAGAGCGAACCGGAGTCGACTAATGACAAACCTCAACCGAGTGAATCAAGTGATGATATTGTTGTGAGGCTAAACGATGTAACGATCCAATATGGAGCAAAGAAGATACTCAACGGTATCAACCTAACTATCCACAAGGGTGAGAAGTGGGCTGTCGTTGGGCGCAACGGCTCAGGTAAATCGACTCTACTATCTCTCATTTGTGCAGATAATCCTCAGAGCTACGCATGTGACATCACCCTCTTTGGCAAGGGGCGCGGTAGTGGCGAGAGTATCTGGGATATTAAACGTAGGATAGGTTATGTTAGCCCCGAGATGCACCGCTCCTATAGGGTTAGTGCCTCAGCAGTCGACATAGTCGCTAGCGGTCTCTTCGACACGGTTGGTCTACACCGAAAGGTGAATGATGAGCAGCGCACAATATCTATGGAGTGGATGGCGAGATTCGGTATTGCAGAGCTTGCAGATCGCGACTTCATGCGATTGTCAAGTGGTGAGCAGCGAATGGTTTTGTTGGCTCGTGCCTTTGTTAAATCTCCTGAGTTGCTTATTCTCGATGAGCCTCTACATGGTCTCGATGATCGCAACCGCGACCATGTACGCTCAATTATCCAGAGTTATACCGCTAGCAGTGAGTCTACAGCAATCATTGTCACCCACTATCCAGAGGAATTCCCGACAACGATAACTAATACCTTTTCGCTTTAGGGTAGGAGATCTCTTCTAAACACTTTTAGATTTGACCCCTATTCCGGTCTCTCCATGCATTGATTTATAAGTGATTAATCTTCTCAAAACAGCGAAATAAAAAGGTGATTTCGCTGACCTGTTGACTTACACTCGCAAAAGCAGTGGGTGCATTAACACTCCACACAGGGGCGAAACCACTAGTGCGGATATAGTGAGATACGAGCATAAAAATGCCCGCCTCAATCATCAAGCAGGTCTCCCCACTTTTGCGAATATGTAAGTCAATACAAAACTAATAAAAATAAATTAAACTACTATAATATAAAGCGATAAATTATCCGAAATTTTTGTAATTTTGCAGCATGAAAGAGATAACTATTGATACACCGTTGATGCTATGTAGCGTTGCTGATGCTATAATCGAGTCGCTAGATGGGCGCACCGTTGTGCTTCTTCACGGTCCTATGGGTAGCGGAAAGACAACGCTGCTCCGTGAGATAGCAGCTAATCTGGGGTCGACAGATACAGTCACTAGCCCAACATTTGCCATTGTAAATGAGTATGTTGTGAAGAGCGGCGATGTGATCTATCACTTCGATATGTATAGGATTGAATCTACTCAAGAGGCTCAGAATATGGGATTTAGCGAATATATCGACTCTGGTAGATTGTGCTTTATCGAGTGGGCAGAGAGGGTTGAACAGCTTCTCCCCGACGATGCAATGTTGGTGCGAATAGAGATCTTAGGTGACACAAAACGTAAATTTACTATTGATTAATGAAACAGTATGAATCAAAGCAGCAGCAGCTGTTGCTACCCGTTGAACAGATATATAAGTTGATTAGCTCCTTTAACTCATTGACACCTGCTCTGGCGGACAAGGTCGAGGAGTGGGAGG
>JBCQTG010000090.1:0-8395 GCA_047178765.1 Rikenellaceae bacterium | reverse complement strand
GCACATAGACAACAAGTGGCACACGGAAACCAACATCATTAGTATACCCCTTACTCTCAGGGACACAACCACCATTATCACCAAAGAAGAATACAAATGTATCATCCAACACACCATCTTTTTGGAGCATATCCATCATCTGACCAAACTCATCATCAGCATCCTTAATACGATCATAGAATGTAGCATATGTATACTTCATCAAATCGGTCTGTGGCAGATGAGGGTGGACATATACCCTATTTGGGTCTGTATTTGTCTTTACCGTTTTATATGTATTCTCATCAAACAAGAGCTTCGACTCATGAGTCACAGCATTAGTACGACACATAAAGAATGGCTGATCGCTACTCTTTCTATTGTTCCAATCGCCCAACTTTCCCTTTATCTGATCCCAAGCCGTCTTATCTAACTCGACATTATAGTCAGTCTTTGAGGCGTTGATAGTGTAGTAACCAGCCTCACGAAGGTATGATGGGTACATCCTCAACCCCTCGGGCATTGGCAGCTCCTCTAGACGGCGATGCAGGCTACCACCAAAACGTGGTGCATAGCAACCTGTAATCAGCGATGTTCTAGCGGCAGAACTCACCGGAGCAGAGCTAAAGGCATTATCATATATAATCGACTGTTTTGCAAACTTCTCCAGATTTGGAGTCGGCGCACCCTTCCCTTTGTTATACAGAGCCATAAACTGAGGTGATGTATCCTCAATCATATAAAAGATAACATTTGGCTGTTTCTGCTCAGCAGCCTGCGCCATTGTAGCACACAGAGCCATTGCAGGAAGTGCTGCTACTGTGGTTAGTTTAATTAGCTGTTCCATTTTGTTTTTTAGACTTTATCTTAGTTTTAATTTCTTTGGCACAAATATAACATTTTTTCACCAAAACAGACTACTCATTAGTGGGTATTTTCGCCATCATGTTACTCGTAGACTCCATCTTAGCGTAGTCGGTCATATCTACCTGCACAGGGACAACCGCTACATAGCCACTCTCAATCGCCGCAATATCGGTATCGGTTGCATCGGGTTCGAGGTTGACAAAACCACCTGTAAGCCAGTAGTAATCCTTTCCACGCGGATCTTTGCGAGCAAAGAACTCCTCCAACCAATAGCCCCTATTCTGCCTAACAACCCTCATACCTTTAATCTCATCCATTGGCAGATCAGGAACATTGACATTTAGGATTGTCAACTCCTTATCCTCTCGTGCTAGCACCGACTCAATGATATGGCTAGCATAGAACTTCGCCCCCTCCAGATCGATCTCCAACGAGTGGTTAATGTGCGAAAATCCTATTGCAGGCGCGGCATACATACCCCCCTCAATCGCAGCCCCCATCGTTCCCGAGTAGAGGATATTCACCCCAGCATTAGAGCCATGGTTGATACCCGAGACCACCAGATCAATCCTCTGCCCGAGCAGCAGATAGTCAAGAGCATACTTTGTACAATCGACAGGGGTACCATTGAGCGCATATAGCTCTACCCCATCCCTTTTATATATAGTGTCGAGATATAGTGGTGAGTAGGTGGTTATCGATTGACTCTTACCACTCTGAGGCTCCTTAGGCGCAACCGCCACCACACGACCAAATTTAGAGGCTACCTCGATAAGTGCCGCCAACCCCGGAGCATCGTAGCCATCGTCATTTGTTACAAATATTAATCTTTCCATAGCATTTCTATTATCCATCACAAAGATACTTTATTAAATTTATTTTTTCAATTTTATATGTAATTATATTTTTTTTGTCTATCTTTGCCACGCCGAAAGGCATGCGACTCAACCTCTTATATTTGGGTGGCGGGGGAGAGAGAGGGTGCTGAAAACAAAATTTGCACCCTGCAAGAGAGCGTTGATAGGTGGATGAAATTTTGAAAATCGCGTAGGTTGCTGTGAGGGAGCGTACTTTACGTACGTGACCGATCAGACTCCTACGGGATTTTTGAAATTTCGCCACCTTGCAACGCTCTCCCGAGGATTATCGGGTAGTGACCCGTTATGGTACCCCTACTGCAGCGATAATGTTGAGCGTATAACAATTAATTTATTTGAAGCAATGAATAAAGATGCTTTAATGAGGCTCGTTAACGAGCAGATGTGGACAAAACCTGAGGCAGAGGTTCCTCAGTTTGGAGCTGGTGATACCATCACCGTAACTATCAAGATCGTTGAGGGTAACAAGGAGCGTTTACAGTCGTTCCGTGGTGTTGTTATCCAGATCAAAGGAAGTGGCAAGACTAAGACCTTTACAGTTCGTAAGATCTCTAATGGTATTGGTGTAGAGCGTATCTTCCCTCTCTACTCACCACAGATCGAGAAGATCGAGGTGAACAAGTATGGAGTGGTTCGTCGCGCACGTATCTACTACTTCCGTGAGCTTACTGGTAAGAAGGCACGCATCAAGGAGAGAAGAGTTTACACAAAGAAGAGCGAGTAATTGCTATCTCTTTGAGGAGACTGGGTGATTAAACAGATTCTCACTAAGAAAGGCTGGGAACAACTGAGTTATACTCAGTGATTCTCAGCCTTTTTTAGCTCTCCACCACTCTCCCCCGCAAGAGAGTGGCGAGAACTATTTCTGCTCTATAAGTTGCACCACCTGACCACCTCCAGCTGCTAACTTCACCTTGAGTCTATCTTTTGATGTTAGGGTTGACTTCGTGATTGATACAGATTGGGGATTCTTATCCCAATGAGCATCATCACCATCGGCATAGATTGTCGCTTGGTACTCCCTACCGGGGTTCAAGAATGACAGATCGAGATCGAACTCACGTCCATTCTCATCAGTTATACTACCTATATACCAATTCTCACTACCCTTCTCCTTGCGTGCAACTGTATAGTAATCACCTATCTTACCATTTAAGGCTATGCTCTGCGACCAACTTGTAGGCATATCCTTGATGCACTGAAATGCTGCTACGCCTTCGTAGTTCTCCGGCATATCTGCAGCCATCTGAATAGGGCTATAAAGCGTTAGCAGAAGAGCCATCTCTTTACAGATGGTTGATTTAACGAAACATAGCTGCTTAGACTCTAATGGGACTTTATCTTGGAACTTAGTATCGAAGATTCCGGGGGTGTAATCCATCGGTCCCGAGACAAGGCGGGTAAATGGCAATACGACACAATGCTCAGGCGAGTTACCCCTGCTCCATGCGTTATACTCCTGACCCTTAGCCCCCTCTTTACACATTAAGTTTGGATATGTACGCTGCTCACCGGTATACTTAATCGGCTCGTGATTAACAATCATCAACTTATATTTAGCCGCTGTTTTAATCATCTTGTTATAGTGGCGAACCATATATTGACCATGTCGATGGTTGGTATAGCTATCACTCTCTGGGTCGAAGTTAATCATATTGATATAACCCATCTTGATTGTCTTGATACCCAACTCATTACAACGAGCAAAACGCTCCTCCATCACCGACTCAAAACGGTCAACATCACCAATAGTCTCATAGTACATCATTATGCGTACCCCCCTCTCCTGAGCATATTTACACACCCTCTCAATATCATAGTCGTAAGTTGGGGTCTTCCAATCTAGCACACCGCTAACCTTCTCATGTTTGCAATGCTCCCATCCTACATCCCAACCCTCGACCAATACCTCTTTAAAGCCATTTGCCGCTGCAAAATCGATATATTTGATTGTGTTCTCAGTTGTCGCACCGTGGGGTCTGCCTGCTCGCATACCATGTACTGTGTTAGTACTCCACGCTTTGTGTCCGATATGAATCTCCCACCAGATACCAACATACTTAAATGTCTCGATCCAGCTACTATCCTCAATTGCACATGGGGCATTTAGATTAAGCAACATATTTGAGGTTGTAAGCTCTGCCGCTGATCCAATCTGGAATGTACGCCATGGACTCTTCATCGGGGCATTGGCTCTCACCAGATCACCATTGAGCCACGGTGTTAGATGTGCCTTTAACTTATGACCATCCATACGCTCTAGGCTCATATCTGGATAGTCAATCAACTCTGCCTCATGGATACAAACAACCGTATTGTCATCTATCTCGACAGTCATAGGTGTATTGGAGATCCTCTCCAGCTCCTCCTTATCGAAGCGCCGTTTATACTTTTTAATATCTCCAATTTCACTAATTGGTGAGTTGTAGTAATCCTTTTCGTAGTTATCGTAGTCGGCATAACCCCACCACGCCCTATAATCATCGGCAAAGTTAAACTCTGTAATCTCATCCATGATTACAAACTCATTGAGTCCACTCTGCGCGGGGAACTCATATCGAAAGGCAACTCCATCATCAAAGGCACGAACAATAACATTCATCCTTACACCCGACCCCTGCTGTTTGAGCGATATAGTTAACTCATTATAACTATTCTCGACACTCTCCTGTTGCCCCCAAACCGTCTGCCACACCTCACTAAATGAGTCATACTCAACATCTACAACCGTAAAATCACCGACTAAAGATCCTCCATCTTTAAGGACAAAACCCAGTGCCGAGGAGGCAATAATACTCTGAGACTCTCTGTCGATAGAGTATGATAGCTCACCCAATTCATTAACCTCAAAAGAGATCTGATTCTTAGAATCTGGTGATGACAACGTCAAAGAGTTATCATCAACCCCACATGCAGTCATTGCTGCAAATATAAATATTGCTAAGATCTTCTTCATTATATTCTGACCTATATTTTTAATTATTAATGTCCGGCAAAACAAGGAGTGCAAATTTTACCGGACATCAATAATTTTTTATTTGTGCCTACTTACGATAGATCTCAATCACCGAGATTCCCCAGCCATCCTTACCGCTAAAGTCTAGCTTTAGTAGATTGTCCTTACCCACCTTGACATCAAAGCGTCCTATATATGGCTTGTCACTCTCTACAAAGAGATCATCCATCAACACCACTCCATTAGCCTTCAGTGTCATGGTATACTCCTGACCCTTAGCACCTGAGTAGTATTCAGTATTATTACCAGTAAACACCAACACCTCATAGTTACCCTCAAGAACTGTTGCACAGAACGATGCCGGCTTATCTGAACGGTGGCTAAATAGGCGATAGTAAGGGAGTAGGCGCGAGCCAACAACCTGACGAGTCTTGATATGTTCCAACCCTTCAGGATCCCAGCCATATAGATTTGCATTCTTATCATATACATGGTGCGTGGTCATCGTTGTGAAGCCCCAGTACTCTGGTATTCCCTGCTTTCCAAAGAGGAATTTAGCATATAACAACGGCTCCAACTCGGGGTAGCCATCAACCTTTGTCAACTCCTCGGTGAGCGGTGCAGCAACAGCTATCGGCTGGTCATAACTCTTTGTGAAGGTGTTATAACTCTCTGGTGCGCCAACCATTGAGCGACTCTGCGCCAATGCACTCTGCGCTGTCGTTGGGATAACGATACGATCAAAACCGATTCCGCCATCCATTTGGTGAATCTTAATAACGTTATACCCCGCCTTATCGATAGTTATCGTTACAGGCAGCTTCTCCATCTGGATAAAGGCATTACCACGCCATGTATCCATCTGGCTCTTTCCACTCGCAAGGGTACGTTTTAGCGACTGATCCTTGCGACGCATACCCTCAATAACAACGGGCTTGCCTCCATTGACACTAACGGCTAGCTCACAGCTCTTCCCTTTACCCTCGTTGAGTGTTGGTAGACGATAGATTATAGCATCGAATGTTCCGGTTGTGGTGAAGTAGAGTTGATACTCTAGTGTTGCCCCTCTGGTAGGATCATCTACCCTATCCATCTTGTTGACAACCATTGACGAGCCACAATAGCCAAAATCCTTAACCTCGATCCACTCCGATCCATCACCACCCTTAGTAGCTGTGGTGTACCTCTCCGCCTCGATAGCTATATATCCAGCACCCTCGACATAGGTGCGTGGTTTAATCTTCTCGCCAATCTTCTGAGCAACAATTGGATAGCTCTTAACCTCTCCACCGTCACCCTTTACCGTGATTGTTGTGCTATGCTGACCCTCAGCAAGTTGCTTCCAATCTATTGAGACCCACACACGCTGCTCACTGCTAACCTCACCGCTAGTCTCAGAAATTTTCACCCACTTAGCACCACTCTCGATACTCCACGACTGCGACTCAACACCACGAGAGAAGAGATCGACAAAGCGGCGGTTATCCTCCAACGAGCTAAAGAGCAGATCAACACTCTCAGCACCGGTCACCTGACCCTCGCAAACCGAACCCAGAGCATCTACACCCTGCTCAGCAAAGTACTCTTTATAGACCAGATCCTTCGAGATATTGGCATCATCGACCACACGCTCATAGATATTATAAAAGGCGTAGGGATCCATAATTCCATCCCATTTACCACCCTGCAACTCCTTATTGTAGTACTCCAGATCACTATCTATCGCAGCATCGGCAGCTAACGAGAGCCTCTTATAACCATTGACACTTGCGAAACGTCCCTGCTTAGCGTAGATCTTATTCTTATAGTAGTAGTAACTCTTCTGCGCCATCAACATAGTTGAACGAATTGGGTAGTAACCCAGATGCCAGAATATATCTCGTCGATCCTCAGGGAGTGAGTCGTAGAGAGCCTTAGCCTCCCGCTCCATCTCGACAAACTGAGCGATCATACGCTCCGCCTCATCGTTGAAATCAGCTGTTGAGTAGTAGGCAAATTTCTGCCAGAATGATTTGTCGAAGTCAACCACCCAGTAGCCAGTCATAAACTCAGGCTTCTGGATATTTGCCGCTTGGCAGAATCGAGTATATAGATCGGCAAACTCCGTTGCTTTACGCTGATCCATCGCAAAGAGTTCGCTAGCCTTAGCTGCAACATAGTCACGAGGGTTCATATTAAGGTAACGATCGGCATCTATAGCCATATCCATAAAGAACGATAGCGCCAACTCGCTGGGTTTAATATCACCCACATTGACCATCCAGAACGACATCGCACCAACACCCTGCAACTTACGCATCTCCTGCTGCAGCTGCTTGAAGGGCATTGTTGTGAGCCAGTCGTATGGCGATGGGTTTCCCTGATAGGCTAGGTGGTAGTAGATTCCTGCTCCACCCTTGCGGTTCACCTCGCTTGGCGATGGCAACTGACGCAAGTAGCCGTAGTTATCATCGGTAGAGATTATCATCACATCATCGGGAAGCTCCAACCCTTTGCACCTCTGACTACCATTCTTAGTCTCTCCATTGTAGAACTCCGCCATCTCCTCATAGGGGACAAATATCTGAGGCACAGCATCCGCCGAGCCATAGACCTCAGCGATGATCTCACGCTGACGATCAAGCACCTTCTGGATAAAGTTCACCTTCTGCTCAAGCGTTGGGTTGACCATCAAGCGGTGTTTAAAGTGTGAGTCATGCACCGCACGTATTCCCATGGTATAGATAATATTGAAATCGCGACACTCCTCCAACCTCTCTCTCCAATACTGCTCTATCGCCTTGGGATTTACCGTGTAGTCAAACTCATGGAGATCATCACTAAAGAGATGGCTATTCTCAGCTGCCCAATCATACCACTCTGCATTGTTGTTACGCGCTATATTCTCACAGTGTGAGGTGCTGACATAGACACCATAATCGGTTGCATTGCGGGGGTTTATCGCCACTCCATTCTCATCCTCAGCCTCAAAGAAGTAGGCACCCTCCTCCATCATCGAGGGCCACAAGGTGTTTACCCCTAGACGCATCATCAACTCAAAGACACGCTTATAACTCTCTGGTGAGATAAATCCACTATTGCGATCCTTAGAGGTGTTTCTACTCCACTGGATCTTAGCCTCCTCATCATTGATAAAGATTCCTCTATAGCGTACCGATGGCTGCTTAGGGGCGATCTCACACTCCTTGATAGTCACCACATCGCTCCTCGCAGGGGTGAGGTCGCAGTACCAATATAGCGGAGAGACTCCAATCATCTTCGAGATATTGTAGACTCCATAGGCAGCACCCGTAGCATCACTACCGACAACCTCCAACAGACTACTAACCTCAGCAGTAGTAGGTTTGCCACTACGCATTAGATAGGACTCATAAAGCCCCTTTAATGCAGCCTCACCATCAACATCAACCGATAGGCTGATAACATTTCCGCTGAGCTGCTTGCTATCGTGGATAATCTCGGGTCGCACACCCGTCACCATCTCAATATCATCTTGAAGATGCTGAGCTGCGATTTGCAGTGGTTTAGCCTCATCGGCAGCAAGATAGATCTGAGCCATCTTGCCACCTTTGTAAATATCAAAACCCTTAGCCTCTGCTGAGAGAATTCCCACCACTAAAGAGAGAAATAAAAGAATCTTTTTCATCTTTAATATCTATTATCTTGGCACACACGCTCCAATAATTGGTTTTTTAATCTCGTTGCCAAACATATC
>JBCQTG010000089.1:0-8447 GCA_047178765.1 Rikenellaceae bacterium | reverse complement strand
CCGAGAAGCTAAAACTCTATCGAGAGTTGGACTCTATCAAGGATGAGCAGAGGTTAGTGGAGTTTGAGAGGCGACTGGTTGATAGGTTTGGTGCTTTGCCACACCCTGCACAGGAGTTGTTGAATGTTGTGCGGTTGAGACGTGAAGCTATTAGACTAGGAATGGAGAGGGTTAAGATCAAAAATGGCTTGATGTTGGTTAGTTTTGTAGGTGAACAGAATACACCATACTTCAAGAGCAAGGTCTTTATGACACTGCTGGAGAGGGTTACTGCAAACCCCGATCGTTTCCTATTACGCCCCAAGGGTAGCCGTTTAGCGATGACCATCCGTAAGATCGAGAATATCGAGGCGGGGTATAAACTTCTACGAGAGTTATGAATTTAGTTGTAGACATAGGAAATACGCTGGTTAAGGTTGCCGTAGTTGAAGGTGTTGATATTCACCAGCTTGAGGTGGTTGAGGAGTATACTAATCAACTACAATTGACGATAAAATCGATGGTGGATAGATATGCTATTAAGAGCGCTATTGTCTGCTCTACCAGAGGTGAGCAGCGAGAGGTTATTAACGCTCTGGAGGAGATGGTTGATAGGGTTGTTGTTTTCAATTCGGATACAGCTATTCCAATATCTATAAACTATCTAACACCTAACACACTAGGGCGCGATAGGGTAGCGGCTGTAGTAGGGGCTAGGGAGGTTTATGGAGAGAGAGATATGCTCATCATTGACTGCGGCACAGCTATAACAATCGATCTTTATAGTGTAGCAAATGGCTTTGAGG
The DNA here is from genome assembly GCA_047178765.1 of Rikenellaceae bacterium. Classification (GTDB taxonomy): domain Bacteria; phylum Bacteroidota; class Bacteroidia; order Bacteroidales; family Rikenellaceae; genus Alistipes. The sequence goes on along the minus strand of JBCQTG010000089.1, from coordinate 7,662 downwards.
GGGGATTTATCTCACCCGGAGTTTCTATGCGTCTACATGTACTAAATGAGCAAACAGCAACGTTACCATTGTGCAAGGTTAATCAAAGTTGGAGTGAAGTAGAGATTGCACGTACCACTCAAGAGGCGATTGTCGGAGGGGTAATGAGAGGTATTGTCTATGAGATTGAGGGGCATATCCGCACATTTGAGAGAAAAATAGATGAAATTTCAATTATTTTTATCGGTGGAGGGGCAAAATATTTTGATAAACAAATTAAAAATGCGATATTTGCAAATCGCAACTTGGTAATGGTTGGATTGAATAAAATTTTACTTTATAATGTTTAAAAGGAGAACGGCAACCACATTGGTACTATCAATTATGATGGTAGCGATGGCGATATTTTCAGTTAACGCAGGTACAAAGAATACATTTTCGCTCTACTCTTTGTATGGTCTGGGATCACTTCAGACCCAAGGTACACTATCTATGCGATCAATGGGTGGTGCTGGTGTCGCTATGCGCACAGCATCTACAATTAATCTATTGAATCCAGCATCGTATAGTGTAGCACTACCAAAAAGTGCAATGTTTGATTTTGGTATGGAGGGTGCTACTTACGGCACAACACAAAATGTCAATGGTGTAGAGGAGACAGGACGATTCTCAACATTCAATTTTCATGATATAGCAGTTCAACTGCCCGTAGCTAAGAAGCTAGGTATGGCGTTAAGCGTTACTCCATACTCTAGTGTAGGTTATCAATATGAGAGTAATAACTGGCTATATGCAGAGGATGGAAACACCGATTCACAGCCTCTAGGTAAGGTCCTAACAACTACCGAGGGGTCAGGAGAGGTGACTGAGGTGAAGCTAGGTATGGGTTGGGAGCCATTCAAGAACTTCTCTATTGGTGTTGCTGCTCAATATTACTGGGGTAGCGTAGAGCGTATCATCGATCAAAATATCTATACTATTCTTGACCCTAGCACAATATCATCGCCATATGTATATGATGAGTATACCATCTCGCAGATTAAGGGGCAGATAGGTGCGCAGTGGAACATAATTAATAAATCTCGCAAATCACTTATCATTGGAGCAACTTATGATTTTGGTGGTGATCTAAAGCCCCAACATATCCGCACCGTGAGTGGTTCGATGAGTACATCGGATGTTTCTCAGGTTGATACAACAAATATCTATTTGGTTAAGCCAAATCAGTTGACAGTGGGAGTGAGCTATCAAGGGCAGAAGGTTATTGCTGTCGCAGACTATTCGCGCCAGAATTGGGATACAAACAACGAGCATACAGAGTACTCGATAAAGGGAATTGTCGTTGAATATAATAATATCAATATCTTTCGCGCCGGTTTAGAGTACACTCCAAATAGACGAGATGTGCGTCACTACCATCGTAGAATATCTTATCGTACAGGATTTAGACATAGCGGTCACTACCTAACATACTCTGGTGAGACGCTAAATGAGTACTATATTACCGCAGGTGCAGGATTTCCTATCAATACAATCGGAATATCGAAGATCGATCTCGGCTTTGAGTGGGGTTCAATCGGATCTACTGGGATAATTTCAGGCACAGATATAGGGCTAGTTAGAGAGAGGGTGTTTAGATTCTCAATTGGTGTGACAATGTTCGGAAGCGATTACTGGTTCCAACGTCCAAAAATCGATTAGCTAGTTGTTTAAGGAGAATAAACGAAATAAAAAACTAATAAATCAAGATGAAAAAGATCAAGTTAACTTTAATTGCAATCTTATCTGTTATTGCTCTCTCTACACAGGCGCAACAGATGGATTTCAGTGACGATCGTAAATTTGGAAAGTATGGTGCAACTCCTGAGGAGCGTAAGGAGAACATGCTTAAACTTCAATACTTCCGCGAGGCTATTGAGACCAAGAATTATGAGAAGGCAGCTGCCTACCTGCATGAGTTGTTAAAGTCTGCACCTCAGGCTTCAGAGACGATGTATCAGCGTGCAGCTAACCTCTACAAAGCACAGATTGCTCGCGCCGCTACGCCATCTGCAAAACGTGCAATGGTTGACTCGTTGATGTGGGTTTATGATGTTCGTCTAGAGCATTTTAGTGAGCATCCACAGCGCGGTAGGGCATATATCTTGGAGAATAAGGCGAGAGAGTTTTATCAGTTCAGCAAGAGTGACCGTGAGGGTATGCGTGAAGTATTCATTGCTGCTATCGATGCGAATCCAGCTATCGACCCAACACTTGTCCTTCTATACTTCACCAATATCCTAGAGGATTACAATATGGATATTGTTACTATCGATGAGGTTATCGATGAGTATGACAGATTTACCCCATACTTTGAGGGGCTAACAGGCGAGCATGCAGAGCTAAATGAGAGATTTCAAAATGCCTTTGCCACAAGTGGTGTTGCAAACTGCGAGAATATTGAGAATATCTTCAAGGCAAAGATCGAGGCTGCTCCAACAGATGCGAAGTTGCTAACGAAAGCTCTAGTAATGATGGAGAGGGCTGGATGTCGTACTCCATTCTATATGGCTACAGCAGAGATGAACTATCAGATTGCTCCAACATCACAGGCTGCAATGATTCTTGCAAACGATTATCAGAATCGTGGAGAGTATGATAAGGCTGTTAAATATCTTCGTGATGCACTAGCAGAGGAGCAGGACATAGAGGAGCAGGAGCTACTATATTCACGTATAGCACTCATTAAGATGGCTGCAAACCAGATGAGTGAGGCTTTGACAGCTGCACGTGCTGCGTTGGCTATTGCAGATGGTACAGATAGTGATAATGGTATTGCCTACTTCGTGTTGGCTCAGGCTATTGCAGCATCGGCAGACTCATGTCCTGATTTCAGTGGTCAGACAGTCTATTGGGCTGCATATGACACCATGAACAAGGCGATTAACAACTTCTCAGCAGATGAGAAGAGCTATGTTCAGCCAGCGAAAAACCTCCTTAATGCATATAAGAAATTCTTCCCAACAACTGAGGAGTGTTTCTTCAATGAGATACCTAAGGGTAGTCAATATACTATCACTTGCGGTATAGCTAAGGGAAAGACTACAATTGTTAGAACACGCGACTAATCTTTGATTAGAGTAATAAACATAAAACAATGGGCGCATGCACTCCTTATAGTAGGGGGTGCTGCTCTTGTTGTAGGCTGTGGTGGAGCAAAGGAGACAGATACTAAAGGAGAGGTGGTTTCGCAGCAGAGGGTTATGAGTGAGAAGAGTATTAACCTCACTATGATTATGTCTGAGAATGGACGACCATCATATATCTTTAAAACACCACTTGTGGAGGGGTATACACTAGGACGTGAGCCATATAGAGAGTTTCGAGAGGGTGTAGATATAGTAACATTTACAAATGACTCTCTTAACCAAAAGGAGAGTACACTCGTTGCTAAATATGCTATCTACTATGAGAATCAGAAGCTGTGGAAGGCGGTGGGCGATGTTGAGGTCCATAATAAGGCGGGGCGTGAACTCTACTCGCAGCAGCTCTTCTGGAATGCGCAAACACAACGTATATACTCAAATGTAGAGACCACGGTGATTGATAATGAGACGGGAGATATTTATATCGGAGAGGGCTTTGAGTCTGATGAGGCGATGGAGAGTTGGAAGTTCCGTAAGCTCAAGGGTAAAATGAGAATGGAGATCGAGGAGTAATGGGTAATCAATCGATAATAGTTGTAGTTGTTACCATACTTATAACCCTACTCATGTCGGGTTTTTTTTCGGGTATGGAGATTGCCTTTCTGAGTAAGAACAGACTGAAACTAGAGATAGATCGCAAACAGAGTAGATTATTTGATCGTATTGCGAGTATCTTCGCTAATAATGCGGGTCAATATATCACGACAATACTTGTCGGGAATAATATCGCATTGGTTGTCTACTCACTTGCTATGTCTCATCTGATTGAGATTATCTTTGCAAACTTTGGCTGGGAGGCGTTTAAGGGTTCTATTATCATAGAGACCACAATCTCTACAATAGTAATAATCTTTGTAGCTGAGTTTATGCCTAAATCAATCTTTAGGAGTAATCCCAATTTTTACTATCGAATCTTTGCCCCGGCAATCTACCTATTTTATATTCTTCTATACCCTATAGCACGATTTACAACAATGCTTTCACATGCGATGTTACGTCTTTTAGGGCATAATATCTCGGATGCTGTCACTGCTAAAGGTTTTGATCGTCATGACTTAGCTAGTCTTATTGAATCAGGTGCTGCAGAGAGTACAAGTGAGTCGGATAATGAGATTAAGCTGTTTCAAAATGCACTCGATTTTGCAGATCTGCGAGTACGTGATGCCATGAGTCAGAGGGTCGATATTGAGGCTGTTGATATTGATAGTGCTACAATTGAGGAATTGACCGATCGCTTTGCACAGACTAAATATTCGCGACTATTTGTGTGGCAGGGTAGTATAGACAATATAATAGGGTATGTCAACTCAAAGTCACTCTTTGATTCACCAAAGAGAATTACAGAGGTTCTTAAGGAGGTGAGTTATGTCCCAGAGAGTATGCCTCTAAACTCCCTGATGCAGGAGTTGATAAAGCATAAGAGCAATATCTGTGTTGTGATAGATGAGTTTGGAGGTACGGCGGGGGTAATATCACTAGAGGATGCATTGGAGCAGATCTTTGGGGAGATAGAGGATGAGTATGATGAGCCAGAGATGATAGAGAAGGAGGTAGGTGAGGGAGAGTATGTCCTCTCATCGCGACTTGAGATTCCCTATCTGAACGAACGATATAATCTCGAACTAGAGCAGAGCGACGATTATGACACATTGGCGGGTTATATTATCTATCATCATGTTGGTATACCCTCAGCTGGAGAGCGACTATTTATCGATCATTTTGAAATAAAGATACTACAAACGACTCGATCAAGAATAGAGTTAGTAAAACTAAAAATAATTAAGAAAAAATAGTTGTAATTTAGATAAATTAACTATCTTTGGGGACTAATTACAACTTTTGGAAGTAAATATAATAGAACACTTAATAAATAGATGGCAACACTAAACACACTACGTACACGATTCGGAATTTTACTATCCGCAATTATTGCATTTGCACTGCTAGCTTTTATCTTCTCTCTAAAATCAGAGATGGGCTTTGGAGGCAGCGATCCAGTTATAGCTGAGGTTAATGGTAAAGATATAACTTATAGCGAGTATATAAGCGAGTATGAGGGGATAAAACTCCTCAATGGAGTAGATGAGAGCAACGAGCAGCAGGCTGATATGCTCTATCGCGCAGCATGGCAGGCATTGGTGACTAAGTTCGCTATGGAGCCGGGTTATGAGGAGCTAGGAATAATTGTTAGTGATGCTGAGCGTATGGCTATCATCCGTGGCGAGGTTCCAACTCAAACAATGTTTAATAACTTCTTCGATCGTTCGACAGGTCAATATAATATAGAGGCAATTAATGGCTTTTTGATCTCGGCACAGGGCAATCCTGAGGCTGAACGAGCATGGCAGCTTATCAATGAGCAGGCACGTATCGAGCGTGAGAGCAATAAATATGTAGCTCTATTCTCTGCTGGTATTAACCTTAATGACCTTGAGGTTGCATCGAGCGTAGAGAGTGCTAATAAGAGCTTTGCAGGTCGTTGGGCATCAAAGCGTTATAGCTCGATTGCTGACTCATTGGTCTCTATCTCAGCAAACGAGATTAAGGAGTATTACAATAATAATAAGAGCAGCTACAAGCGTGAGCCTTCGCGCACAATCTCATATGCTATGTTCCCTGTCTCACCATCAAAGAGCGATCAGAGTGCTTTAGAGGCTGATGCTAAGAGGCTAGCTGAGGGATTTGAGGTAGCTACAGATATTCGCAACTTCGTTCGCGAGAGTCGTAAGGGATCTATAGCACAGAACTATGTTCTAGAGTCTCAATTACCAAGCACAGAGTCTTCGGTATTGGTTACAGGTGCAATGTATGGTCCACAGAAGAGTGGTGATAACTGGAGATTGTCTCGTGTTGAGAGCATCTTAATTGCTTCTGATACATTAACAATGCGTCAAATCGTTCTCCCTTACACTGAGAGTAACCTAGCAGATAGCCTATACACGGCACTACAGAGCGATGGTTCAAAGTTTGCAGCTGCAGCAGATCAATACTCAACTGGTCAAGGTGGAGCAATGCGTGGTGGCGATATTGGAGCAGTTCCATTCTCAGCCCTTACAGAGGAGTTTGCTACTAAGTTAGCTCCAGCTAAGGTTGGCTCAGTACTTAAATTTGAGATTGGTGATATGATCCAGATTATTCAGGTTTATGACGCTGGTAAACGAACAAAACACTATCGTCTAGCCTCAATAGAGTTGCCAATCATTCCATCTAATGAGACTCGTAACCTTGCACATGGTAAGGCAGGAGCATTTGCAGTAGATGCACGTGGCGCGGAGTCATTTAACGATGTAGCAAAAGAGGCTGATGTTACTCCACGTAATGCAAACCTAACAGCTGCAACACGCACAATATCCTCTGTTCAGGGTTCTCGTGAGGTTGCTCGTTGGGCGCATAGTGCTAAGGTGGGTGAGGTGTCGCCAATCTTTAATGTTGATGGTGGTTACCTAGTTGCTATATTAAGCGACATCAACGATAATGAGTATAGCTCAATAAAGGAGGTCGAGCCAACTATCCGACGTAAGTTGATTGCAGATAAGAAGTATGATATGATTCTCTCTCAGTTAAGTGGTTCTACATTTGAGCAGCAGGCTGAGAGTCTAGGGAGTAAAATTTCAGATTTTGAGGGGGTTAATTTTAGCTCTACCTATGTTACAGGATTGGGCGTTGAGCCACGCGTAATCGGAGCTATTAGTAGCTCAACTGAGGGTTCTCTATCACCTGCTATCAAGGGTAACTCATCGTTGTTCATCTTTGTTGTTGACAAGGTTGAGGAGTCGAGCGAGCCTACTGATGCTGAGGCGGAGAGATCGCGAGTAGAGTCGATGTCTGTTCAGGTAGCCCAGCAGCAACTCTTCTCATCGTTGGAGTCTCTAGCAGAGGTTAAGGATCTACGAGGCAAAGTTTTGTAAATTACGATATTAAATTATAAAAAAGAGGTTGATCCTATGGGACAACCTCTTTTTTACTATTTAGATGGTGGTAGCATAACATCGTATGGGTTAACTTATAAACCTCTATATCTTCTTAATGATGATTGCTTGTCCACCGCCGGGTGCTAGGTGCATCACTATTTTGTCTTTTGATGAAACTGTGCGTTTTGATATTTTGTAAACCTCTGGGTTCTCCTTCCAGTGTGCATCTTTACCATCGGCATAGATAGTCGCCTGATAGCTTACCCCATCACTCAAAATCTCAGATAGATCAAGTTCTAAATCGCGACCATTCTCATCTGTCACACTACCTATGAACCAGTTATCTGTTCCCCTCTCTCGGCGTGCTACAGTGTAGTAATCACCTATCTTTGCATGCATAACTTTGCTGTCGCTCCAATCTGTCGCTACATCCTCAATAAACTGGAATGCCGGATGACCTTCGTAATTCTCAATCAAATCTGCAGCCATCTGAATAGGGCTATATATTGTCAACATAAATGCTAACTCCTTACATAGAGTCGATTTGACATAGCAATCCCTATCATCACCCGGATTATCACGTACCA
>JBCQTG010000088.1:0-8702 GCA_047178765.1 Rikenellaceae bacterium | reverse complement strand
GGAAGTGCGCCAATCAGCGATCGACCAGTGAGCGAGTAGTTACCAACCAGTCCATCACCTAGAACACTCTCCCTATCAGGTGTGCCACTATCTACCCCCTGCACACCCTTTGCTGTAGCTGTAGCTCCGTGGCTTTGAGAGTTGGTGTTTGATGAGCCGGGAAACAATGCTCGTCTATTCACCTCTCGCGGTGGGGTAGGCTCGCTCTGGCTCTCAACAACCTCCGTCTCGCTGCTGCTGATCTTCACCTCCTCAACCGATTGTGTCGGCTCAACATACTCAACATCACTCATCTCATCGGTCAACTGCTCAACCTGCTGCTCAACCTCAGCCACCGGGTTGGGTGCTGTGGGTGTGATGGTCTCGGGGGTTGAGAGATCACCCATCCCCAGATCGCTGTCACCAAGCGAGATCATCATCGTGTTGGAGTAGAGCTGCTCCTCGCGCTGCTCATTGAGTCTACTGAAGTTGATAAAAATAAACGACAATATAATGGCAGCAAAGTAACACACCGTGGCGATAATGGCACCACGACGCGCTCTCAACTCACTACGTGAGGGGATATATCTGCTAGCCGAGATCATTGGGGTGAGGTGGCTAGGATAAGTTTATACCTCTTCTTTGAGGCGATATTCATCACCTGAACAACCTCATCTATTGCAACGCCCTTGTCGCAGTGTAGAGATACCGTAGCATCTGTCGCACCCGACAATCTACGCTCCAACTCCTGCTCAATACCCTTCAAACCATCGACCGGCTCCAACTCAACATAGTAGCGATAGCCGCTCTCACTCTGAGCTATACTTACTGTCGTCTGCGCCTTATCCTTCAACTTATTCGAGCTTTTAGGTAGCATCAACCTCAATGCATTGGGGTTGATTAACGTTGTGGCGATAAGTAGGAAGAGCAGCAACAGAAACATTAAGTCGGTCATTGATGCCGACGAGAAGGATTTATCTACCTTCGATCCTCTTTTGATTGCCATAGTAAACCTCCTACTTTTGTGCCGGCTGGCTCAGAATATCGAGGAAGGCGATTGAGTTTGCCTCCATCCTAAAGACCAACTTCTCGATCCTTGCAACAAGGTAGTTATAGCCAAAGAATGCCGGAATACCAACCAATAGACCTGCAACTGTAGTCACCATAGCGACATACATTCCACCCGCCAATAGCGACATATCAACCGTGCCACCAGCAGCAGCCATATCCATAAAGGTGGTAACCATTCCCAATACAGTACCTAAGAATCCAATCATCGGCGCTCCTCCAGCGATTGTAGCTAACAGAGGTAGGTTCTCCTCCAACTTCGACACCTCTAGGTTGGCAACATTCTCAATAGCACTCTGAACATCACTCATTGGGCGACCAATACGCGTGATACCTTTCTCGATCATCCTCGCTATTGGGGTGTCATTTGCTTGACACATCTCGATAGCCGCAGCGCTCTTACCCTGCTGGATATAGTCTGCCACTCGATCTATCAACTCACGATCGTAGGTTGATGCCTGTCGAATAGCTAAAAATCGCTCTACAAAGATGTAGATAGTGAATCCTCCGAGTGCCAATAGGGGCCACATCAACCACCCTCCACCAGTGAATAGATCCCATAGACTCATTGTCTGAACTTGATCCATTGCTGCGCTCTCAAGCACAGCTCCTTGCAACATTTCAATCATTTTATTATTTTTTGTTTGTTATTATCTCTTCTCTCTATAGCTTCTCCTTCTCTTGATCCTCATCACCCTTCAGCCCCTCCTTTGCCGCGCGCTCATCTTTGCGCTTTGCTCGTTTCTCCTCTCTCTCGGGTCTGGCGCTGAAGCGCGCCTTTACCCTCTTGCGTAGATCTTTGAAGTTGTCAAAGCTCTCGGTGTAGTAGATACCCACACCCGTCTCCTGTAGACCTTGGTTCTCATCGTAGCGATCTACCGTCTGGGTAAAGCCACGTAGTCGAAGTGCGCCCGCTGGGTCGATCAGCCATGTGACATACGCCTCACCCATAAAGTTAGATGCATTTTCGCTTACCGCCTGCTTATTGTCAGCTATGTAGTTACCCTCTAGCTCAATGAGTAGTCTATTATCTATCCAACCCTTCGAGAAGCCAACATCGATCTCATCGCTGGTAAGATCCGACTCGGGTCGATAGCGGAGAATAACATTATAGTTGCTCGTTGAGAGCCAGTTACTAAGTTGGTTTGCCAATAGCTCAAAACCTGTCGCAGCGGTAGCCGTAACTCCTAAACTGCTGCTACTGCCTGTGGTCTCGGGTATAAACGAGTTGGAGAGCATGAGGTAGAAGAACTGTCGAGAGAGGGTCTCCTGATCGTTGAGGAGGTTGGCTACAATAGATTGCTGCTCAACATCCGATGAGGGGAGTTCGATCTCAAATGATATATCTGGCTGCATTAAGCGATCTGTGAGGTTGATAATACAATCCACCGGAACAGCGCGCGTAGACTCATCAGCTAATAGGGGCTGCAACGATGTCTTGAGTTTGTAGACGGCGGCAATATCGAGCGTTGCTTCTAGAGGTTCACCGCTCCACTGTATCGTTGAGCCGGGGTTGATGGTAAATCGTTTGTTGACTATATTCCCAAGTGTGAAGAGGTAGTTACCCTCAGTGATAGTGTAGTCTCCATATATTTCGAAGATATTCTTCTTTGGCTCAATCTGAAGGTTGAAATTTCCATCCCCTTTAGCTCGAATAATATCTCCGACAGTGGGGTCGATGACTACCTGCACATCGGTGTTTGAGCGCACCTGAAGAGCTAGCTTCAGGTTGATGTTCGCCCCCTCTTGATGCTCCGCCTGTTGTCGTTGAAAGCTCTCCCTCTTGCGCATAACGATATTGGTGGTGTCGATCAATACCTTTGGCTCTACGAAGGTGATAAATTCGGCTCTTGATATTGATGATTTACTGTTGAGGGGCATGAAGAATTGTGAGTTATTATTGGTCACTGCCGTAATATCCATATCTACTCCATTGCGATCCCCCTTGATCTCTGCCACTCCCGTAGCATTCACCTTGCCATAGAAGAGATCGTTGTCATTGGCTGTCGTGTTGAGAACGAGCATTCTTTGGGGCTGTACCTTAAGGTTGTAGCTAACATTGTTGAGTCTGCTCAGGTCGACACTGAGATCCATAGTGGCACTGCCTCGACCACCGCTAGCGGCATCGTTGACAACAAAACCACTTGCGGTTAGGGTGTTATCCTTAACCTCAACTACACCCCTATCAAGGGAGTATCGAACACCTGTATAACCGATTGTCGTCGCTACATCGTAACAACTTATCGCCCCCTCTAGAGAGGCTGCTCTGCGTTCGCCAATAAGGGCTATATCTACATCTGCATACCCCTCAGTGTCATAGATAGTCCCTTTTAGCGGTGGGTCGAGCAGGTTGAGGTTAACACTATCTACATTTAGCTTTGCATAGTACATAACTTTCGATGGGATGTAGTATCCTCTAATCACAGTGTCTCGATTTACCCTATTGAGCAGGTGCAGACGTGCTTGGTTGCGTTGTGAATCCCACTGTGCTAGCAGCTGCAAATCGGGTGACTTGATGCTATTCACCGAGACGCTATCGAGCGCAACGTTAGCCTCGATACGCGCCTCGCGTAGTGCCGAGGAGATCATGGCGTGTCCATTGGTGTAGCCATTGATCTTGTAGCCCACGCGACTAACTACTGCCGAGAGGACAGATAGATCGAAATTCTGTAGCTCAAGGTCGATATTGTCATCCAATGAGCTAGAGGCGCGACCATTGACAACCAGACGTTGATTCTCGCGCTCCACAACCAGATTGTCAAAATCTACCCCTCGTGCATTGATCTTTACCCCTTGGGCGCTAAGATCCCACTGCTGAGTGGCATTGCTCAGCACCGATGGGAGCAGCTCTATGTAGAGTTCTCGATCTCCATTTGCACTCTGTGCCACATGCATTGCCGTAATAATTGAGGCATGGGCGCTATCGGCTTGATTCACAAAACCGATGTTGAGGTTTATATCGTTGTTGTTTGCCCCACCTGCAATCGAGCTATTCTCCATAAATGTTGTACCGACATATAGCTCCTTAGCGCGGCTAAAGAGCGATACTGAGTCTCCATGGTTGGTGAGCTGTGCCTCAAGACCAATTGCCAAAAAGGCGTTACGCTCTAGATAGCTTGAACTCACCGTGACTGTGAACTCTCTGTTTACGGGGTCAAATAGCATTAACCCTTTGGTGTCGACACTAGCCTCAAAGTCGCTATCGAAGGCGTTGGCAATGGGGGTGATATTGTGGAGCTTGACGTTAACTAACGAGAGGTGGTTGCTACTTGTCTGTTCAGCTATGGTGTTATGCTCGATGCTCTCCTCTGGTTTACTAGGCTCATTTGGCTTGGTGTCGTAGAGTGCAGGGAGATAGCTATAGAGGGCATATTTGAGATACTCTAGATTGGCTGTCGGTGAACCACTGAGATTCATCACCACATCGGCAAACTCACTATCAAGGGTGAAGATACGACCATGTTTGGTATCCTTCATGTTGAGGGTGATAAGGTCGGTTGCTATAGTTGTATCGCCAAAGAGGTACTTAGCATCGGTGACGGTTAGTGACCCCGAGATGTCATCGATGTTGAAGCCCGATCCAGCAACCTTTAACTTTGCTGCAAGGGTTGAACTCTCATCGCGGATATTTAACCCCAGCTCTTTGAAGTTGATCTCCTTAATATTTGCAGTGAGATCGAGTGTGGCACTCTCCCCACTTCCGCTACCCATTGCGGTGTAGTTCTCAACGTGAGCCTCAATGTCAAGCATCATGTTGGGGTCTTTGCAGCTCAATTTTACATCAGCGTTTGAGTGTTGTAGGTCGATCTCCACTCTGCTTGCATTCAGTGTGTAGTTCTGCACCTTTATCGAGCCTATTTCGCTGCAGAGCGTAAGGCTCTGTTGACTTTTGTCGCCGAAAACACCCTTCACGCTATTATACGCAGTTAGTTGACCGAGCTTGTTGTTGTTTAGCAATCTGCCCAGATCAAACCTATCGATATTTACCTCTCCATCGATGGCTACCCTCTCTCTATGGGTGAGGTCGATCGATAGTAGGGATGATATAGTACCAAGGTTACAGCTTAATGAGCCGTTGAACTCTACACTGTCGAGTTTACCCTCGGCATTACCTTTGATTGTTAGTTCATCTATTCGGTTAATTAATTCGCGCTGCTCATTGGTGAGTAGATCAGCATCTATTGAGTCTATAAGTCTATTTGCATCTTGTGCATCTATTGCAAACTCATCTAGACTAAACTTCGCATAGGTGTTATCGATGGTCGAGGCGTTGCTCAGCTCAAGCTCTGTGGATATGTGTGTCCCCTCTCCATAGCTGATATTGTTGATGTTGATATTCAGTCCATCGACCAACCCTAGCGCAGAGAGCTGTAGATCATAGAGCCTAATATCCCACTCCTTCATTGTTGGGACGAAATATGCAATATCGTTTGACGAGAGGTATCCACTCCTAAGGTCAATCTCCATGAGTACATTCTGGTTGAACTGTCGATAGTGCAACCACTCTCTTCCCGATAGGGTGAGCTGGTCAAAGTACATCTTGCTCCACAGGGTCTCTATTGACATCTTTTCCATTGTCAATGCGCCCCTCCCAATTGTGAGTCTGCTCGATATATTTTTTAGTTCAAAACCGCTCCGTTCATGCAGCGATAGATTGACTATCTCTAGATTAACCCGAGGTCCATCGATAAATAGATCATCTACTCGACCCTGAATATTCTCAATAGACATATCTCCATAATCGACCCCATAGCTTGGATTGCGGCTAGTGAGCTGCTTGATGGTTATATCAACATCCTCAATATCGACCGATTCAATCGATATTTTTAGTGGATTTTGACTATCTCCACTGGCGATTAGGGCGACGATCTGTTTGATATTCATGATGCTCTCCCCATCCACCTCACGAGCAACAAGATTGAGCTTCGCTCTGCTAACTGATGAGCTACCGAGCCTCAGCTCCTTCTGGCTCGAAGAGAAGCCGAGTAACGGGGTGGTCGCTCTCCCCACATAGAGGAGTGTGTCGCCCTGAAGATCACGGCTGAGAAAGCCATCGATCACCACATCTCCGCGTGTAGATACATCGATCCTGTCGATCTTCACCTCTGCCCCTAGAAAATCGGTGGCATATTGCGCTGCAATATCGATAATTCGATTCTGTATATTGGGTAGAGAGATGATAATAGAGAGCATCGTAGGTAAAATAATCACCAACAAAACTGCTGATGATAGTATCATTCCCAATATTTTTGTAACTTTGCGCACTAAGAGGCTCTCTTTTCTATTATAGACTATATATAAACACACGCAAATTTACGTTTATTTATCCAGAAAATAAAGAGCTAAAAGAGTTTTTTTAAGTAATATATCATAATTATTATGAATACCACTATCCTAGCTATTGAGAGTTCGTGTGATGATACCTCAGCGGCGGTGATTCGTAACACCACTCTACTGTCAAATGTGATCGCCTCGCAGGCTGTTCATGTCAAATATGGAGGGGTGATTCCGGAGTTGGCTTCGCGCGCTCACCAGCAGAATATTATCCCTGTCGTAGATACCGCATTGAAGGATGCCGGGGTAGGTGTGGAGGATATTGATGCTATCGCCTTTACGCGTGGTCCCGGGTTGATGGGGTCGCTGCATGTCGGGGTAGCCTTTGCTAAGGGTTTGTCGATCTCGAATGGTATCCCGATGGTTGAGGTGAACCATCTACAGGGACATATACTCTCGCACTTTATTGATGTGGAGGGGGAGCAGATTGCTCACCCTAGCTTTCCCTTTTTGTGTCTGTTGGTTAGTGGTGGACATAGTCAGATCATTAAGATTTCGTCACCTATGGAGATGGAGATTATTGGCACAACCATCGATGATGCTGCGGGTGAGGCGTTTGATAAGTGTGCTAAGGTGATGGGGCTTCCCTATCCCGGTGGTCCGGTGATTGATCGTCTGGCTCAAGAGGGTGATGATAAGGCGTTTGCCTTTGCTCGTCCCCACGTGAGTGAGTATGACTACTCCTTCTCGGGTCTTAAGACCTCATTCCTCTATACACTGCGCGATGAGATGGCTATCAATCCAAATTTTATAGAGGAGCGAAAGTGTGATTTGTGCGCCTCGTTGCAGTGTGCGATTGTCGATACGCTGCTTGATAAGTTGGTTAAGGCGGCTAAAGATACAGGCATAAAGGATATAGCTATTGCCGGTGGTGTGGCGGCAAACTCAGGGTTGCGCAGAGCTATCGTCAGCGAGGGCGAGAGGCGTAGATGGAGGACATTTATCCCAGCGTTGAAGTTCACCACCGATAACGCTGCGATGATCGCTATTGCCGGGCTATATCGTTTGCAGGCGGGCATGATGAGTGATCTGAGTGTGACGCCGGTGGCTCGATACGAACATATGGGTCTATAAAGAGTGTTAAAATGCAGTAAAAAAAGTGGCGGATAGTTGTTCTCTCGCCTAAAAAGAGTATATTTGCAGCAGTTTCAGAAATATACGGTCGCAAGGATCGTTATACAATAAATTTACAAAATAGAATGAAATCAATTACAATTGGAAACCTCAATATCCCCGTGCCTATCGTGCAGGGTGGAATGGGGGTTGGTATATCTCTATCGGGGTTGGCATCTGCGGTCGCTAACCAAGGGGGTATAGGGGTGATCTCGTCAGCTGGTCTGGGGGTTATCTACAAAAACTTATCATCAAAATATAACGAGGCTTCAATCCTCGGTTTGAAGGAGGAGATTCGCAAGGCGCGTGAGGCGACTAAGGGTGTGATCGGAGTCAATGTGATGGTGGCTATGTCTAATTTCGCTGATATGGTTAAGACAGCTATTGCTGAGAAGGCAGATATTATCTTCTCGGGTGCAGGGTTACCGCTATCGTTGCCATCGTTTCTAACACCAGATAGTAGTACAAAACTAGCCCCTATCGTTTCGAGCGCTAGAGCAGCTAAGTTGTTGTGCGAGAAGTGGTTGTCTGGCTATAACTATGTGCCTGATGCAATCGTTGTTGAGGGTCCAAAGGCGGGTGGTCACCTCGGCTATTCAGTTGAGCAGATCGATAGCCAAGATCACTCGTTAGAGGCAATTGTGCCAGAGGTCGTAGCAGCAGTGAGAGAGTTTGAGGCAAAGAATAACTGCGCTAGAATCCCCGTTATCGCAGGCGGTGGAATCTACACAGGAGAGGATATTCGTGCAATAATGGCGCTCGGAGCAGATGGCGTACAGATGGGAACACGTTTTGTGACCACCTATGAGTGCGATGCAGATATGGCATTCAAACAGAGCTATATCGATGCTAAAGAGTCTGATATTGAGATTATCAAAAGCCCCGTGGGGATGCCCGGACGAGCAATAAATAGCTCCTTTTTGGAGAGGGTGAAGTCGGGTCTTACTATCCCTAAGAGTTGCCCATTCGACTGCATCAAAACATGTAAAGTCGAGCGTAGCCCCTACTGTATAATGATGGCGCTCTACAATGCATTCAAGGGTAAGCTAGAGCGTGGTTATGCCTTTGCAGGTAGCAACGCATGGCGTGCTGAAAAGATCGAGAGCGTCAAGGAGCTATTCGCAACTTTGACAAGTGAGTACCAGAGGGCAATAGAGAAGTTTAAGGGTTAGATGAGATGATCTGGGAGATTTCAACCAACGAGCAGT
>JBCQTG010000087.1:0-8988 GCA_047178765.1 Rikenellaceae bacterium | reverse complement strand
ATCAACAAAAGACGAGTAGTCACAAGTTTCAACAACCTCCCTGTGGAGCTTCAGGAGATGGTCAAAGCCCACTACCCACTCGGGTATACAGAGGCGATGATGCGCATCGATAAGCCTAACGGAGACTTCTTCTATGCTGTACCATACCAAACGGATGAGATTGACTACCTAGTTAAAGTTGATGTAAAGATCGACAATAAAGTCCATGACAACGAGGATGAGGATGACGATAAGGATATGTTCGAGGAGGATATAAATGCTAAAGATGAGATGATGGAGGAGGAGGACGACGACGATATGTAGTCGCCTCACCCCCTCTCCCCCCCCCTCCAATCTTATAACGAGTGAAAGTGCAACGCTCTTCTGACCTTTTAATCACTCTCGTTAGCCAATCTGATTAAAGGCTAGAGGCACTACCTCAGTGCTATTTTGAGATTACCCCCTGTTTCAGGTAGTTGGGACTGACGATAATCTTAAGTGCTTTATCCATTACTGAGAATTCAAGAGGTGTATCACCTAAAACCTCTCCATCGATCTCTACGCTCATCTCTGGAATAGACTCTATTCGGATATGGCGTGCGCGGTGGTGTTCGGCGTGTCCTATGCGGTATAGATTACCATCGTAGAGGTAGAGGAATCGGAACATTATATGCCAAAAGTGGATTGGTCTAAATATAGTCATATCTAGCAATCCATCATCTGAGATTGCATTTGGCAGCTGCTGCACTCCACCGATGTTGTATCGTCCTACACCCACCGCGGCACTAAAGAGCAGCCCATTGTAGACTAGTTCGCCATCGGCATAGATCTTTACCCCTTTATGTTTATATCTGATATAGCTATTCAATAGAGACCATAGATAGGCGATCTTGCTCCTATTCCCCTTCATCAGTCGATGAGAGAAGCGTTTTACGGCGTAGCTATCAAAGCCTGTACCACCTACACTAACCATGTATCTATCTTGTCTGAACAACGCCTCCTCGTAATTAACAATGCCAATATCCTGATAACTAATACATTCAGCCTTGATCGCTTTGATTACCTCATGGTAACCACCCTCTTTGAATCCAAAGTTAAGTAGCCAGTTACCCCCTGTACCCACACCGATAAAGGCTATAGTCACATCGTGGGGATCAACCACCTGCTGGACAAAGAGACCATTGACCACCTCGTGCATTGTGCCATCACCTCCAACAACGATAATCTTACGATAACCCTTAGTTACTGCTGTTACAGCTAGCTCAGAGGCGTGGTACTTGCGTTCGGTAAAGTGGGGGTCACATGCCACCTCCTCATCATGGAGGTACTTAGAGATCTTAGGCATCTCCAATAGTGCCTTACCCCCATTAGCCTTTGGGTTGACAATCATAAACCATGTCTGGTCATTGCCATTATCGATCCTCTCTCTCACCTCTCTCTCCACTATTCAGGTATATTTGCCAATACTGATTTAAGTAGGGTGTAGAATCGTGCTACACTGCCAATCTCAACACACTCATCTGGTGAGTGGGGTGATACGATTGTGGGACCCATAGAGATCATATCCATCTTAGGGTATATTGAGCCGATCAATCCACACTCTAAGCCGGCATGTACAGCCTGAACCTTTGGCTCCTCGCCATACTGCTTGGTAAAACACTCCTTGACAACCTTTAGGATCGCTGAGTTGGGGTTGGGGAGCCAGCCGGGGTGGCTACCGGTACAGCTAACATCACCATCTGCAAGCTCAAAGATTGAGGCGATAGTGTCGGCAAGCTCAACTTTCTGTGTCTCAGAGGCTGAGCGTATAAAGAACTCCACCATAGTACTATCATCATCTGTGCGGACAATAGCAAGGTTTGATGATGTCTGCACCAATCCCGGGATGGTGTTTGACATATTGTGTACTCCATCGGGTGCGGCAGCCATTGCCCATACGAGTAGGGCTGCGCTATCTTGATCGATCATCTTCTTTGGGTATGCAATCTCGTTGAGAGTGAGTGATATAGACTCCTCTACGGGTGTATACTCAAGGGTGATATTCTCTTTGAATCTACTCACCTGCTCCTCGAATAGTTTGAGATCCTTCTTATGGATAAGTAGATCTACCGACGCCTCGCGAGGGATTGCGTTGCTAAGTGTTCCTCCATCGGCACTTACCAATATTATATCTAATTTGGTTAATCTAAGCAATCTGAATAGAAGTTTATTGGCATTAGCACGCTGCTCATGGATCTGCACCCCCGAGTGACCACCCTTAAGCCCTTTGATCTCTAATCTGCGAGCTACATAGCCATTACGCGGTGTGTTTGTAATCTGGTGAGCCATCTTTGCAACTAGATTCAACCCTCCAGCACAACCTATACATAGCTCATCCTCATCCTCAGTGTCGAGGTTGAGCATGATTGTGCTGCGTAGCTGATCGGGTTTGAGAGCCTCTGCGCCATCCATTCCGCGCTCCTCATTGACTGTGAGTAGTATCTCAATGTCGCCATGAACAGCTGTGGGGTCCTCTAATAGCGCCAGTGCTGCTGCCATTCCGATACCGTTATCTGCGCCTAGTGTTGTGCCGTTTGCACGCACCCACTCCCCATCGATATAGCACTCAATAGGATCTTTTGAGAAGTCGAACTCCTTATCGTTATTCTTCTGTGGCACCATATCTAGGTGAGCCTGTAGAAGTGTGCATTGGCGACTCTCCATCCCTGCCGTTGCCCCTTTGCGGATGATTACATTTCCCGCATGGTCTATCTCGCACTCCAATGAGAGCGATTTGGCATACTCTATTATCGCCTTGCTCAGCGCCTCCTCTTCAGTTGATGGGTGGGGTATTGAGCATATCTTCTCAAAGTGTCGCCACACTAGCTGTGGCTCTAGGGTTGTTAAGTCTCTATTCATAGCATTTATATATATTTCTCGAATGACGCTACTATCTTCTTTACTAATGGGTGGCGTACAATATCTCGTTTGTCAAACTCCACTATTCCAATCTCTTTAACATCTCTCAGCAGGTTGATCGCCCTCTCCAATCCACTATCGCGACTATTTGGCAGGTCGATCTGCGTTACATCTCCCGTAACCACAAATTGTGCCGAGCGACCCATACGTGTCAAGAACATCTTGATCTGCGAGAGGGTGGTATTCTGTGCCTCATCGAGGATCACAAAGGCTGAGTCGAGTGTTCGTCCACGCATATAGGCTAACGGTGCAATCTGAACTACCCCCTCCTCCATATACTTCTGTAGTGTCGAGGGTGGGATCATATCATTCAGCGCATCGTAGAGTGGCTGTAGATATGGATCTAACTTCTCCTTCAGATCTCCGGGTAGAAACCCTAACCTCTCCCCAGCCTCAACAGCTGGTCGGGTGAGGATAATTCTCTTTACTCGCTTCTCTTTGAGCGACTTAACCGCCAGTGCAATGGCTGTATATGTCTTTCCCGAACCCGCTGGACCAACGGCAAAGAGCAGGTCGCAGCTCTCATAGAGCTTGACTAATCGCTGTTGGTTGGGTGTTCGTGCGCGAATTATATTCCCCCCACTGCCAAAGAGTATCACATCTCGATCTACTCGCTCCTCAGTGACCACCCTCGAACCTGAGAATGTCTGTTCGATAACCAACTCTGAGAGGTGACCATACCGCTGAAAGTAGTTAACCAGTTCATCGAGACGTTGTTCAAAACGACGACTCTGCTCATCATCACCAAAGACCTTTATCGATGATCCTCGTGCAACGATGCGCAGCGTGGGGTGCATTTTACGGATCTGCTCTAGGTAGATCTCCTGCGCTCCATACAGCTCGCGAGGGTCGATACCCTCCAACTCAATCTCTATACTCCCCATTAGAATCTATAACCTACAGCAACAGTAACGCCATAGTAACGGTAGTCATATTGAGTGTCGCTATTGGGCCACTGATTCTCGCTCGACACAAATCGTCCTGTGTAGCGGACATCTGCCACCCAATGATCCCACGCTGTATAGCTCAATCCAAAGAAGTATCCACATGTTGATTGGTAGCGACCAAAGTCAAATGTCTCATCCCCATACTCAAGCTCAGCGCTGCTAGCAAGCGAGAATGATGGTCCGAAGTTAAACTTCATCCTCCTGCCTAGATCAATACCAAATACTATAGGTACCTCAAAGCTATCCGATTTGAGGTCTGCTTTGACCCCTTGATCTGGGTTGTTGAGGGTCATTACATCGTGGTAGTACCAGAACTCAGGCACAATCTCAAAACCGCCTAGGTCGATACCCCATCTTGCTCCGAACATAAATCCGGCACTCCCCTCGCTCTTGATGTCGTGGTGTTTATCTCTCATTATTGGGATATTAACACCTGTCATTAGCCCATAGACCATCTCTATTCCGGGAGAGGTGTTGATATCCCCCCTTTTCGTGCGGTCGATTTGATAATCCTCCTTATACTGCTGTGCTGCAAGCGGTGTTGTTGCGAGCAGCAGTAGTGTTGTGATGTTTAGTAATATTCTTTTCATTCTGTAAATGTAAAAATTTTTTTTTGAATATAAGAATCTGTTTTAAGTTTTTCTGCTTAAAAATGTGTTTGTTTAATCTATTTTATTAAATTTGTGAGTTAATCACCTAAAAGATAAGAGTATGGGGAGAGGAGTAACACTAGATTGACGTCTCGTTGATATGTTCGCCAACAATACGCACTGCTATGGCAACTAGGTCGGCACAGGGGATCTTCTTTGTTGGGGTCGCTTTGTCGAGACCTAGCAGCTCGCGGCAGATGATCGATCCACACTCATCTTTATACTTGTCGGCTAGGAGGCGCACAGAGTTGTAGTTTTGGCTCTTCGCTGCTCTGTTGTTCGGATCGCTAATCTCGGGGTGCATCATCGAGGCGATGATTCCCATTCCGCTAACAGCACCACAGATCTCTCGCATACGACCAAAACCACCACCAAATGATCCCGATAGGATAGCAATCGCACTATCCTCAATATCAAATAGATCTGCATAGCTCATTGACACCGATTGAGCGCAGTTATAACCACTCTTAAAAAGCTCTCTTGCACGCTCTACGCGAGCCTCTATATTAACCTTTCCCATAATTTAAAATAAATTTCGCGATAAAAGTAGTAAAAAGATTAATAATGTAGTGATTAAATAGAAAAAAATATTTACCTTTGACGCTGTATGAGCTTCGAACGTTACGATAATCTACGAGGCGTGATCCGCGAGAACTTCTCTGCGGGGAGCCAAGCACTCGTTGATAAAGCGTTGGATTTTGCCGCTGAGCGACTGTCGGGTCACTCAAGATATGATGGCAGTCCAATGCTCGATCACTGTGTGGGTGTGGCTCATATCGTAATTACCGAGGTTGGTCTCGGTTACAACTCCACCATCGCATCACTTATCCATGATGTGATCCGTATCGAGGTCAAGAGCGGAGGGGAGAATATCTTAGAGCTATCAGAGGAGATAAAGAGTATATGGGGCGAGGAGCCTCTTGGGATCGCTATGGGGTTGTGTAATATCTCGCAGATCAAACTCAAAACAGAGTCGGAGCAGGCGGATAGCTTTAGGGAGTTGATTATCTCATACTCTGCCGATCCACGTGTGATACTCATCAAGCTAGCCGATAGGTTGGAGGTGATGCGCAGTCTCTCTATGTTCCCACAGAAGAAGTGGCATAAGAAGAGCTGGGAATCACTGCATCTATATGCGCAGATTGCCCATAAGCTGGGGCTATATAAACTGAAATCTCAACTAGAGGATATATCGTTGATGTATCTCCACCCCGAGGAGTATGAGCAGATTGTCAAGAGGCTCAAAGAGGGTGAGGCGGAGCGAAATGCATTTATCGAGAGGTTTGTCGTTCCAATAAAGTCCTCTCTCGATAAGGCGGGGGTGAAGTACACGCTTAAGAGTAGAACCAAGAGTATATATTCGATATGGAATAAGATCACTAGTCAGGGGATCGCCTTTGAGGATATTTTCGATATTTTTGCTATTAGGGTGGTTATCGACTGCCCCGCGGAGCAGGAGAAGTTGATGTGTTGGATGGTCTATTCGCTGGTTAGTGACTGCTATACACCTAACACCGAGAGGTTGAAGGATATGATTACTATCCCTAAATCGAATGGCTATGAGTCGCTGCATACGACTGTTGCGGCTGGCGATGGACGGTGGGTTGAGATACAGATTCGTACCGAGAGGATGGATGCTGTGGCTGAGAGGGGTATCGCTGCACACTGGAGATATAAGGGTGTTCAGCAGGGTGGAAATGAGATGTGGTTAGGTAGGTTGCGTGAGTTGATGGAGCAGACTACGGAGTCGATAGCCGATAGGTTCGATGCTGTGCAGGCTAACAGTGAGATCTTTGTCTTTACACCTAATGGCGATATTAGAAAACTTCCTGAGGGGGCAACACTTCTCGACTTTGCATTTGATATTCACACTAAGCTAGGCTCGACATGTGTCGGCGGAAAGATCAATGATAGGGCAGGGTCGATTAGGGAGGTGTTGCAGAATGGTGATATAGTCTCTATAAATACACAGAAGAATCAACACCCTAAGGCGGATTGGTTGAATATAGTTGTCACTAGCAAGGCGCGAAATAAGATCAAATCATATCTGCGTGATGAGAAGGCGCAGAGTGCAAGGATCGGGCGTGAGGAGCTGGAACGTAAACTGAAAAACTGGAAGTTGACCATCTCGCTTGATGAGGCGGTGGCTCACCTTAGTAAGATATATAAGGTACGTACAGGAACACAGCTCTATGAGTTGGTGGGTACGCAAAATATCGAGATGGCGCAGATCAAGGAGCATCTGATAAAGCTCATCTCGGGTGAGATAGCTGAGCAGAGGCGAGCAGCTGCCGAACAGCTCGATAGAGAGAAGGCGGAGAAGGCAGAGAGGGCAGCGGAGAGAGATAGGGAGCAGCAGAATTCGGGCGGTAGTGATGCCCTGATTATTGATGAGGCTATAGATAACCTCGACTATAAATTGGGTAAGTGCTGCAATCCGATCAAGGGAGATGAGATATTTGGTTTTGTAACTATAGGTGCGGGAATAACTATCCACCGTATGGATTGCCCCAATGCTAGACGATTGCGGGAGAACTACCCCTATAGAGTGTTGGAGACAACGTGGCGCGATCGGGGCAGTGGAGCATTTAGAGTCACCATTGCGATAGTCTTTAAAGATGCTATGGGTATGACCAATCAGGTTACAGAGGTGATTAGTAAGGGGTTGAAGTTGGTGATACGTAATATCTCGATCGACTCGAAGTCGGATGGCACGGCTGTAGGAACAGTGACTGTTGAGGTCCCTAGTGCAGGGATTGTAGATACTCTGATCCACTCAATAATGAGAATCAAAGGGGTGTTGAAGGCGTATAGAACGAATGGGTAGAGATGGAGTCGAGTAGACCCTTGAGGAGAGATGTTGAAAAATGAACCCCCGCAGACCAATAGGTTTCGGACGAGGATAGATGAAAATTTAGATGTAAAAGATGATAGATGTAATTTTTGCTGAGCCTAAACATGCTCAGTATGCGGAGTTGATATGCAATTTGATTTATGAGTCGGCTTTGCAACGTGGGACTGGAATTGCAAGACGATCACCAGAGTATATCTCTGAGAAGATAAATTCGGGAAAGGCTGTAGTGGCGCTAGATGGTGTGAGACTGGTCGGGTTTAGCTATATTGAGAGTTGGGGGCATGGAGATTATGTTGCTACTTCGGGTTTGATTGTTGACCCAGAGTATCGAAAACTGGGGTTGGCTGCTAGAATTAAGAGAGAGACTTTTAACCTTGCTCGTCAGCGTTTTCCAATGGCTAAGTTGTTTAGTATCACCACCTCTTTGCCTGTTATGAAGCTCAACTCTCAGTTGGGTTATGTCCCTGTGACCTTCTCGGAGTTGACCGACGATGAGGAGTTCTGGAAAGGCTGCGAGGGGTGCGTGAACTTCGATATTCTGCAACGTAATAATCGTAGGATGTGTTTGTGTACAGGTATGTTGTATGACCCTGTAGTTAGAGAGTATGTTGATGCAAAGGTTACTAAATCACCGATATTGGAGGTTTTAGGCGATAGTAGTGAGCGAAACGATGGAGATAATTTAAATAAATATATAGAATAAAATATAAAATCATGGGTAAGAAGAGAGTCCTATTGGCATTTAGCGGAGGTTTGGACACCTCATTTTGTGTAAAGTATTTGAGCGACGAGTGTGGCTATGAGGTTCACACGGCGGTGGCTAATACAGGAGGTTTTGGCGAGGAGGAGCTGGCGCGTATTGAGGAGCGTGCATTGGCTCTAGGTGCTACGTCACATGCATCATTGGACGTGACTGAGGAGTACTACAATAAGAGCATCCGCTATATGGTCTTTGGAAATGTGTTGCGTAATGGCACATATCCTATCTCGGTCTCTTCGGAGCGTATTTTTCAGGCTATAGCGATCATCGAGTATGCTAAGGAGATTGGTGCTGAGGCGGTAGCTCACGGCTCTACAGGTGCAGGAAACGATCAGGTTCGCTTTGACTTGACATTCGATATTTTGGCTCCAGACATCGAGATTATCACACCTACACGCGATATGGTTCTTACTCGTGAGTATGAGATTAACTACCTCAAGGAGAGGGGTTATGAGGCTGATTTTGTGAAGATGGAGTACTCTATCAATAAGGGTCTTTGGGGAACAAGTATCGGCGGTAAGGAGACTTTGAAGTCGGAGCAGACACTTCCCGAGAGCGCATACCCTAGTCAGGTGACCGCTAGTGGCGAGGAGTCGTTGAAGATCACATTCGATAAGGGTGAGATCTCGGCTGTCAATGGAGTGGCTATGAGCAAGGTTGAGGCTATCGTTGCATTGGAGGCTATCTGCTCTAAGTTTGGTATTGGTCGTGATATGCACATCGGAGATACAATTATTGGTATCAAGGGTCGTGTAGGTTTCGAGGCGGCAGCACCGATCGTAATCATCGCAGCGCACAAGATGTTGGAGAAGCACACACTCACAAAGTGGCAGCAGTATT
>JBCQTG010000086.1:0-9003 GCA_047178765.1 Rikenellaceae bacterium | reverse complement strand
AGAACTCAGATGGTGGTGATGATCTTAGGATGAAGTACCGCTACTTGGATCTTCGCCGTGCGCCATTGCAGAGGGCATTGATCCTACGCCATAAGATGGCTCATGCCGTACGTAACTTCCTCGATAGCGAGGGATTCTTGGAGATTGAGACTCCATACCTTATTAAGTCAACCCCTGAGGGTGCGCGTGACTTTGTTGTACCTAGCCGTATGAACCCAAATTAGTTCTACGCCCTACCACAGTCACCTCAGACATTTAAGCAGCTATTGATGGTTGCGGGATATGATAAATACTTCCAGATCGTCCGCTGCTTCCGTGATGAGGATCTACGTGCCGATCGTCAGCCAGAGTTTACACAGATCGACTGTGAGATGGCATTTGTTGAGCAGGAGGATGTATTGTCGACATTTGAGCGTTGGGCTAGATATATGTTTAAGGAGGTTATGGGTGTCGAACTAGCTGAGACAATCCAACGCATGCCATGGATCGAGGCGATGGAGAGGTATGGATCGGATAAGCCCGACGTACGTTTCGGAATGGAGTTCTCTGACCTCACCGATCTAACTAAGGGTTATGGATTTAGTGTCTTTGATGACTGCGAATATATCTGTGGATTTGCCGGTGAGGGGTGCGCAAGCTACACTCGTAAGCAGATCGATGAGTTGACCAACTTCGTTAAACGTCCACAGGTTGGAGCAAAGGGGTTGGTATGGATTAGAGTTGAGGCTGATGGATCGACCAAATCATCTATTGATAAGTTCTACTCACCTGAGCAGGTTAAGGCGATTGCCGACCGCTGTGGCGCTAAGGGTGGTAATATGGTCTTTATCCTTTGCGGAAAGAAGTTCAAGGCTTTGGGACAGCTCAACACACTCCGTCTGGAGGTTGCTGAGAGGTTGGGGCTACGCGATAGCTCTAAGTTTGCTCCGCTGTGGGTTGTTGACTTCCCTCTCTTTGAGTGGGATGAGGAGACCAGCCGCTTCTACGCTATGCACCACCCATTCACATCACCTAAGCCTGAGGATATTCACCTCTTGGATAGCGATACCGGGGCTGTTCGTGCTAATGCATATGACTTTGTTTGCAACGGTGTCGAGATCGGCGGCGGTTCAATCCGTATCCACGACTCAAAGCTACAGGCTAGGATGTTTGAAATCTTGGGCTTTACACCAGAGAAGGCTGAGGAGCAGTTTGGATTCTTGATGAATGCGTTTAAGTATGGTGCGCCCCCACATGGTGGATTGGCATTTGGTTTCGACCGCCTCTGCTCGCTGTTTGGAGGCGTGGAGTCGATCAGGGACTACATCGCATTCCCAAAGAACAATGCAGGTAGGGATATGATGATCGATGCACCATCGCAGATCGATCAGGCGCAGTTGGATGAGTTGTACTTAGATACGCTAACACCTGAGAACTAGGCGATCCGCCTGTCATGTCAGCACCACTAGCCGAACGTCTACGACCAACGACGATCGATGGCTATATAGGTCAGCAACATTTAGTTGGAGAGAAGGGTATTTTCCGTCGCTTTTTTGAGACGGGAAATATCCCCTCTTTCATTCTGTGGGGTCCTCCGGGAGTTGGTAAAACGACATTGGCTAAGTTAGTTGCAACCACCTTAGAGCGACAGATCTATACACTATCGGCAGTCACCTCGGGGGTTAAGGATGTTAGGGATGTTATTGAGCGCGCTAAAAAAGATCGCTTCTTCAACTCCTCACAGCCCATACTATTTATAGATGAGATACATAGATTCAACAAATCACAACAGGATTCGTTGCTAGCAGCTGTTGAGCAGGGTATCTTTACACTTGTGGGTGCAACGACTGAGAACCCATCATTTGAGGTTATCTCACCACTATTAAGCCGTTGTCAAGTATATATATTGAAGCCCCTTGAGGTGGATGATCTGGAGCTGTTGCTTCAACGCGCATTGACGACCGATGAGCAGCTCAAAAGGCTAGATATTGAGGTTAAGGAGCGTGAGGCACTCTTCACCTTTGCTGGTGGCGATGCGCGCAAGCTACTAAATATTCTAGATATAGTAATTGGTGCTAGCGATAGGGGTGAAAAGATTATAATCACAGACAGTCTGGTCACCGACTCATTACAACAAAATATCGCCCTCTACGACAAGGGTGGCGAGCAGCACTATGATGTTATCTCTGCATTTATAAAATCTGTTCGAGGGAGCGATCCAAACGCTGCGATCTACTACCTAGCGAGGATGCTAGCAGGTGGTGAGGAGGCGCGATTTATCGCACGTAGATTGGTTATTCTAGCCTCAGAGGATATAGGATTGGCAAACCCTAATGCACTTCTTTTGGCAAATGCCTGTTTCGACACGGTGCATAAGATCGGCATGCCCGAGGCTCGTATCACCTTAGCGGAGACAACGATCTATCTAGCTACAAGTGCAAAGTCGAATAGCGCCTATGTTGCGATCAATGCAGCTCTACAATATATCAATAACGAGAAGAATAACACCCCTGTACCTCTGCATCTACGCAATGCCCCGACAAAATTAATGAAAGAGAGTGGCTATGGCAAGGGGTATAAATATGCTCATGACTATGCAGGGAGCTTTGTAGATCAGGAGTTTATGCCCGACACCCTTGTTGGTCATAGTTTCTACACTCCAAACAGAGAGAACTCTACCGAGCGCACGATAGCCGAGCGCATGGAGCAGTTGTGGGGAGAGAAGTATTAATCTGACTGTCATGCTGAGCGAAGCGAAGTATCTCGCAATATCAATTAAAGACCTTGCGAGATACTTCGCTTCGCTCAGCATGACATATAGCATAATATAAAGATGAAAAGAATAGGAATAATATCAGATACACACGGGACATTTGACGATGCCCTGCGCAACTTCCTCAGCGAGGTTGATGAGATCTGGCATGCGGGAGATGTAGGGGGGCAAAACTGTGAGGTTGCGGATGAGATTGCCAAGTTCAAGCCCCTGCGTTGTGTATATGGAAATATTGATGATGCATCAATGCGCAGAGCATTTCACCAGTATGAGTCGTTTAAATGCGAGGGTGTAGAGGTGTTGATGACCCATATAGGCGGCTACCCCAAACGCTACAATCTGCAAGCTGAGGCGCTGATAATGGCTCAGCGTCCAACGCTCTTTATCGCAGGACACTCACATATTCTAAAGGTGATCTACGATCAGCACTATGACCTGCTACATATCAATCCCGGAGGGGCAGGTAAACATGGAATACATAGGGTTCGCACCGCCATCCGCCTAACTATTGATGGAGCAGATATTCGTGATTTAGAGGTTGGAGAGTGGAGCAGGTAGAATAATCATAATCTATATTTTGTTGTCCCGTTTTTTTTTGCTACCTTTGCTAAGGTAAACTGAAACAAAAACAACAAAATATGAAACGTACTATCTCAACGACAGCGCTCCTAAGTGCTGCAACCTTTGCATCTATTGCTGCTTCTAAAGGACCAAATGTAGTTATCATCTACACCGATGAGCAGAACTTCAGAACTATTGGCGCACATCGCGCACTACTCCCTGAGGAGGCTGCTGAGCCGTGGGGAAAGGGAAATGTTGTCGAGACCCCAAATCTAGACTATCTGGCGAATAATGGAGCTATATGTGCCAACTTCTACGCTGCATCACCTGTTAGTTCTCCTTCTCGATCGACATTTATGAGCGGCATGTATATGGGTGATACACACGTAGTTGCCAATGATGTGCATATGAACGACAATATCGAAACCTTTGCTCAGACATTAAAGGACAATGGCTACGTTACTGGTTATGCAGGCAAGTGGCATCTCGATGGTTCGGACAAACCGGGGTGGGCGCCAAAGTCAAAATTCGGATTTGAGCATAATGAATTTATGTTTAACCGCGGACACTTCAAGGTTGTAGAGATCAAAGATGGTGTGCCAAGTATTGTGATGTCAAAAGATGGCAAGCGCGAAGCGTTCCCAAGTATTGCAGATGAGAAGAGCTTTACAACTGATTTTCTCGGCGACAGAGCGGTTGAGTTTATCCGAGAGAACAAAGATAAACCATTCTGTTATATGGTCTCGATCCCCGATCCTCACGATGGTAACTCTGTTCGTAAACCCTACGATACAATGTATGATGAGATGAATTTCGAGATACCAGCATCGGCAAATCTAGATAAGATGAATATCCCTGATTGGCTCAAAAAAACAGGTAGCAAACGCCCAGCGGGGTTGACGCTACCTGAGGACCCTAAGCAGATGAGGGCATACTACGGAATGGTGAAGTGTGTAGATGATAATGTTGGCAAGATCGTCAATGCTCTCAAAGAGGCAAATATCCTAGACAACACAATCGTCATCTTTACGGCAGACCACGGAGATATGTTGGGTGAACACGATAAGGATAATAAAGGTGTCCCATTTGAGGCGGCTGCAAAAGTTCCCTTTATCATGCACTATCCAAAAACTATAAAAGCTGGAACAATTGTTCGCCATCCGATGGGAACACCAGATTTCGCACCTACAATCCTAGCAATGACAGGAACAAAAAGTAGTGTCGACTATGCTGGTCGCAACTGTGCTGAACTTATCAAGACAAATAAGATCGCTAAGGATTGGAATAATGTCGTATTCTCAAATATGGGATCGTGGATTATGGCTACCGATGGACGCTATAAGCTGATCCGTTCGGTGAAGCCCGATGGTTATATCAAGGAGAATGCACCAGCATTGTTCGACCTTGTTGAGGACCCATTAGAGATGAACAATGTTTATGGACAAAAGGGTCTTGAGTCTACAACAAAGAGTCTACAGGCACACATGGACAGATACTATACAACACACTGGGCGATCAACAACGGACGCGAGAAGAGGGTTGTATGGGCGGAGTCAAACACAAGTAAAAGGTAATTAGATGAGAGCCGCAATATCTCTATCGCTACTCGCCGCTCTAGGAGTGAGTGCCGTAGCAGCACAACAGAAGAGACCAAATGTACTCTTTATCATCACTGACCAGCAGTCGCTGAATACAATAAGTGCATACAAGAAGATCACCCCCGAGAACTACTGCGAGACACCAAATATGGATCGCTTGGTTAAGAGGGGGACATCGTTTATGAATTGCTACTGCCCCAATGCAGCCTCTATGCCATCTCGTTTTGCCATCTTTACAGGTCTCTACGGAGGAGCCTATGAGATCCGCAGCAATGGCGGTGCGCACCTCAATAAAGAGAATACGCTGGAGGTTATCAAGGAGAATGCAATGGGTCTAGCCTTTAAAGAGGCGGGCTATGAGACCATCTATGGAGGTAAGACTCACCTACCATTTGCACTCCCATCACCAAAGGGGACAGCGATGCACGGACACCCTACAAACTATGGCTTTGACAAGTGGCTAGGTGAGGATGAGCGCGGAGCGACAGCGGCAGCAGCGGCTGAGTTATTAAAGAGTCGTAAGAGCAGCGAGGCTCCCTTTTTAATGGTTACGAGCTTTATCAACCCCCACGACATATGTATGGAGGGTACGGTGCATAAGTCAAAAGATGTCTACCCTAAGGAGAGTTCACAGAAATTAAGCGAGCGCGTAGGGATGATTAAGGAGGTTAGAGCAGAGATGGCGGAGATACCAACAGATGAGTTCTTTGCAAAACATGCACCCGAACTACCCTACAACTTCGAGCCTACGGAGGGTTACCCAAATGGAGGCAAGGGTGTTACACAAAAGTTCACCGATGAGTATTGGAGACAATATCGCTGGGTCTACAAACGTCTTGTCTCAAAGGTTGATGCACACGTAGGAACTCTCCTCGACGCTTTGGAGTCAAACCCAGAGATAGATAAAAACACCATTATCATCTTTACTTCTGACCATGGAGAGATGCAGGGCGCACACCGCGCAATCACAAAGGGATTCCCCTACGATGAGTGCCAGCAGGTGCCATTAATCATGGTAGGACCAAACATCAAAAAGGGTGTCACCAACGAGGTTCTGGTCTCGGGAGTGGACCTCTACCCTACCCTCTGTGAGATGACAGGCGTAAAAAGTCCTGCAAAGATGGATGGACTATCTCTAGCTAAGGTTGCATCGGGCAAGGCTAAGGGTGTTGACCGCGCATTTATATATGGCGAGAACTTCACCTTTGCAAATGTCGTTAAGGGAGATTTCAAATATACCTACTTCGATCTTGATGATGTGGAGCTGTTGGTAGATCTCAAGAACGACCCCGGAGAGATGAAGAATCTGTTAGTAACCGACAACGCTAAGTACCGCAAGGTAGCTGATGAGTTGCGCAAAGATCTGATGACTATCTATGCAGATCGTCGCGAGCAGATGATGGCTGAGTCGAGATACAAAGAGGCTCAAAAGGCAAAAAAATAAAACCTAATAAATAGAACTATGATTAAAAGATTAACTGCATTATCAGCTCTTCTATGCACAGCGCTATCGCTACAAGCACAGTCACTACCGACAGAGAAGGCATCAAAGGCATACTTTAAGGAGCTACAAACCAGACAGGTGACATCGACTGACTATATCGATTGGTATCAGGTAAGCCCCGGCACATCGGGCTATTGTGAGATGATCTGGATGCACCCTACCGACTCTAAGACAATGATTATGTCACCCGATATGTTCAACACCTACGGCTCGTGGGATGGAGGCGAGAGCTGGCTCACAGTGAAGGATTGCGACGGCATGGGTAAGATGTTCACGCGTGTTCAGGCAGCAGCCTTCTCATTCACCAACCCCGACTTCGGATTGGCAACAACCAACGGCACGGTGATGGGAACAACCAATCGCGGACGTAGCTGGGAGGTTGTTACAGAGCAGAAGACAGGCAAGCAGTCGGCTATAGCTGTCGACCCAACAAATGACAAGATATGGTATCTCGGACCGGGGGACTTCTGGAATGTAAAGAAGATACACTTCGATCATAAGAGCCTAGAGGATCAAGTTGGAGACAAAAAGGTTCAAGGCTATATATATAAAAGTACCGACCGTGGTATTACATGGACAAAGAAAACTACTGGTCTGCCAACAAATATTGAGGTGGGACGAATAATCGTCAACCCTGCAAAGAGCAAGGAGATCTTCATCGCAACAACCAAAGGTATCTTTAAGAGTACCGATGGAGGAGAGAGCTGGAAATCGAGCTATAGTGGCATTCCAAACCGTGTAATCCGCGATATGGACTACTACTACGATGCAAAGAGCAAGGAGATAATCCTCTTTGCTCTCGACCAGACAGCCTACCACGAGGACGGCAACACTATAAGCAGCACTGGAGGAGTATATATGAGTAACGACTCAGCTGCCTCATGGCAGGATATTACGGGTAATCTAGCTATCGACCTCACTAAGATCACCGATCGTTCAACAACAAGTTGGCTATATGGTCGTACGATGACACACTGGTTTGGAATCACAACTAAAGAGTTTAACGCTAAGTTCAAGCAGTTGCCAAGCAATATCCTATCGGTATTTAACCGCTTAAGAGTCAACCCTAAGAATCTTAAAGAGATCTATATCTGTGGCAACGTAAAACATGACTATGGTTTTGCACCGGGAGATGTATGGAAGACAAGCGATGGAGGTAAGAGCTGGATATGTACTGCACGTTCAGGTAAATATTGGATCGACAACCCCGATAAAGAGTACTGGGCAAGTCGCAACAACCCCACCGAGGTCAACACAACATATGCACATATGCAGCCTAATATAGACAGAGAGGCGGCTAACCACGGTTGTAGATTTATGGAGCGCGATATTGAGGGTAATATCTATGCCTGCTTCGAGCAGCAGATGGTACGTTCAACCGATGGTGGTATGAGCTGGCATCAATATGATGACATTGAGACCTCACCCGGATCAAATGCATGGGTAGGTCGCGGAGCAAGTAACCTCCCGGGACGTTATATGATGTTGGAGACCGGTGTTGAGGGGCGTATGTTCTTCTGTAGCGGTGAGCATGGCTTGTGGGTTAATGCTCCACTAGAGAATATCAAGGATGAGAAACAGGTTGCCGTTCGCCAGATCGAAGGACAGCTAAATCCTAAAGGCGCACACGGATTGGCATGGGTAGCTGTAGATCCAATCGATCCTAATATCATCTATACAATCCAATTCCGCCAGCTTCACTATGGACACCTTCGTCGCTCGACAGATGGAGGTAAGACATGGGAGAATATCTCTAAGCCACTACCTACATTCAACGCTGGATCACGTATCTACCAGAACTCACTCACGGTAGACCATAAGACAGGCGAGAATATCTACTTCGTATCGGAGAAGAACGCAGTCTCAGAGGTTCCCGGTGGACCTGCGCTACCAGCAGACTATAGCCACTTTGGTGTACACAGAAGCACCGATAAGGGTCTCACATGGGAGATGGTCAACAATGGATTTCCTAAGGACTTTAGTGTTCGCCGATTCAGGATGGATGTTGACAACCCCGATGTACTCTATGCAGCATTGACTGTTGGCAAGAGTGGTACAAACGGAGGTCTCTATAAAAGCACCAACAAAGGTGACCAGTGGGAGAAGATGAAGATCCCAGCTGAGATCGAGGCGGTAAATAACATATACCAAGATCGCAACACCCGCGCACTCTACATCTCATGCGGAACACCTACAGGAACAGCCGAGACAGGCGGAGTATGGCGCAGCACCAACGAGGGTAAGAGCTGGGAGAAGATCTTCTTCATGCCCTTTATCTGGCAGACAGAGACCTCGCCAGTTGATCCTAACATCATCACTGTAGCGGCAGCGACAACCAAGGGCAGCACACCTAACCCCGGTGCCTATGTCTCTATTGATGGCGGAAAGAGCTGGATGAAGGTGAACAAGAATCTGGGACAGCCCGACACAATTGTTGACTTCAAACCAGACCCTAAAGATACCAAGAAGTTCTGGGCAGCGCTCAAGGGTAGCGGCTGGACAGTAGGATATGTTAAATAATGACTAAATCATAAACTATGAAAAGAGTATTAACTATACTACTTTCGTTGGCAGCAATGACAGTAGTA